>NZ_JAMYUI010000009.1:0-235840 GCF_040322895.1 Mesorhizobium sp. M0088
GCTCGACCAGTTCGAGCAGCTCGGCGTCGTCGACCTGGTCGACCTTGTTGAGGAACACCACGATCGACGGCACGCCGACCTGACGGGCCAGCAGGATGTGCTCGCGGGTCTGCGGCATCGGGCCGTCGGCAGCCGACACGACCAGGATCGCGCCGTCCATCTGCGCGGCACCGGTGATCATGTTCTTCACATAGTCGGCGTGGCCGGGGCAGTCGACGTGAGCGTAGTGGCGGTTGGCCGTCTCGTATTCGACATGCGCCGTCGAGATCGTGATGCCGCGCGCCTTTTCCTCAGGAGCAGCGTCGATCTGGTCGTAGCGCTTGTATTCGCCAAAATACTTAGTGATCGCCGCCGTCAGCGACGTCTTGCCATGGTCGACGTGGCCAATCGTGCCGATGTTCACGTGAGGCTTGTTACGCTCGAATTTACCTTTTGCCATTGTCTCTTTCCTTGGACGGCCCGGATCTTCAGTTCGGTCGAAGACCTTCAGTTCAGTCGAATGCGGGGCGATTAGCGACAAAGGCCAAAAAACACAAGCGTCTTTTGGCCGGGTGCCGTCTCACTCAGTCCGAACCATCGATCCGATTGCGGGATGAGACGCAGATATAGGAAGGCGAACCGTCAAATGGAATGGGCGTTGCATACTGGATCCGAAGCCGAGGATCGGGCGCTTGTCGATATGGCGAATATCTGGTTTGCTCAGCCGATACAGGTCATTCATATCGCTAGCGTGATGGCTGGGCGGATCGTTCGTTCCCGTGCCGATTGAGGGGCAACTTTCATGGAAGATCTGATCGACCGAATCTACGAAGCCGCATTCGTGCCAGAGCTGTGGCCGGTGGTGCTTGACGGCTTGAGCACGATGTCGGGATCGGTAGGCGGCGCCTTGCTGGTCGCCAGCGAGGCTCATCCGCCGCGGTTTGCGGCATCGGCATCGATTATGGATGCGCTGATTGAATTCTCTTCCGACGCGTGGCGAAACAACGATCGTCCGTTGCGCTGGAAGCCTAGTGTCGATGGGTTTCTTCGCGACGTCGAACTCTTCAGTCCGGACGAATTGGAAACCGATCCGATGAGACACGAATTGATCAGGTACGGATTGGGCTGGCAAACCGGCATGGTCATACCGATGACCAATGGCGAGGTCGTGATCTACAGTGTGGAGCGTCGTCTGCAGGACGGTCCGCATGACCCAACCTCCATCGCCTCGCTCAACGTCCTTCGCCCTCATCTTGCCCGCGCCGGGCTTGTTGCGGCAAGGCTTGGCCTGGAGAGGGCGTTGGCCACCGTGTCGGCCTTGCAGAGCGTTGGGCTTCCCGCCGCAGTCATGTCGGCCGGCGGACAGGTGGTTGCCACCAACGGACTGTTCGATGCGTTGCCATCCGTTTTTCAGCCGCTGGCGTATGACGGCTTGGCAATCGGCGATCCGAAAGCCGATTTGCTGTTCCAGGAGGCAGTCAGGAGCACTTCGGCTGCCATCGTGCCAATCGTCAGGTCCATTCCCGTTCGCCAGACGATCGATCAGCCCGCTGTCGTCCTGCATGTGTTGCCGCTTCGCCGATCGGCAAGGGACATATTCGCAGGTGCAAACATCCTTGTCGTTGCAGCGTCGATCCGCATGGGCAACCAAGAGCCGTCGCCGCAAATTCTGAGCGCGCTCTTCGATCTGTCTCCGGCCGAGGCAAAGCTTGCCGCATCGCTGGTATCCGGCCGTCCGCTGAAAGCGGCGGCACTTGACCACGGGATCACGGTCAAAACCGCCCGTACCTACCTTGAGCGCGTCTTCTACAAGACCGGCACCGGCCGTCAGAGCGAATTGGTGGCGTTGTTGAGCGGCGCTGCCCCATTGGCACCTCTTGCCGCCACCACCCGCCTCTGATCTTGTGGCCGGATGCATTTCATCCCTGCCTCTATCCGCGGCCCGCTGTTCATGATCGTCTCGACGGGGTCGTATCTCGTCAACGACACGATGATGAAGCTCGCGACGGCAGGCCTGCCGTCCTACGAAGTGTTGTTTCTGCGCGGTGCCGCGGCAGCCCTCTGGGGCTTCCCGCTGTTGTTCGCGCTGGGCTACGGCAAGCAGATCCCGCTGATCTTCGACAAGCGCGTCCTGAGCCGGAACATGCTCGAGCTGGCGGCGATCCTTTGCTATGTCGTCGCGCTCGCCAACATGCAGATCGCCGATTCTACCGCGCTCGGACAGATCACGCCGCTCTTGATGCTGGTCGGCTCCTCGATCCTGTTTGGCGAGCGTATCGGCGGCCGGCGCATGGCGCTGATCGGGCTCGGCTTCGTTGGAGCGCTGATGGTGGCGCAGCCGACCATGCAAGGCATTTCGGTCTACGCCTTGCTGGCGCTCGGCAATGCCACATTTGCGGCGGCGCGCGACCTTGCCGGCCGGCGGGTCGCGGCCGAGGTGCCGGGGATGATCGTGGCGATTTCCGCGGTCGTGGTGGTGCTGATCGGCGCCGGCGCCGCGCATCTGGTTTCCGAGCGTTGGGTCATGCCCGGGGCACATCACCTGCTGCTGATGGCCGGCGCCGGATTTTTCCTGATCTTCGGCCATTTCTTCATCTTCATGGCCTATCGCATCGGACCGACCAGCGCCGTGGCGCCGTTCTACTATTGCTTCACCGTCTGGGCGGTCATTTCCGGCCTGCTGGTGTTCGGGCAATTCCCCAACGCGCTGGCGATCTGCGGCATCCTGCTGGTCATCGGCAGCGGGCTGACCATCGTGTCGCTGGATCAGCGTCAGCGCCGGCTGGCCGTCGTGGCGTAACCTTGGCACCCAGGCAGGTGCTCACGAGGCGTTGCCGGGCCGAAAAAGATCGTCTAATCGGCGAAGCAACGTTCGATCGACGACGACATGATCAATCAGCCAGCGGAGTTCCCCGTGACCGATTTTGACCAAAACAACAACTCCGACGCCGAGCACAAGGCCGCTATCCGCAAGTCGCTTGTCGGCTGGGCGGTGTTCATCGCCGGAACGCTGATCTTTTTCGTCGCCGCCGATGCAGTGCTGATGCCATAGACGAGCCGCTGCACGTACCGGCCTGAAGCCGGTCTTGCCTTCAGAAACTCGAAACCTCAGACGATCCGCAGGCGCCTAAAGCGTCCGCCTTGCGCTGAACTGATGGTAGGCCCACAGAACGACCACCGCGCCGATGACGGCAACGATCAGGCTGTAGATGTTGAGGCCGGTGACGCCTGACGCGCCGAAGGCACTGAAGATCAGACCGCCGACAATGGCGCCGACGATGCCCAGCACGATGTCCATTACGACACCCTGGCCGGTCTTGTTGACGATCTTGCTGCCTATGAAGCCGGCGACCACGCCGAGAATGATCCAGCTGATGATACCCATTTTTTCCTCTCCATCCCCTCGCCAGCCGAACATTTTCATAGGATTGTCAAAACCTCAAGCCAGCTTGAAATTCCGCCCGAATGCTTCATTGTTGAGGAGGGGTCGGGCCTTGGTCGCTATGGAGGATCCACTATGGGACTTTTTGACAATGCCGTTCCCGGCGGCAACATCACCAAACCCCTGATGATCGCGCTCGGCGCATTGCTGGTCGGCAAGATGCTGAGCGGCAGAAGTGCCGAAGCGCCAGAACAGTCTCCCGCGCCCGCTCCGACCGCCCCCGTTCCCGTCCCGACGGAAACCACATCCGCCGATGGTGGCCTGGCTGGCGGCTTGGGCGGCCTGCTCGACAAGCTCAGAAATGCCGGCCACGGCAATGCCGCCGACTCCTGGGTCGGCACCGGGCAGAACCAGCCGATCAACGCCAACGATCTTGGCGCCGCGATCGGACCGCAGATCATTCGCGAGATCGCGCAACGGACCGGGCTGGACGAGCAGGAACTGCTCAAGCAACTGTCCACCGCCCTGCCCGGCATCGTCGACAGACTGACGCCGAACGGCCAGGTGCCGCAGCAGCACCAGGTCGCCACCGCGTTCAACAGCTGAGGCGGCACGGCCACGACAATTGGAGCGCTGCGCCTCGTGCGCAGTGTCTCGGCTTGCCGGTGATGGGATGAGTGTCTGGAGCGGGTAGCGGGAATCGAACCCGCATATTCAGCTTGGAAGGCTGCTGCTCTACCACTGAGCTATACCCGCGCCTTACCTGAAGTACCGGATTCATCCGAAAAGCGCCATGCACTTTTCGGTCCGATTCTTGTCGCGTTTCAGGGCTTCCGGGCCGGCAGTGGTGGAGAGGGTTGGATTCGAACCAACGTAAGCTAAGCTAACGGATTTACAGTCCGTCCCCTTTAACCACTCGGGCACCTCTCCAGTCTGCCGCCGGAGCCATGCAACGAGGCATTCACGCCGATCCGGACCCGAGTTATGTGTTCTCCGAAACCAGCGCAGCGCCTTATGGCGGCAAGCCCATTGGGTGTCAACCGCGCAACCATGGTTTTTCGTTTCTGTTCGCCGGCTGTGACGGCGGGCCATATCCTTGGCCGGAGGACACAGCTATAGAAGCCAGCCATGAGCGACAAAACCAACACCCCCAAAGACACCCATTACGCCAAGCTGCGCCGCGCCTATCGCGACGAGAAAAGCGGCGGCGCGCCGGCGTTCCGGCCCCGACAGCCGGTTCCGCCGGGCGAAAATGCCGCGGATGGCCTGGTGCGGCTCTACGGCCTGCACACCGTGCGCGCCGCACTCGACAATCCGCGCCGCAAGATTAGGAAGATGCTGGTGACGCGCAACGCGGCCGAGCGCCTCGAAATCGCCGATCTCGCCGCCCTGCCCTTCAAGACCGAACTGGTCGAACCCAGGGACATCGACAAGATCACCGGGTCGGACGCCGTGCATCAGGGTGTGCTGATCGAGGCCGAGCCGCTGAAAGCCAAGCGGCTCGATGCGCTTGGCGACGCGAAGCTGGTGCTGGTGCTCGACCAGATCACCGACCCGCACAATGTCGGCGCTATCCTGCGCTCGGCGGTCGCCTTCGGCGCCGGCGCGCTGATCACCACAGCCCGCCACAGCCCGCAGGAATCGGGCGTGCTGGCGAAATCCGCCTCCGGCGCGCTGGAGCACATCGACCAGATCGAGGTGAAGAACCTCGCCGACGCACTCGGCCAGTTGCACGAGGCCGGCTTCCGCACCATCGGACTTGATTCGGACGCGCCGGCCGAACTCGAAAAGAGCTTTGCCGGAGAAAAGATCGCCTTGGTGCTGGGCGCCGAAGGCAAGGGCCTGCGCCAGAAGACGCGCGAGACGGTGACCACGCTGGCGCGGCTCGACATGCCCGGCGCCATCCATTCGCTCAACGTGTCGAATGCCGCGGCGATCAGCCTTTACGTGGCGCGGGCGTTTTTGAAGCGCGGCTAAGCCAAAAATATCTCGAAACGAGAAACGGGTTCCGACAGACGCCGGAACCCGTTCTTCGACGGGCCAAGAGTTTGCGGCTTGGGAACGTTGCGCCGCCCTCTCCTGACCTATGCCGCTTTGCCCTTGGCGTCGGCTGCCTCGCTGCCGACCTCGAAATTGGCCATCCGCTCCAGCGCCCTGACCAGCGCCGAATGATCCTCCTTGGCGCCGCCATTGGCCGCGCAGGAATTGAACAGCTGCTGAGTCGTCGAGGTGTTGGGCAAGGAAACGCCGAGCGCCTTCGCGCCCTCCAGCGCGAGGTTCAGATCCTTCTGGTGCAGTTCGATGCGGAAACCAGGCGCGAAGGTGCGCTTGACCATGCGCTCACCATGCACTTCCAGAATGCGCGAAGCCGCCAGCCCGCCCATCAGCGCCTGCCTGACCTTGGCCGGGTCGGCGCCAGCTTTCGATGCAAAAACAAGCGCTTCGGCGACGGCTTCAATGGTCAACGCGACGACGATCTGGTTGGCCACCTTGGTGGTCTGGCCAACCCCGTTCGGCCCGACCAGGGTGATGTTCTTGCCCATCTTCTCGAAGACGGGCTTGGCGCGCTCGAACGGCTTTTCCTCGCCGCCGGCCATGATGGTCAGCGACGCCGCCTTGGCGCCAACCTCGCCGCCCGAGACCGGTGCATCGAGATAGTCGCAGCCGAGATCGTTGATCTTCTTTGCGAAGATTTTGGTCTCGATCGGCGAGATCGAACTCATGTCGATGACCAGCTTGCCCTTGGCCAGGCCGGACGCGACGCCATTGTCGCTAAACAGCACATCGGCCACCTGCGGAGTGTCGGGCACCATCAGGATGATGATGTCGGCAGCTTTGGCCACGGCGGCGTGGCCGGTGACGGTCTTCAGGCCTTTGGCGACGAGATCGGCCGGCGGCTTGGAGCGATGGTCGCTGGCGATGACCTTGTAACCCGCGTCCAGCAGATGCCCCGCCATCGGCGCGCCCATGATGCCGAGGCCGATGAAGCCGATGGTTTCCATTGTGGTTCTCCAAATGACTGTGTGAAACGCCCCCTAGTGCTTACGCCGCAGCACTTCCCTGCCCGGCCAACTCCGAAGCCACCCCAAGCCAGCCTCCGTCCCGGCCTTCGGCTTGTACTCAGCCCCGACCCATCCGGCATAACCGATGCGGTCGATATGCTCGTAGAGGAAGGGATAATTGATCTCGCCCGTCCCCGGCTCGTGACGGCCGGGATTATCCGCAAGCTGAATATGCGCGATGCGGCCAAGGTTAGCCTCGATGGTCCGGGCGAGATCCCCCTCCATGATCTGCAT
Organism: Mesorhizobium sp. M0088; assembly: GCF_040322895.1. Classification (NCBI taxonomy): domain Bacteria; kingdom Pseudomonadati; phylum Pseudomonadota; class Alphaproteobacteria; order Hyphomicrobiales; family Phyllobacteriaceae; genus Mesorhizobium; species Mesorhizobium sp. M0088. The sequence continues at coordinate 6,658 of NZ_JAMYUI010000009.1, forward strand.
GTGATAGATGTCGTATTGCAGGAACAGGTTTTTCGAGCCGACGCGATCGATCAGCGCCGAGGCCTGATCGGAATAGTTGAGGAAGAAGCCCGGAATATCGCGCGTGTTGATCGGCTCGATCAGCAGCCTGATGCCGGCCTGCTCCAGCTTTTCCGCCGCGAAGGCGAGGTTTTCGGCAAAGACATCCTCCAGCACCTTGCGGTCGGCGCCCGCCGGCGCGATGCCGGCCAGGCAATTGACCTGCTGGCAGCCGAGCGCCTGCGCATAGGCGATCGCCTTGGCGATGCCCTGGCGGAATTCCGGCACACGGTCCGGCAGCACCGCAATGCCGCGTTCGCCCTTGCCCCAGTCGCCGGCCGGAAGATTGAACAGCACCTGGGTCAGACCGTTCTTCTTCAGCCGGGCCGCGACGACATCGGGCGCATGGTCGTAGGGGCCGATATATTCGACGCCCTTGAAGCCGGCGCGAGCGGCGGCATCGAAACGGTCGAGGAACTCATGCTCGCCAAAGAGCATCGAAAGATTGGCTGAAAACCGCGGCATTCTTTTTCTCCTAATCCAACATCACGATCGCTGTCGGCGCATCTTCCTGATGTTCGGCAAGCTCCTCGAATTCGGTGATCTTGTCGATCTCGGTACCCATCGAGATGTTGGTGACGCGTTCGAGGATGAATTCGAGCACGACCGGAACCCGGTGCTCCTTCATCAGCCGCTGCGCCTCCTTGAAGGCACCAGCGAACTCTTCGGGCTTGCGCACCCTGATCGCCTTGCAGCCCATGGCCTCGGCGACGGCAACGTGGTCGACGCCGTAGCCGGCCTCGGGATCGCCTGACCGGTTGATGTTCTCGAAGGCAAGATCGACCTCGAAATCCATCGAGAAACCACGCTGCGCCTGGCGGATCAGGCCGAGATAGGCGTTGTTCACGACGACATGCAGATAGGGCAATTTGTGCTGTGCGCCGACCGCCAGTTCCTCGATCATGAACTGGAAATCATAGTCGCCCGACAGCGCCACGATGGTGCGGTCCGGGTCGGCGGCGCGAACGCCAAGGGCCGCCGGCAAGGTCCAGCCGAGCGGGCCGGCCTGGCCGCAATTGATCCAGTTGCGCGGCTTGTAGACATGCAGGAACTGCGCGCCGGCAATCTGCGACAGGCCGATCGTGGTGACATAGGTGACGTCGCGGCCGAACGCCTTGTTCATCTCCTCATAGACACGCTGCGGCTTCAGCGGCACCTGGTCGAAATGCGTCTTGCGCTTCATCGTCTTCTTGCGGGCCTGGCATTCCTTCGCCCAGATCGACCAGTCGCGCAGCTTGCCCGCCGTCTTCCATTCGGTGGCGACGTCGAGCAGCATCTTCAGCGCCGCGCCAGCATCCGAGACGACGCCGAGATCCGGCGCGAAGACGCGGCCGATCTGCGTCGGCTCGATGTCGACATGGATGAATTTTTTGCCCTTTGTATAAACGTCGACCGAGCCGGTGTGGCGGTTGGCCCAGCGGTTGCCGATGCCGAAGACGAAGTCGGCTTCCAGCATCGTCGCATTGCCATAGCGGTGCGAGGTCTGCAGCCCGCACATGCCGGCCATCAGCCGATGGTCGTCGGGGATCGCGCCCCAGCCCATCAAGGTCGGGATGACCGGCACGCCTGAAATTTCGGCGAATTCGATGAGCAGATCCGATGCATCGGCGTTGATGATGCCGCCGCCGGCGACGATCAGCGGCTTTTCGGCGGCGTTGAGCATCGTCAACGCCTTTTCGGCCTGGGCGCGTGTCATGGCCGGCTTGAACGGCGTCAACGGCTCATAGGCGTCGATGTCGAATTCGATTTCGGCGAGTTGCACGTCGACCGGCAGGTCGATCAGCACCGGGCCGGGACGTGACGAGCGCATCAGGTGAAACGCCTTCTGCAGCGCCATGGGGACGAGATAGGGTTCCATGACGGTGACCGCCCATTTGGCGACCGGCGCGGCAATGGCTGATATGTCGACGGCCTGGAAATCCTCCTTGTTCAGCCGCGCCCGCGGCGCCTGACCGGTGATGCACAGGATCGGAATGGAATCCGCGGCGGCCGAATAGAGCCCGGTGATCATGTCGGTGCCGGCTGGACCCGAAGTGCCGATGCACAGGCCGATATTGCCCGCCTTGGCGCGGGTGAAACCTTCCGCCATGTGCGAGGCGCCCTCGACGTGACGGGCAAGCACATGGCGGATCGTGCCCCTCGCCTTCATTGCCGAATAGAACGGATTGATCGCCGCGCCCGGCACGCCGAAAGCGCAGGAAATGCCTTCCTTTTCGAGAACGAGAACCGCGGCATCGACAGCGCGCATCCTGGCCATTTTCCAGCCCTCCACGGGTTTGTCATTGTTGGATTGGCCAAGATGTCAGCACGCCGGTTATTTTTCAATTTTTTCAGAATATTTTTTCATTTCTAGAAAACGGCAGCTATATGCTGATTTTGTTGGATTTTCCGTTTTCCAGGAATTCATCCCTTCGATCGAGTGAAAAACTTTTTCATTGTGTGTTGGCGAAATCGGCTGAGAATGGCGCCATGGAAACGACCGAAAAACGCCAGCGCGGCCGGCCGCGCGCTTTCAACGGGCCATCGGAGGCCAGCTCGGTGCAGTCGCTCGACAGGGCGTTGCGCATCCTGGCCATTGTCGCGGAAGGCAGCGGCCTGTCGCTGAGCGAGATCTCTGCGCAGAGCGGCCTTGCCGCCTCCACCGCCTACCGCATGCTGACGACGCTGCAAAACCACGGCATGGTCGAATTCGACACATCAGACCAGCTCTGGTCGATCGGCGTCGAGACCTACCGCATGGGCGCGGCCTTCCTGCGCCGCCGCAAACTGGTCGACCGCGCCCGTGTCGTCATGCAGGAGCTGATGGAAAGAACCGGCGAGACGGCCAATCTCGGCGTCGCCGAGGACGATTGCGTGGTCTTCGTCAGCCAGGTCGAGACGCACCAGGCGATCCGCGCCTTCTTCCGGCCGGGCACGCGCAGCCCCTTTCATGCGTCGGGCATCGGCAAGGCGGTGCTGGCGCATCTCGAGCCGGAGCGCGTCGGAACCATCCTGCGCAAGGCAGGCCTGCAGCGCTTCACCGACAGGACGCTGTCCGACATTTCGGCGCTTGCCCACGATCTGGCGCGGATCAAGCTGCGCGGCTGGTCGGTCGACGACGAGGAGCGGCACCCCGGCATGCGTTGCGTGGCAGCCGCCATCTTCAACGAATTCGGCGAGCCGATCGGCGGCGTTTCGGTGTCGGGACCAACGGTGCGGGTGACGCCGGAGCGGCTGGCCGAGATCGGCCCGCTGGTGCGCGATGCCGCCGCCGAGGTGACCAGGATGATTGGCGGCATCAGGGCGCCCTGACGGTCCGATCGTTTCAAGCACAGCGAAAAGAGGGGCTGCGGGGGCGCCCCTCTTCTGGCTGATTGAAACGCCACCTCCTCTCAGAGACGGCAGTAGTGGCGATAGCCGTCATGGCCGAGATAGGTGTCGGAGTCGACGTCGTAGCTGGCGTAGCGGTCATAGCAGCGGCGGACGTGCCATGAGCCGCCGCCTTCGTCGACATAGACGGTGCGCGGCTGGGCGAGCAGGCTGCCGAGGACAAAGCCGCCGACGCCGGCCGCAATGCCGATGCCGATTTCGCGGTTGTGGTGATGGCTGTGGGCGGCCGAGGGCTGGACGGTGCCGGCCAGCGTGGCGGCGGCAACTGCAGTGGCGATGAGGCCGGAAACGAGTGTGCTCTTGAACATGACGATCTCCTTGCTTCGTTGACCGAGGCGATCCATCCGCCTCTTGATCATCTGTCGTCGCGGCCAGGAAAAAGGTTCGAATCTTTTTTCGATTTTTCTGCGATCGGGGAAATCGGATCGACCGAGGTCATGCTGACGGCGACCTTGCGAGAGCTTGGCGAAGAAGTTGATGCGGCTGATCTCCCCCCTTGCGGGGGAGATGCCCGGCAGGGCAGAGGGGGTGCTGTCCCGCCAGCTTGTCAACCAATCAGGGCGAGGCAACCGCACGGACAAAATAGAGAAAGTTCATGGGGAAGCCGGTGATCCTTCACACCCCCCTCTGTCCTGCCGGACATCTCCCCCGCAAAGGGGGAGATCGGCAGCTTTGCCGTCCCCACTTCACAAAGTGATCGCCCAACGCGAAAAGGGCGACCGAAGCCGCCCTCTTGGAAGAATGGGTCCCTCCATCAAAGGAAAATGATTACCCTGCCATGCCTGTGGTGATGGTTGTGGTGATGGTTGTAGTGCTTCCACCAGTACTTCTTGAAGTGCTTCTTGTGATGGTTGTAGTTGTGGTGATGGCCGTGCATGCCATGGGCTGACGACGTGCCGACAGTGCCGGCGAGCGCGCCGGTGGCGACGAAGATGGCGACGAGGCCTGAGGTAAGAGTGCGCTTGAACATGATGATCTCCTGGATCCTTGATCGAGGCGACCCATTCGCCCCTGAGCATCAGTCGGCGCGACGCGGCAAAAGGTTCGAAAGGTTTTGCAGATTTTTTGTGGAGCGGCGGCCGGGGACGAGGGAATAGGTCCTGGGAATTAGGGATTGGGGAAACGCAGACTACGGGTTGCGACTCCCCTACTGCCTACTCCCTACTCCCTACTCCCTACTCCCTACTCCCTCTCTTCACCCTCATCCCATGCCGGTGACGTGACGCAGCCAAAACGCCAGCGCGATGAAACCGACGATGGTGGTCACGCCGGTCCAGTCGACATTGGCCTTCTTCACATCGCTGATAATCTTCACCAGCAGCATCCAGGCCACGAAGACGATAGGGAGAATGATGACAAGTCTGATCATGCGACACCCCTGCGCGAAGCGATTGCACCTTCCCTAGATGTAGGAAGCAATCCGGCGCTTTTCAGGATGCCCTGCCCCGACAGCGCATGGGACATGCCGGGGAAAAACGGAGTTTTGTCTTTACTGGCGCAACAAATATGCTAACCGGAGCGCCGTGCCCTTGTAGCTCAGCTGGTAGAGCAGCGGTTTTGTAAACCGAAGGTCGGCGGTTCGATTCCGTCCGGGGGCACCAGCACAGTGCGAATGGCAGCGCCGCGCGGCCGCGTGCAACCATTGATCGCTTTCTGCATTGTTACCCGCATAACGAGCGGAGATAGCAACAATGTGGATCTTGGCGGCTGTTTGTATTGGGTTCGCGTTAGCCTTGTCTCTGGGGTGGGCTATGGGGCTTTCGAAGTAGGTGCACATAGTGATCCGCCCACTGAAGCAGTATTCGCCTTCCAATACGCCGACTTGCTCTAATGAGAGGGTTCGCCTCCGTTCGCTGCTGTTGGGTGTTGCTGATTGAGCAGTGTCGACAGCGCCGTAATAATCTGGGGGAGGAAGAATGGCTTGACGATCATCACGCTGTCTGGGACGCCTTCAGACCCCCACAAATCCGCACTATTGCCGCTGATGTAGACCACAGGTAGGCTTGAGTTGCCTCGCCTTACATGCCTGGCTATTTCCCACCCAGATTCTCCTGAGCCGAGGCGAATGTCCGTAAGGAGGCCGGCGAACTTGCTTGGATCCTCATCAAACGCCTCCACGGCGGCTTCGGCATTCGGCACTCCTACGACGAGAAAGCCAGCTTCCTGCAAAGCTGTTTCAAGGTCGAGCAGGATCAGGGGTTCGTCTTCGACGACCAGAATAGCAATGTCGCTCATGAGGCCCCCTACATCGGCCAAAGCAACGGCGGGACAGAACTTTAGTTCCATCTAAAGGGTAACTTGGATGTGATATGGCTTGGTATGAAACCAACCTACGCCTCGCTTTTGACCCGCCTATGAACGCCATTGACACCGTGCTGAATGACCTGGAGCTAGCACGTGCCCTGCGCGCCAGCCTTGCGCATGAGCGGGCCCGAATGCGTGCGCTGCTCGACGATATTGCTCATGTTCGCATGGAAGTCAGAGACGCCGCCGCAATCCGGTTTCATGTGCGTTCTTCACCCGACGACAAAAAGTTCTTACGGTTTGAAGAGGCCAGCGCGCCGTGTCTCTTCCCGCCCGCAACATAGCAGCGGAGCCATTGTACGAATCGTACCCAACGGCTGGTTAGACGTTTAAATGTAGCCTTTGATCGATTTCAGGAGGATAAATCTCCATCGCCTGCTAACTTTTTGGGCGCAGGCGACTGAGAGATAGCTGAGGTGCGGTGCTCTTGCCCCAAACTGGGAGGCGAGAGCGTGGCTCAGCTTCATCAACCACACATCCGTAATCGGCTACTGACGTCTTTGTCGCCAGATGACTTCGCGCTCATCGCGCCGCATCTCGAACCGGTCACGTTGGGGGCCCGCGAACACTTGTTCAAAGCGGAGCAGCAGATCACGCATGTAACCTTCCCGGAACGAGGGATTGCCTCGATTGTCGCCGACACCGAGGAAGGACGGTTTGAGGTAGGCATGGTCGGATCAGAGGGCCTCGCGGGAATTTCTGTCGTGCTCGGCGTCGACCGCACGCCTCACACCTGCATGGTTCAGGCTGCGGGTGAAGCATTCCGTATCGGGGCGGTCGAGCTTCAGGCGGCGATGGACCACAGCGCCACGCTGCGCGAGCTTCTTCTTCGCTTCGTGCATACCTTCATCGTGCAAGTCAGTCAGACCGCGTATGCCAATGCTGGCTACTCCATCGAGGAGCGGCTGGCGCGCTGGCTGCTTATGACCCATGATCGGCTGGAACAGGACGACATGCCTGTAACGCATGAGTTCATGAGCATCATGCTGGGCGCGCGTCGCCCCGGTGTGACCCTTGCGGTGCAGATGCTGGAGGGCGTCGGTGCGATCAAGAACACGCGTGGTCAGATCCTGCTGAAGGATCGCGCCAAGCTGGAATCGATCGCAGGACAGGCCTATGGTTATGCCGAGAGGGAATACTCGAACGTGTTCCAGTTCCCCATCAAGCGAGAGCAATGAGAGGGGCACTTGCGCTACTTCATGAACGTGCGCTGCCGGGGAAGGCTAATCCCCGACCACGAGGGCGACGAACTGGCCGATGACAGCGCCGTGCACGGCCATGCATTGGCGAACGCGCGTGATCTCGTTTTCAACACTCGCATGGACACGATGCGCAGTTGGTTCGACTGCAGCTTCGAAGTCACGGACGAGAGCGGCAGAACGGTGCTCGTGATGCCGTTCAGCGAGGTGGTTGAGGATCGGTTCTGAACTGCCACCCGCTGCCCCATTCACGGCAGCAGCGGGCGTGTCCAAGGAGGACGTGCCGGGAGGGCGGTCCCTGCCAAGCCATAACCATTAGCATTACCTGATGTTCCATCAAGTAGGCCCGGACCACTTGGGTGAGTACCGATGCGGGTCCGACCAAGGTTGCCCTTTCTTCGACCAGCAGCGCGGGGCGCGCTGCCGCTAAGAACCCCTAAATCATCGGGCAGCCCTCATGTCCCTTCATTGGTAAGCGGTCTCGGCCGCACAATGTTCAAATCAAACTTGGTTGGCAGGTCGGGTCCCGTATTGTGAATGGCGGTGGTCGTCATTCGATGGACGGGCGGGATGATTACCATCCGGACGTTTCGTTCAGGCCAGAGCGGCTTTCCGAAGATCAGGAACGCGACTGCTATCAGGACGGCGACCAAACCCGCTGCAAATGCGTTCGCAATGATCTGGCCAAGCTGCATGCGCTCTCCGTGAATGATTACCCGCCACGCCAAGCGAGCCGTGGCGGGTAATCAACGAACCGGCGATGAAGGGACGATGATCGACGGCCACGTTCCAAATGTCGAAAAGGCTGTGTTGTTTCAGGGGTCAGACCTTTGCGCCTCGGCATCGGGCTTTAGTCGGACCCAAACAAGGCCTTGGCGGTTGCGTCATTGGCAGAGGGTTGGCGTAGCAGCGTCAACGCGAAGGCCCGTCACTGATCAGCAATGACGGGCCCTGCCTCGAGACCACTTGGCCGGGGGGCTAAGCCAAGCTAACAACCAAACTTCATTTTCAGAACCAGGTTCCCTTGACCAAAAATCGGAGTTTCAGTGGGGCCGCCCCCACTTCCGGGCAGAGGCGGACCGGCCGGGGCTTGGGTGCCTCGACCGGCAGCGGGCACGCTGCCGCTTTTTCCAACCCGCATTGGTAGTTCGTCGAGCTCCCGCCTCCTGTCCTGGATGACATCGCGCTAAGGGCGCCCATCCACAGCGGACCGGAACTATGCCGAGTCTGCCGCGTTGCCGGTCATGACTGACTACAACGAAACCACAAACCCGATCCTGACCGGTTTCAAGGGCCAGTGCCCACGGTGTCAGCAGGGACACCTGTTCGCAGGTTACCTGAAGCTTGCTCCACGTTGTGATGTCTGTGGGCTCGATTTTTCCTTTGCCGACCCGGCTGATGGGCCTGCATTTTTCTCAATGTCGATCCCTTGCCTTTGCTCTTTGGCTTCAGTTGCGGTTCGAGCCACCTTTCTGGATACACATTCTCACAAGCCTGCCCCTGACCATCGGGGCATGCATATTGTTGCTTCGACCACTTAAAGGCTGGCTCGTGTGTTCTCAATATTTCCACAAGGCAGCAGAAGGTTCGATTGACCGAGATTGGCATGCCGCTGAGGCCGACCGCCAAAGGTTGGAGCCGCACGGTAAATAGATGAGGCATTGGCCCCTGCCGCGTGATATCAATCACCCGCCCCGCAGCACGCGCCAGATATCCGCCCAATAGGCTGTGACAAGCGAGGCCGGCGCCGCCGCAGCCATGCCAGTGACGCCCAAGGCCCCCAGGCCCATCAACTTCCAACGGGTGACCTCGGCAGTTACCGGCTTCACGCCCGTAATATCCCGTTGAGCTTGGTAACAGCGGATTCCATGAGCGAACGCGAATGCACGTCTTGTTTGAACAGCTTACTCACGCCCGAATGCTCGTTAGAGACGCCGCCGCGATCCGCGCCCATCTGCGCGCGGCCCTTGCGTATCAAACCGTACGTTGAATCCTTCTTGGGTCACGCGTGAGAAGAGAGTAAATAAATCCCTTCGCAGCAAGGGAGGCCGCGATGGTTGAAACGCATATGGAAGTCGCACGCGCGGCTATCGAAACCAGCTTTCGGTTGCGGCACCATTCCCTGGCCGGAACTGCCTCGTTTCGCCGGGATATGGATCACTCCCGACGCGCAATCGAGGCCTCGCGCGAACTGCTCAAGGGCCTTCGCCAACGTCACCGCGATGACCTGGCCCGAGGTTGGGAAGATCCGGATCCAGATCCTGTTGCCGTCTCGGCCTTCGATGCCGACATTCTCCGCTCTGCATTTCGAAACCTGGTAAGGGAAACAAGCGTTCCCGCGTGTGAATGGCGCCACCTGGCTGAAAGCTTGGTCCGCGAATATGTCGGGTGCGAGCAGGTTGACGCAGGCTTGTTGGACTGGATTACCCACAAGTAGTCACCGCTTGGATAAATCGCGTACCGACGCAAAACAGCCCGTTCCGCCCACATTGCCGGTGACACGAAACGGGCTGCGGAAGCCGGCATGCGGTGCTTCCTGCAATCCAACTTTGGACGCGCACGGATGTTCCGTTAGCTTCTGCTGAAAAGCGGGTACATCCTGCTGCTGTGGCCATTCGACAGTCGCAGGTAGAGTAGACCCGCCGCTCCATTTGCGAAGCGACGGGCTCTCGCCCACCCCATACCCGTCAAAGCAATTTAGATGCCAAATTGTTTGACCCGTTATGGAGCACAGCCTTCGCCTTGCCAGTCGGTCCTGCCAGTCGCCTTCTCGTCGCTCTACCTCGACATCGATAACCATGCACATCATGCCGGCGTTGGCCGCGATCACGAAATTGTCGGATTCGTACGAAGCAGAGTTCTGTACGATTCCAACCCTTTAACTTTGTACACCCCTGTTTTGTAATTCGGCGGCTGGGGGGACGCCGTGCATCAGGTCGCATTTCACTGTCAATCGCGCGCCAGAGGGCGTATCTTCTCCAAATCGTCTGCACGTGTTTACGGGCGCGGACGGCAGGGAGATTGGAAAGCTCTTGCCCCAAGCGGGATTGAGCTATGACCAATCCAGAGAACGCTTCCTATAAGAACCAATTGTTGCGTCGGCTTAACCCTGGTGACCTGGGGCTTTTGCAGCCACACCTTGGACTGTGTGACCTCGAGCTGAAAATGACCTTGGAGAAAGCCGATTCGGAGATCGAGACGGTTTACTTCATGGAAGACGGCATTGCCTCCGTGGTCGCGACGGCTTCAGGTAAGGAGGCCGAGGTAGGTCTTGTCGGCTTTGAGGGAATGACCGGTTCCGCGCTCGTGATGGGCGCTGACTATGCGGCGCATCAATGTTACATTCAGTCGCCCGGCAGCGCTTTCAGGATCGGAACCGAGCCCTTCAAGGAGGCCCTTGCGAACAGCCCAACGTTGCGCCTGTTCCTGTTGCGCTATGTCCACTACTTCCACATCCAGACCAGCTATACGGCCCTGATCAACGCAAAATCAAACCTTGAAGAGCGGTTGGCGCGCTGGCTTCTGATGTGTGACGATCGGGTCCACGGCGAACGCCTTGCGATCACCCACGAGTTTCTCGCCGTCATGCTTGGAGCAAGACGCCCAGGGGTTACCGTTGGACTGCAAGTGCTGGAAGGGCGCGGTTTCATCTATTCTCGACGTGGCGAAGTGCATATCAGGGACCGCAGCGGCCTTGCGGCTTGCGCAAATGGCACCTACGGCAAACCGGAGGCCGAGTATGCGCGGCTGGTTGGATGAGAGCGCTTTCCCAGCACGCCGGACGTGGACCACTATAATAGGTGGTTCCAGACACTTGTGCCTCGCGCCAGCAAAACAGCCCGTCCCCATATTGCCGATACAGGAAACGGGGTGCGGAAGCCGCGATGCGATGCTCCCGCAATTCAACTTTGGACGCGCATGGATGTTGCGTTAGCTTCTGCAGACATGCTGCAGTCAGCCGCCGCGATACCGAAAGCCGTTCATATCCCGTGGGTCAGTACAAGGTAAATGGCGGGGACTAACATCAACCAGCCGCCCATTCCTAGAACCACCAAAATGGCCATGCGCTCTGTTCGCCTGACAAGGTCGGCAATGTTTTCCTCGTCCGGCAACGAGACGGCGTCCGCAAACCCGGGCGCATGATCATCATTGTCATTTCCCGGTTGGTTTGCGCTGCCACTCTCATTCGATCTCTGGACCAATGTCATTGTTATCGTTCACCAAAGAATCCAAGCGGCCCGTTCTCGGCGCGTGAGCCGGAACGGGCCAAGGCGGAAAACTAGTTAAAATCGAAGGACGACCGAAGGACCACGTCGGCGGTAGCACCGGACGCGGCGGCGACCATGCCGCCAGTAACTGCGGCAAACCCGTCTCCAGCCTCGCCGGCGGCGGCGGTGGGGACGGTGGTGCCAGTCCCGATGGTAGACTTGCTGCACTTCTGCCTGTGCATCTTCGTCAAAGGTCGCTGTTTGTGGCGTCTCAAGTTCATCGAGGATGCCGCGTCCGGCTCCTGGAACACCCGCCATTGCGTCGATTGGGCGGACAGCGCTTGCAAGGGCCGCTGCCCCGGCAACACCAAACATTGCAGTCAAGAAGGATCGCCGATCCATAATAAACCTCCCAAGGTACATGAGCTAGAAAGCGCGCGCTGCCGAATGAGCAGCCCAGCGCACGGTGAAATACAGGACCCGCCAGCCGCCAAAAGCGGCTCACGGGTCCTATCCGCGCAGGAAGGGACGTAGCTGCGCCGATCCAAGCCATGTCAGCCAAGGACTATTCCCATCACCAGGAAGGTGATGGCTGTTGCCAAAATCGGTGCGAGCAACCATCGCGCCTGGCCGACACTTTTTTCCACTGTTTCTCTCCGAATTCGGAGAGACAACAACCTTTAGGCCTAAGCCGTTCCGCCTACTCCCAACGGGTAAGACCATTGCGTTTGCCAATCAGACTTTGGTCCTGCGCGGGTTCAGCCAGAAGCCCGTATGAGGAACGTTTGGCCTGGCGACGTGTTCGGGTGGCCAGCCGATCGTGCTGCCGCCAGGTTAAGAGGAGAAAAACAATGAGGATGCACCTAAGCAGCGCCGCTGCGGCGCTCTTGCTGCTGGCCAGCGTCGGCGCGGTTGCGGCACAGGATGTGGTTATCACACAGAAACAGGACACCGTCGTGCGCGAATACGTGAAGAAGCAACCCTTGGCTTCTGTGAAGCTTCCGGGGGTGGAGCTGAACGTCGGCACGGCTCTGCCAGACACGGTCGAGCTCCACGAGGTTCCCAACGTCAAATACCGCTATACTGTGGTCGATAACCGAACGGTTCTGGTGGACCCGAGCACACGCAAGATTGTGAAAGTCTACGACTGAAACTTCGAACCGGCCACGCCCGCCGGCAGGGATGGCGGCGGGTTGTGCTCGTCAATCGCCACTGAATCGGACAATGAAAATGATGAGCCCTGAAGTCGAGACGTCGCAAGCCCTCGTGGCGCGCCTGGCTGATCTCCAGGCGAAAGCGCGGGCAGCACCTATAAACGAGGCCGAAATAAAGACCTTCCAAAAGCTCGCAGCCGTCACGGACGACAGCTGCGGTCATTCGGCTCGGGATTTGGCCATTCCAGGTTCGATGACGACATAGTGGTGCACGAGGTCACACCCTGATCGCCGCCGCCAAAATCCAGTTCTGCCTGCGGATCGCCGCGCGCAGCTCCGGGTATCTTCGCCGCGTCGCGCTTCACGAACTCGATGAACATCATGTCATTGAAGATCAGTTCGTCGAGCCCCGATGCTCCAAAATATCCCAAATTGGGCTGCCTTCTATGACGCGCTCGCAACCTGGGCGGATGCCCCAATCCTGGTGAACGTGTTCCGCACCCTGACAGACTTGTAGACGTAGGCGACCCAGAGCCCTGTCACCACAAACGAGACTATGGGGGCCACCAGCGCATCGCCTGCGAGCACCAGGCTCACCGGAACGCCCAGAACTGACGCAACCCAGATCGTGTCCAGGATAAACACGACGGGAATCGCCAGCCACTGGAGCAGAAACAATTGCGGAAAGCGGCGGCTACGCCGCAGCATCGAAACGAGCACAACCAGCTGAAGCGCCAGAAACGCCAGATTGAGGGCAACCTCGCCATACACCGCCAGCGGCCCATTCGAGAGGGTCATGAGTTGCTGGTAGCCGTCGGTCGAATTGGCGAAGTCGGCAAGCGTCCGCAATGGTGACACTGCCTGACCGATAGCCAGCAGCATCAGCCAGCCGCCGAAGCCCACAAGAGCCTCAGGATTCTGTGACGGCTTCGCGGCTGATCGAACGGCAAGGAAAACAGGCACACCGATCAACAGCAGCAAGATCGCCCAATGCCAGACTGAAAACGTCCCCATTTACCCCTCCCCCTATTATGCCCTCCTAGGTTGTACCAGATTTCAAACTCAACTCAAGAGGCGACCCGCGTCTGAAACCAGGTCTTATGCGGAAGCGACGCTTTCTCCTGCCTGCTCCTGACGTGTCACACCCCAATCGCCGCCACCAATATCCTATTCTGCCTCCGTATCGCCGCGCGCAGTTCCGGTATCTTCGCCGCGTCACGCTTCACGAATTCGATGAACATCATGTTCATGTTGTTGAAGATCAGTTCGCCGAGCGCTGCACCGTCGATGTCCTGGCGCACCAGGCCAATCTCCTGCAGCCGGGCGATCAGGGCGCGGATCTGTTCGGTCAGGGCGCGGTCGAGCGCGGTGTAGGCCTGGCCGAACGGGCTGTCGGGCAGTTGCGTCGAGATTGCCATCGCCTGCCGCCACATCTCCTTGCTGAGATAGTGCAGCGAGTGCTCGATATAGATGCCGACCAGCGTGTCCAGCGCGTCGCCGACATTGGCCGGCGGCTTGGCGACGACGCCTTGCCCGGCATTCAGCACCTCGTTGACCTCCAGCGAGACGATGGCGCCGAGGATGTCACCCTTGTTCTCGTAGTAGTTGTAGATCGTCCCGACAGAGACCTCGGCCTGCGCGGCGATCGCCTCGATCTTGGCGCCTTCGTAGCCGGCCTCGCGAAACAGTTCGGCCGCCGCCTCGATGATACGCCGGTGCCGGTCCGCCTTTTGCCTAGCCCGCAATCCGCTCATTCCCAGCCTCTTGCCACAAAAACAGAATTGACTCAATTTTAGAATTGGTTCAATTTTTTGCAAGAAGCCACAAAGGCAAGGGAGAACACTCGATGTCACACACAGCCAGCAATCCGCTTTCCATCCTGAAGACCCGTTTGCGCACAGCTGCCGCAGCCGCGGCGCTGCTGCTTTCGACGAGCGCGCAGGCCGCCGATCTCAACGCGCTGATCTGGTGCGATCATGCCGATCCGGCCTTGCTGCAGCCTTTCGAGGAGGCCAATGGCGTCAAGGTCAACGTCAAGGAATTCGAGGGCACCGGCGCCGGCCTCGCCATCGTCGAGCAGTCGCAGCCCGGCGACTGGGATGTGATGGTGATCGACAGCATCGACGTGCCGCGCGGCGTCGAGAAGGGCCTGTTCGAGCCGTTGCCGGAAGACAAACTGCCGCTGGCCGACCTGTTTGCGCAGGTGAAAATGGACGGTTCCACCGTCGTCGGCGGCAAGCGCTACGGCATCACCGAAAAATTCGGTTACAACACGATCGGCTACAACAAGACCAAGGTCGACCCGGCCGACATGCAGTCGATGGCAGCACTCACTGGCGACAAGTACAAGGGCAAGGTCGCCATCTACGACTATTACCTGCCGGTCATCGGCATGGCCGCACTCGCCATCGGCAAGAAGACGGCTGAGCTCACCGAAGCCGATCTTCCCGCCCTCAAGGAGGAGCTTCTGAAGATGAAGGCCAATGCCAAGCTGGTCGGCGAAGTGACCGCCAGCCAGACGGCGCTGGCGACGGGCGAGGTCGACATACTGGTCGGCGGCGGCGAATGGGTCACGGCGGGCCTTGCCAAGGAGAACCCGGCACTCGACTTCTCCATCCCCAAGGAGGGCGCGATTCTGTGGTCGCAGTCGCTGGCCATGTTCAAGGATTCCAAAAACAAGGACATGGCGCTGAAATTCATCCAGTACATTATGAGCCCGGAGGGCCAGGCGCGCCTTGCCACCTCGTCCTGCTACTGGGGCATGCCGGCGAACACCAAGGCCGCGCTCACCGACGACCAGAAGAAGGTGTTGCGCTTCGACGAGCAGCCGGGCTTCCTCGCCCGCGCCCAGGCCTATCCGGCGCCGAGCGCTGATCTCGACAAGAAGATGCAGGACATGTGGACCGAAATGCTGCAGGCAAAATGAGCAGATACCGCTCATGAGCTCAACCGGGAACAACGGCCCTAGCCTGCCTCGGGCGGGCCGAGCCCTCCCCTGGGCGCTGGTCACGCCGGCGCTCGGCTGGACGCTGCTGTTCTTCGTGCTGCCCTTCATCGCCATGGGGTTTTCCAGCCTGACGGCGCATGAGGGCGGCGGCTTCACGGCGTCCAACTACAGCCAGTTCTTCACCAACCCGTCCTACTGGCAGGCGATGGTGAACTCTCTGCAGGTCACAGTGATCGTCACCGGGATCTCGGTGCTGCTTGCCTATCCCTTTGCCTGGATCCTCGCCGAACAGGTGCCGGAGCGCTGGCAGCGGCTGGCGCTGATGCTGGCGGTGCTGCCGTTCTGGACCTCCTATGTCGTGCGCTCCTACTCCTGGCTGCTGGTGCTGGCGCAGAACGGCGTCGTCAACCGGGCGTTGACCGGCTCCGGCCTCATCGGCGACCCGCTGCAGCTCGCCAACACACGTTTCGCCACCGTCACCGGCTTCGTGCATTTCTTCGTCATGCTGTTGACGCTGACCATCTTCGCCAACCTCAAGCAGCTCAGCCCGAGCTACCGTAAGGCGGCGGCCGATCTCGGCGCCGGGCCGGTGCGCACCTTCCTGCATGTCGTGCTGCCGCTGACCTTGCCCGGCATCATGGTCGGCGCCTTCCTCACCTTCGTCCTGTGCATCGGCGACTACATCACGCCGCAGATCCTGGGCGGCAACAACGAGATTCTGATGCCGCAGCTGGTGATGATGCAGATCGGCCGGCGCGGCGACTTTCCGCTGGCTTCGGCGCTGTCGATCATCCTGATGGCGGTGGTCACCATTGCTTACCTCGCCTGCGCCCGCTGGCTGAAGATCGAGCGGGCCTGAGATGCGCCAGCTCGTCCGCATCGCCTCCTGGCTCTACGCGCTGGCCGTCTATGCCTTCATCTTCCTGCCGGTCGTCGTGCTGGTGCTTTTCTCACTGCAGGCGACGTCGTTCCCGATCCCGCCCTTCACCGGCCCGTCGCTGCGCTCGTACGACGCGGTGCTATCGGACACGCGGCTGACCTCGGCGCTGGTCAATTCGCTGCTGGTCGCGTCCATCTCGTCGCTCGCCGCCGTCACGCTCGGCTTCCTTTCCGCCTGGGGCTTTGCGCGTTTCGTCCTGCCGGGCTCCGGCCTGCTGCGCGGGCTGATCACGCTGCCGCTGACGGTCAGCTACCTCATCATCGGCATGGGGCTCCTGGTGCTGTTCAACTGGGCCGGCGTGCCGAAATCGCTGCTGGCCGCCGGCATCGGCCATGTCGTGATCAACCTGCCGCTGTGCTTCGCCATCATCTACAGCCAGATGGGCGACCACCAGATCAACATCGAGCGCGCCGCGCGCGACCTCGGCGCACCGGAATGGAAAGTGCTGCTGCTAATCACCGTACCGGTCATGGCGCCTGCCATTTTCGCCGGCTTCTTCCTGTCGATGACATTCTCCTGGGACGAGTTCGTGATCTCCTTCCTGCTCACCCGCTTCGACACCACGCTGCCCGTCGAAATCTGGAACCTGCTGCGTTCCGGCCTCAACCCGAAGACCAACGCCGTCGGCTCGCTGGTCTTTGCCGTCTCCATCGTGCTGGTGGTTCTATTCGAACTGACATTGCTGCGCAGGAGAAAGGCATGACCGCGCCTTTGGTCGATATTCGTTCCGTCTCGCATCGCTTCGGCCAGCACACCGTGCTGAAGGATGTCTCGCTGCAGATCGAGCCCGGCAGCTACACGATCCTGCTTGGCCCATCAGGCTCCGGCAAGACGACGCTGCTCTCCATTCTGGGCGGCTTCGTCACCCCCAGCGAAGGCAAGGTGTTCATCCGTGGCGAGGACTGCACCTCGGTGCCGCCGGCGAAACGGCCGACGACGACGGTGTTCCAGGACTATGCCCTGTTTCCGCATATGAGCGTCGGCAGCAATGTCGGCTTCGGCCTGCGCATGCAGGGCGTCGACGGCGCGACGCGCGCGGCAAAAGCGCGCGAGGCGCTGGCCCTGGTCGGTCTCGCTGCTGCCTTCGACAAGAAACCGCACCAGCTTTCCGGCGGCCAGCGGCAGCGCGTGGCGCTGGCGCGTGCGCTGGTGATCGAGCCGGCGGTGCTTTTGCTCGACGAGCCGCTCGGCGCGCTCGACCTCAAATTGCGCCGGCAGATGCAGGACGAATTGAAGGCCATCCAGAAGCGCGTCGGCACCGCCTTCATCCATGTCACCCACGACCAGGAAGAGGCGATGGCGCTGGCCGACCATTGCGTGGTGATGAATGACGGGCGCATCGAGGACGAAGGCCCGCCCGAGCGCGTCTACGCACGGCCGGCGACGCGCTTTTCCGCGACCTTCATGGGCGAGAGCACGATCCTTGCCGGCACGGTCACGCAGGCGAAGGACCGGACAAGCACTGTCGCGACGCCGGTCGGGCCGGTCTCGCTGCCCGGCGCGCTGCCGGTGGGCTCCGCCGTTGCGCTGGCCATACGGCCGGAGCATCTTGTCCTCGGCGAGGCCGCAGGCGGTGTCAGGCTTGGCACGGCTGAGGTGAGCGACGTCGTTTTCCAGGGCAGCTTCAAGCGCGTGCTCGCCGTTTCCGTCGAGGACCCGTCGCTTCACTTCATCGCCAGGCTGCCCGCGACAGCCACCGCCCGGCCGGGCGACACGGTTGCCGTTTCGTGCGATACCGACCAGATCATCCTGCTGACGGATTGAGCTTTTCTGACGGATTGAAAATGGGCACGCTTGCGGTCATCGACGCACCCGACTGGTACGAGACCATCCGCATGAGCGATGGCGTGACCTTGATCCACGAGCCATGGATAAAACCGTTCTTCCGCTGCAACATGTGGCATGTGCGCGGCCGCGACCGCGACCTTCTGTTCGATACCGGGCTTGGCCATTTCAGCCTCCGGCGTCACGTGCCGCTGGTGAGCGAGCGCAAGCTGACCTGCGTCGCCAGCCACACGCATTTCGACCATATCGGCTGCCACCACGAATTTCCCGAGCGCTGCGTACATGCCGCCGAGGCCGACATCCTCGCCGATCCGCGCAATGAATGGACGGCGGCCGGCACCTATGCGACCGACGAGATGTTCGATGGCATGCCGCAAGGCTGGGACACGGCGCGCTACGGCATTCTGCCCGCACCCGCTGGTCGTTTGCTCGACCATGGCGATGTCGTCGATCTCGGCGACCGTGCCTTCGAAGTGATCCACACGCCCGGACATTCACCCGGCGGCATCGCGCTCTATGAAAACAGGACGGGCATCCTGTTATCCGGCGACATCATCTATGACGGCCCGTTGATCGACGATGTCTACCACTCGGACATATCAGACTACATGGCGACACTCCTGCGCCTGCGCGACCTCGATGTCTCGGTGGTGCATGGCGGCCATTTCCCAAGTTTCGGCAAGGTGCGCTACCGCCAGCTTGTCGACGAGTATCTGGAACAGAAGCGGCAGGCCGGCTGCCATCTGCGGCAGGGCTCCTAAGCATCTAGCGCATCAGCTCGAAATGCCGCGGAAACGCTTGGTGCAGCAGGAGCAGCATGGTCTTGCGCAGCACGTTGGTGTCACGCCCGCGAGGGTTCAGGTGATCCCAATACCAGGCGCCATGAACCAGATAATTCAGGCTCTCCGACAGGGTGTCTATGTCGACGCCGGTATAATCGCCGCTGCGCGAAATCTCGATCAGCAGCTCGCGCGCCTCGGCGGTGTAGGCAAGGTCGCTCGGCAAGCCGATCTCGTTATAGATCTGCATGCTCTTGCGGTCGCTGGAGAACACGACGAAGACCGAAACCCATTTCGGATGCTGCCGGGCGAAGTTTTGCGCGCAGTTGACCGCCCCGAGCAGGCGTTCCACCGGCGACAGGCCGGGCGCCCGCACCAGCGTAACCCACAATTCATCGTATCGATCGCTGAGATACTGCAGGACGGCGCGAAACAGGTTCTCCTTGCTGCGAAAATGGAAGACGACCAAGGCATTGGACGAGCCGACATGCTCGGCGATGCGCTGCATGGTGACGCTTGCCAGCCCCTCCTCCGCGATGAGTTCGATGGTGGCGTCGATGATCCGCTGCACGCTGGCTTCGCCGCGCTCGCGCCGACGGTCCTTGGGCGGCGCGGCATCGTTTGCCGCACTTCCATTCTTCGCCGTTGCGCCTTTGCGTTTTGCCGCCGCAGCCTTTTGTTGCGCCATCTTCGTCCAGCTCCTTTCGGACCTTCTGGCGGCGATCGCCGGCGCCACCACAGATCCGTCTATTCGAGGTGTCCGGCGTCGGCTCTCCAACCGCGGCAAGAGCCGCATCGCCCTGTTATAGCGACGGACGCGTTTCGGCGTTTGTGTACCACTGCCCCTTAGCCGTCTCATAGGCCATGGCCGCGCGGAAAACATCGGCATCGCAATAGGTGCGGCCGACGATCTGGATGCCCGTCGGCACGCCGCTTGCCGCCCGGCCCGATGGCACGGACAGAACCGGACAGCGGCTCATCATGTTGAACGGTGTCGTCATCACCCAGCCAAGCGACGGATTCACCTGCTTGCCGTTGATCTCGACCGTGCCCGTGGTCTGATCGAATTCGGCAGGAACGGAGGGAAGCGCGTTGGTCGGGCAGATCAGCACATCGTAGGTCTCCAGCAGCGGCCCCAGCGTCTGGTACATCCTGGCCGCCACGTCGAGTGTTCCGACAAAGTCCGTCGCCTTCGACTTTTGCCCGTCCTCGGCGAACTGCCTGGCATAGCTCGTCATGTCCTTGCCGTGCTGCTTGAGCAGCTGCGACAGCGATGCGCCGAACAGATGCTCGAGATAAGCCATGCCCGCCCTGAGCACTTCGTCGCCCCAGCCCAGATCGACTTCCTCGACCGTGGCGCCGAGCGAGCGGAACACATCGCAGGCGGCAAGCGTGTTCTTGCGCACGTCCGGGTCGACTTCGAAAGAACCGAGGTCCATCGAGAAAGCAATCTTCCAGCCCTTGATCGGCTTGTAGTCGAGCGGCAGCCGCAGTTTCGGGCGCAGCGTGGCGATGTCGAGCGGGCTCGGTCCGGCCATCACATTCTGCAGCAGGATCGCATCCCCGACGTTTCGCGCCAGCGGTCCGGTGTGGCAGTAGAAGTCGAGGTTGAATGGCGGCTCGTCCGGATTGCGCCCGTAAGGCGGCTTGAAGCCGACAAGACCGCAGGCCGACGCGGGAATCCGGATCGATCCGGCAATGTCCGAACCGGTGGCGATCGACGACGTGCCGGATGCCAGCGTCGCCGCGGAGCCTCCCGACGAACCGCCGGGCGTGAAATCCGGGTTCCACGGATTGCGCGTCACGCCCCAGCGTTTCGACCAGGTGTAGCCGGCGCAGCTGAATTCAGGCGTCGCCGTGCGGGCATGGACAATGCCTCCGGCCTTGATGATGCGCTCGTTCATCGTCGAGGTATGGCCCCCGATAGCATCCCCGGACAGCAGCGAGCCGTGCGAGGTCGGCTTGCCCTTGATGTAGCTCTCGTCCTTGATGCCGATCGGCAGGCCCTCGAGCGCCCCGGTCTTGGCACCGCTGGCGTATTTCGCCTCGGCTTTCCCGGCCAGGTCCATCGCCTCGTCGAAATGCGTGAAGGTGAGGCAGTTGATCGTCGCCTTGGTTGCCTCGGCGCGGCGGATGGTGGCCTGCATCAGTTCGACGGGCGAAAGCTTCTTCGTCTTGAACAGCCGCAGCGCCTCGCTGGCCGGCATGTAGCAAAGGTCGAGATCGGTCATGGGAAGTCTCCTGCGATCTGCGCATCGCGTTTGGCATGGACGGGAGATGACCGCGCCGCGTGCGGCGGCGCGGGAAAGCCGGGTCAGGTCATTTCTGCAGGTCGGTCCAGATCTTCGTGTAGAGCGCCTGCACGTCGGGCGGGCAGGCCAGCATGAACTGGCCCTTGGCGGCGAACTCGGCGGGAATGTTGACTTCCGGTGCGGTCTTCATGTCGTCGGGCATGAAGGCTTCCGAGCCCTTGATGCCGTTCGAATAACGCGCAAAGGCTGAGATCAGCGCCGCATTCTGCGGATCCATGATGAAGTTCTGGAACAGCTTGGCGTTGTCGACATTCTTGGCGTCCTTGAGGACAGCGACATTGTCCATCCAGATCGGATAGCCTTCCTTGGGATAGCCATAGACGATCTTGTCGTTCTCAAGCCGCTCGCGCAGCGATATGCCGTTCCAGTTGACGCCCGCGGCGATGTCGCCCCTGCCCAGGCCATCGACGGCCGCATAGTCGAGCGAAAGCCATTTCGCCTTCGCCTCCACCAGCTTATCATGCACCTTCTTCAGCATCTGCATGTCGCTGCTGCAATATTTGCCACCCTCGTAAGCGATGGCGAGGAACATGATGTCACCCATTTCGGGTACGACATTGATCTTGCCGACGAGTTCGGGAGGTGGGTCGAGGAAGATCGCCGATGTGTTCGGATCGCCGGCATAGACCGACTTGTTCACCGAAATGCCGGTCGTGCCCCACTGCCATGGAACGGTGTATTTACGGCCTGGATCGAATGGAACATCGACCCACCTGGGATCGACGTTCTTGAAGTTTTCCATCTTGTTGGGATCGGTCTCCAAGAGCAGACCTTCGCTGATCCAGACCGGCACGACGCTCGCCGAAGGCACGACGATGTCATAGCCGGAGGCGCCCTGCCGGACCTTGGCCAAGGCGGTATCGTTGGAGTCATAGTCGGTGACGGTGACCTTGACCTTGTAGGTCTCCTCGAACTTCTTGATCAGGTCGGGGCTGGTGTAGTTGCCCCAATTGTAGATGTTGAGCTCGCCGTCGGCACGGGCCACGCCCGTGACAGTCAGCAGCGACAGGCCGATGGCCGTCGCGGTCAGTTTCCAGTTCATGCTGCATGCTCCCATTGTTGGGACCGGCGGCGTTACGGCCTCAGGTCCGTTTCCTGCCGACGAAAAGATGGCCGCGGCAATGCCGACCGGCTCGAGCCCGGCCGTCGACATCGCAGTTGCGGCATGCGGCGCGCCGGCAACGGCAAGCCGCATCGCGGTCGAGATATTCCCCTCTTCATTGTGGCCATTCACCGGCTGGCGCCGGCTGTCCAACTCAATTCGCGACCTCAGGAGTAACTATGACTAAACATACAGTCAATATCTTTCCGCGGGTACTGCCATTGCTCGGCGATTGACGATGCGCCCGATGAGATGGTGACTGAGTGAGCAGGCAGAAAGAGGTTTAGCCGCGATACCGGACGCGTCAGGCCGTGGAGGCCGAAATGCTCGCGGCCGCAATTCGCTGGCGGAACCAATCGAAGGTGCGCCCGATGCCTTCCTGATAGCTCGTCCTCGCTTCCCAGCCAGGAAGGACATGCCTCGCCAAAGTCAGGTCCGGACACCGATTTGTCGGATCCTGGGGAGCTGGAGGGTGGTGCTCGATGCGGCTGCCGGGGACAAGCGATCTTACGAATTCCGCGATGCGCAGGACCGAAACCTCGTGGTCGTTGCCAATGTTCAGAGGACCGCGATGCGAGATGCCGTCGCGCCAGAAGTAACGTTCCAGCCCCTCGACGATATCGTCGACATAACCCCAACTGCGCGATTGGGAGCCGTCGCCATAAACCGTCAGAACCCCGGTTGTCAGTGCCTGGATGGCAAAATTCGAGACGGCGCGTCCGTCGTCGATGCGGGTTCGTGGCCCATATGTGTTGAATATCCTGACGACGCGAATGTCGAGCCCGCCGACCCGCTGCTGCTCGAACAGCAATGCCTCTGTGCAGCGCTTGCTTTCATCATAGGAAGCCCTGGGACCGGTGCAGTCCACCGATCCCCTGTAACTCTCGGGTTGCGGTGAAACCAGGGGGTCGCCGTAGACTTCCGAGGTCGAGGCGAAGCAGAAGCGACCGCCGGGCTTGAGCAGCGTCAGGAGATTGAGCGCGCCGCCGATATTGGCCTTGATCGTGCGTACCGGCTCGCGCATGTACCAAAGCGGCGACGCCGGCGACGCGAGATGGATGATCTCATCGAAGCGCTGAAGGGATGAAAAGCTTTCGGCGTCGGCAATCTGCAGATCGAAACGCGGATCGGCGACATGCGCGATGTTGTCTCGCGTCCCGGTCCAAAGATTGTCGACGACGACCAGCTTTTCCAGATCGCTTCGCCGCAACAGACGGTCGACCAGATGCGAGCCCAGGAAACCGCAGCCGCCAGAGATCAACACGCTGCGTGACATGGAAAACCCCCGCTCCAGACACCGGCCAGTCAACGAGCCCAGGGCTTGTTTCCCAACAACAGCGGATGCGAGCTACCCAAAAGCCTTTCCGCCAATCGATGCACCCATCTACACCGCCAAGCGCCGCGAGTGCAAACAGCAAGCCTTCACGAGTGGAACGTGCGGCGGCCGACCGGCCTCTGCTTCTAAGCAGAGAAACTGCCGCGCGATGTCGCGCATCGAAGCGACCGCCGATGCTGCCCGTCATCGCGAGGATGATCAGGACATTTCAGGGCTACAGCGCCCTTTGCGGGCATGGCGCCCCGGCTGCATCACCACAGCGCGACGCCGTGGGCTGCGGCCGGAAGCTCGTCTCTTCGGACTGGCGCACCAGTTCGGCAAAGAGCAGCGCGAAGCTTCCCAGCATCAGGAAGACGATGATCAGGCGTGTTACCGGCAATATGTCGGCCTCGACTGGCTAGCCCCCACGCCACCCATCCACTGCCGGCTAACATGACCGATCCGGCTTTACGAGACTTTAAGGCCCGTCTTAACCATCACATTCGCGTAGCCTTTGACATGATACGCGAACGGCATGCCCGCATCGGCCGACCGGCATGGCCGTACCATCCGGAATGGCGTTGCCATCCGGGATGGCACCTCCCTTTGCAGACGTACCCCGCCCATGCTACCCCGGCGCTGGCGCGGCCCAGCAACGGGCCGCTGCCAATCGGTCGTCATCGGGGAGCCATGAGCAAAGCCGCCAGCCGCATCGCCTTCGTCTCGTCCGACACCGCTGACGCCAAGACGGCGCTGGAAAGCCTGTCGGCGCGCTATGGCCAGTCTTCCGTCGAGGAGGCCGGGATCGTCGTTGCGCTTGGGGGTGACGGTTTCCTGCTGCAGACCCTGCGCGACACGATGGGGACCGGCAAGAAGGTTTACGGCATGAACCGTGGCACCATCGGTTTCCTGATGAACGAATACCGGTCCGGTGGCCTCACCGAGCGTCTCGAGGCCGCCGTCGCCGAAACGATCCGCCCGCTGGAGATGCTGGCCGTGACCTCGGAAGGCGAAACGATTTCAGCACTGGCGATCAACGAGGTGGCGCTGTGGCGCCAGTCGTACCAGACGGCCAAGATCCGCATCACCGTCGACGAACAGGTCCGGCTTGAGGAACTGAACTGCGACGGCGTCATGATCGCAACCCCGGCCGGGTCCACCGCCTACAATCTTTCGGCGCATGGACCGATCCTGCCGCTGGACGCGCCGCTGCTGGCGCTGACCCCGGTCAGCCCATTTCGCCCGCGCCGGGGGGGCTGCGCGCTGCTCTCCAACAAGGCGACCGTCCGCTTCGACATCCGCGAGCCGGAAAAGCGGCCGGTAAACGCCGCCGCCGACCATACCGAGGTCAAGGCCGTGACCTCGGTGACGGTGCGAGAATCACCAACGGCGACAGCAACGTTGCTGTTCGATCCCAATCATTCCTGGAACGAGCGTATTCTCGCCGAACAGTTCCGCTATTGAGCCGGCGCTGCGACCGACAGGTCGATTAAGCATCCCGATTAAGGTTACAACTTCACAATCGTGCCATTGCTGCCCGTTTCTGTTGACAAATCGAGGGCTTGCTCCTAATTGCAATACCAATCTTGCAGGCGCGTGGCGCTTGCCGCGACAGACGCCATTAGACGCCGTTGCGCTTCCCCGAACCAGCCAAAGACAACAACACTTGTCCTCAGACACCACGACCGCTCCAGAAGCGTTGACCTTTTCAGACCTCGGCCTGTCGCCGAAGGTCCTTTCCGCAGTCACCGACGCCGGCTACACCGAGCCGACGCCGATCCAGGCGGGCGCCATTCCGCATGCCCTGCTGGGCAAGGACGTGCTGGGCATTGCCCAGACCGGCACCGGCAAGACGGCCTCCTTCGTGTTGCCGATGCTCACAAGGCTGGAAAAGGGCCGCGCCCGCGCTCGCATGCCGCGCACGCTCATTCTGGAGCCGACGCGCGAGCTCGCCGCTCAGGTCGAGGAAAACTTCGTCAAATACGGCAAGAACCACAAGCTCAACATCGCGCTTCTGATCGGCGGCGTGTCGTTCGACGAACAGGACAAGAAGCTGGAGCGTGGCGCCGACGTGCTGATCGCGACACCCGGCCGTCTGCTCGATCACCGCGAGCGCGGCAAGCTTTTGCTCAACGGCGTCGAGATCCTCGTCATCGACGAAGCGGACCGCATGCTCGACATGGGCTTCATTCCCGACATCGAGCGCATCTGCGAAATGATCCCGTTCACCAGGCAGACGCTGTTCTTTTCGGCGACGATGCCGCCCGAAATCACCAAGCTCACCGAAAAGTTCCTGCACGCGCCGGTCCGCGTCGAGGTTTCGAAGGCAGCATCCGCCGCCACCAACATCATCCAGCGGCTGGTCAAATCAGGCTCCAAGCCGTGGGACAAGCGCGAGACGCTGCGCAATTTGATCAAGGCCGAAGACGCCGAACTGAAGAACGCCATCATCTTCTGCAACCGCAAGGTCGAAGTGTCGGAGCTGTTCCGCTCACTGCTGAAGCATGATTTCGACGCCGGTGCGCTGCATGGCGACATGGACCAGCGCGCGCGCATGCAGATGCTGGCCAATTTCCGCGACGGCAAGCTGCGCTACCTCGTCGCTTCCGACGTTGCCGCGCGCGGCCTCGACATCCCCGATGTCAGCCATGTCTTCAACTATGACGTGCCGATCCACGCCGAGGACTATGTCCACCGTATCGGCCGCACCGGGCGCGCCGGACGCTCCGGAAAATCCTTCACCATCGCGACCAAATCTGACACCAAATACATCGATGCCATCGAACGTCTGATCGGCAACAAGATCGAGTGGCATGACGGCGACTTGTCGACGGTGGTTGCCAGCGAAGGCGAGGACGACGCTCCGCGCCGTGGCAAGGGCGCGCCGCGCCGTGCCGGCCGCAAGGACGACGACCGCGGCAGGGAAAAGAGCGGCGAGCGCAAACCGCGCGAACGCCACGCCAAGCGCAGCGAAGATGCCGCACCGGAAACAGTCCGCGAGGATCAGCCGGTGGCCGAGGCCGCAGCCGCCGATATCGGCGAACGGCGTTCGCGCAAGGAAGCGATCCGTTCGGAAAACACCGAGCGCAAATCATCCGATCGCAATGAACAGCGCGCACCCGAACGCGGCGACACCCGGCCGCAGCGCGACAACAGCCGCCCTGCCCGCCAACGCCACCAGGAAGACAATGATTCCACCGTTGGCTTCGGCGACGACATGCCGGCCTTCATGCGGATCGTCGCCAAGGTCTGATCCCGACCGCTTCGAAGGCGAGCCGGCCACTCGGCTGCCTTCTCGGCAAAGCTCTTTCAGCCTGGCTCGCCCGTTACATCGGCCCAGGCATCATCTTGGTCGGTTTTTCCAGCATCGGAAACTCGGCCTTGTTGCATTTCACGTTCGGGTTCGTCGGACTGAACATGCCGTTCGGGTTGTCCCCGAGCCAGGCATGAAGGTCGTAATGGACGAACTCCTTCGGGATGAGAGGGTAGTGCCCCTCCATAGGTCCCATGAAGGTTTGGCCAAACAGCTTGGGCGGCTCCTTGGTGTCCGGCGTCAGCGGCACCAGCCATTCCACTCCGACCAACTTCAGGCCTTCCTTGGTCGGTTCGTAGATCAGCACGTTCGGCCTCATCGGATCGAGCTTCTGGCCGACACTCGGGACATTGACGAAGTGGATGCCCATGGCGCCCTTCGGGTAGTCCATCGCGCCCGGTATCTTTTCTCCGCTGTAGTGGACGCAGCCGACGGTCGACAGATAGAGGTCGCGAACGGCAGCGGTGTAATCCTCATATTTGGCGAGCGACTTCTTCAAGGCTTCGATGTCGGCCTTGTTGGCGTCCTCGGCGCGAGCCGAAGCAACGTTCAGCCACGCGCCTACCAAACCTGTCAAAACGAGGACGCCGCAGCGCCCAAGGCTGGCTGTTCTTGTCATGCATTCCTCCCAGATTTCTGATCTGGCCGTGCAAGACCGAGGCGGAAAAATGCTGATTGCGCGGCCAGTGACACCGCCTCATCCCCTCAGGAACAGCGATGATGCTATTCCTTTCCATAGCTGCGGGAAAGATGTATTTTAGCAATGACTAATTGAATAACACCAATATCCGCTCAAACAAAAACGGCCCCCATGGGAGCCGTTTCGCATTGGTTTGCCGTACAAATCAGGTGAGCGGCGAAAGCTGGATCTCGACGCGGCGGTTCTGGGCGCGACCTTCGGCCGTGGCATTGGATGCGACGGGGCGCGTCTTGCCGAAGCCTGTGACTGCGAAGCGTCGCTGATCCACGCCCTGACCGGACAGATAGTTCGCCACCGCCAAAGCACGACGCTGCGACAGATCGAAATTGTGCTGGTCGCCACCGGTCGAATCGGTGTGGCCGAACACGTCGACCGTGGTCTGCTTGAACTTCTTCAGCACCAGCGCGACAGAGTTCAGGACCTGGTAGAAGCCGGGCTTCACCGCATCCTGATCCGAGTTGAAGGTGATGTCGGACGGCATGTTGAGGATGATCTGGTCGCCGCTGCGGGTGACGCTGACACCGGTGCCCTCGAGCTGCCGGCGCAGTTCGGCCTCGTTCTGGTCCATGGTGGCGCCGATGGCGCCGCCGGCCAGCGCGCCGATGCCGGCGCCGATCAGTGCGTTGCGGCGGTCATTGCCGCCGGCAAGCAGGCCAAGGCTTGCACCCGCCAGAGCACCAAGGCCGGCGCCGGCCGCCGTGTTGGAAATCTTCTGGTCGCCCGTATACGGATCGGTGGTGGTGCAGGCGCTCACGAGCACAGCCGTCGCCACGACGACGAGCACAGTCTTTTTCATATGATGGTCCCTCTCCAAGTCACGCCTTGCGGTGGCGCCAAATCAGCCCTTCCCGCGACTTGTACCACGAATTGCGGCGAAAAGCGGAACGGCAAAAGCGCCGCTCACGGCTTTTCCCGAGGGACCGATACACAGTGATAGCGCCGCATCGCCGGGCCGCAATCGTTCGGATCAGGCTACCAGAGGTTCTTGCCGTCTATGACCACCACTTCGACCTTGTCGAGATCGAAATCGTCGAACAGTCGCGAGTTGACGCTGATCTTGGGATTGTCGAAATCCGGCTCGCCGGTCGACCAGTCCGGCGTTTCGGTAAAGGTGCCGCAGCCGCAGGCGGCGCAAAAACCGTGCTTTACGGTTTTCGATCCCCAGCGGTAGAAAGAGACGCTCTCCATCGGGCTGGTGAGCTTGAATTGCGAAGGCACGTAGTAGGCCCAGAGCGAGCCGCGTTTCGAGCAGAAAGAACAGGTGCATTGCGTCACCGTCTGCGGTGCCTGCGAAACCTCGAATGTCGTCGCCTTGCAATGACAGCTTGCCTTGATGGTCATCAACGAACTCCTCCTGTCGCCCGCCGCCCTGTGCGGCAAAGGCAGCATAAAGAGGTGCTCCTGACAACTGTCTGTCAGCAGGCATCACCCGAACCGCGCAAACCCGGCCTGCGGCCCCGGTCACACGCGACCGCGGACGTCCGACCGCCGTCCTGTCGTCAATAAGAGCGCGGCGGCACGAACAGGCAGATAGTCTTGCCGGCGTCGAGGCCCGCTTGGTGCGCACACCAATGGAACTCGCCGTCCGGGCTGTCCTTGACACGCTTGTCGGTCATTGGAACGATCTCACCCGTTCCGGCGATGACATAGCCCTCGGGTTTCTCCAGCACTTCGCCTGTATGGGTCGTGCGACAATCATAGTTGGCGCAGCATGCGAACGGATAATTCCAGCCCTGTGGCTTTGCCGCCGTGGGCGTGGCGTCATGCGCGAAGGCAGGTGCCGTCAGCATTGCCATCGCGCCGATCGCGAACAGGGAAAACAAAAGTCGGCCAGCCGGTTGAACGGCATTGGCCGATCTGAGTGTGGCAGCAGACATGACGCGTTCCTTTCAAACGAGCTCAAGCGTTTCGCTTGCCCGTTCCCGGAACGTATCTTCCCAGTGGCCGGATCGTCGGGTCGCAGATATGCCGCGTCCGGCCATAAATGCTTTTTCTCTCCCAGCGTTTGGATGCTGGGCTGATTCCTTGGTCGGCGCAAGAAGATGCATTCCCGACGTCGTTCTATAAACGTCAGGTATCCGCTACCGCCGACGAGATGAGGCCAAGGTCAATTCCCGGCAAACGGGCGTCGAATAAACGGAATTGGCCCGCTGTGGTTCCAGCCTATTGCTGGTCAGAGCCGGCAATCACGTGCTCTTGATGCTGCGGCAGGTCATCGGTGATGGTGAACCAGCCCGCCTTCGAACCGACGAAGATGTGCTCGGTCGGGCGGATGGATGGGTCGTCGACGAGCGTTCCCATGGCGACATGGACGTAGGCGCCGTCGCGCACCAGCGAATAAAGCAAGGAGCCGCACCGGCCGCAATGCGCATTATGGCCGCTTTCGTCGCCGAAGATCAGGAGCTTGTCCCCGCCTTCGGTGAGGACAAGCTTTTCACGCTCGATACCGGCGAAAGACTTGAAGGCCGATCCGGTGGTGCGCCGGCAGTCCGAACAATGGCAATTCGCGGCATAGAGGAATTCGTCGGCGACCTCGTAGTGAACCGCGCCGCAAAAGCACTTTCCGGTGAGCTTGCTCGCCAATCCTCTCCTCCGTCGCTGTGGTGCGCAGGGATATGTTCAGATTGAGGTCAGGCTAGCCTCACCTGAATATGGACATATCCTAATCCAGGTCTGCTACGGCTTCGCCCGCACCGCCTTCGATGCGCTGCGACAACGAGGCTTCCATGAAATCGTCGAGGTCGCCATCGAGCACGCTCGACGGGCTGGTGCTCTCGACGCCGGTGCGGAGATCCTTCACCAGCTGGTAGGGCTGCAGCACATAGGAGCGTATCTGGTGACCCCAGCCTATATCGCTCTTCGACGCTTCGGTGGCGTTTGCAACCGCCTCGCGCTTCTTCAGCTCTTCCTCGTAAAGGCGCGAGCGCAGCATCTCCCAGGCCTTGGCCTTGTTCTTGTGCTGCGAACGTTCGGCCTGGCAGGCGACCGCAATGCCGGTGGCCAGATGCGTGATGCGCACCGCCGAATCGGTGGTGTTGACGTGCTGGCCGCCCGAGCCGGACGAGCGATAAGTATCGATGCGGACATCCGATTCCGAGACGTCGATCTCGATCGTGTCGTCGATGACCGGATAGACCCAGACGCTGGCGAAGGACGTATGCCGGCGCGCATTGCTGTCATAGGGCGAAATACGCACCAAGCGATGAACGCCCGATTCCGTCTTCATCCAGCCATAGGCATTGTGGCCTTTGATCATCAACGTGGCCGACTTGATGCCGGCCTCTTCGCCGTCATGCATTTCCAGCACTTCGACCTTGAAGCGACGACGCTCGGCCCAGCGCGTGTACATGCGCAGCAGCATCGAGGCCCAGTCCTGGCTTTCGGTGCCGCCGGCACCGGCATGGATTTCGAGATAGGTGTCGTTGGAATCTGCTTCACCCGACAGCAACGTCTCGACCTGGCGGGCCTTCGCTTCGCCTTGCATCGAGCGGATCGCGGCTTCGGCCTCGGCAATGACCCCCTCGTCGCGCTCTTCCTCGCCGAGCTCGATCAGGCCGATATTGTCTTCCAGCGCCTGCGTCAGACCTTTCACCGAGGCGATGCCCTCTTCGAGGCCCTGGCGCTCGCGCATCAGCTTCTGCGCTTCCAGCGGCTCGTTCCAGAGGCTGGCGTCCTCGGCGCGCACATTGAGGTATTCAAGCCGCTTTATGGCCTGATCCCAGTCAAAGATGCCTCCTCAGCAGGGTTATCGCCTGCCTGATCTCGTCGACAATATTCTGCGTTTCCGCGCGCATGGCTGGCTGTTCTGTCCTGTTTGCTGAAGTCGGTCGGCGCGATACATAGGCAGGCCGCCGCCGGCTGTAAAGCAAAATGGGCTGGCGCCAAGGCCAGCCCATCCGCTCATGAAAATCGTCAGTAGAGGCCGCCGCCGCCGGACTGGATGGCCTGGTTGGCCTGCGGCGACAACGCGCCACCGGTGGCATTGGAGCCGTCGGCGCCCATGCCGATGACCCAATAGCTGTCGGCAGGACCGGTACCCGGCTTGAAGGCTTCGATGATGGTGCCCGGATCGCCCGATGCGGCACGCATGCCGGTCTTGCGGTTGATGGCGACCAGGTTCATGCCTTCGGGCACCTTGAAATCGACATTGGGCGTGCCGTCCAGCGCCACCCGCATGAAGTCCTTGAAGATCGGGGCTGCGAGGCCGCCACCGGTGGCGCCATGGCCAAGGCCGCGCGGCGTGTCGTAGCCCATGTAGAGGCCGACGACGAGGTTGGGCGTGTAACCGATGAACCAGGCGTCCTTTTCGTCGTTGGTCGTTCCAGTCTTGCCAGCGATGTGACGGCCGAGTTCACTGATGGTGGCGCCGGTGCCGCGTTGCACGACACCTTCCATCATCGAGGTGATCTGGTAGGCCGTCATCGGATCGAGCACCTGCTCGGAATTGTCGACGAGTTCCGGCTCCGGCTGGTTCTGCCATTCGGGCGCATTGCAGCCCTGGCAGCCACGTTCGTCCTGCTTGAACACCGTCTTGCCGTAGCGGTCCTGGATGCGGTCGATGAGCGACGGTTTGATCGACTTGCCGCCATTGGCCATGATCGAATAGGCCGACACCATGCGCATCACGGTGGTTTCGCCGGAACCCAGCGCCATCGGTAGATAGGGTGCCAGATGGTCGTAGACACCGAAGCGCTCGGCATATTCGACGACCAGCTTCATCCCCATGTCATTGGCAAGCCGCACCGTCATCAGGTTGCGCGACTTCTCGATGCCGGAGCGCAGGGTCGCCGGACCGGCAACGGTGCCGTCGTAATTCTTCGGCGTCCAGCTCGTGTTGCCGCTCTGGATCGTGATCGGCCCGTCCATGATCACCGAGGCCGGCGTATAGCCATTGTCGAGTGCGGCCGAATAGACGATCGGCTTGAACGAGGAGCCCGGCTGGCGCATGGCTTGCGTGGCGCGGTTGAATTCGGACTGCGCATAGGAGAAGCCGCCGACCATGGCCAGCACGCGGCCGGTGTGCGGGTCCATGGCGATCAGGCCGCCTTCCACTTCGGGCACCTGGCGCAGGCTGTAGGCGCCATCGGCACCATCGTTTTTCTGCACGAAGATGACGTCGCCCGGCTTCAGCACCTCCGCCGGCGACTTGGCCTTGACGGTCTTGCCGGCAACCACATGGCGCATGGCAAAACCCATGTCCTCCTTGCTGATGGTGCCTTCGACGCGCTCCTTGACGATCTCGCCCGACGCCTGCCGTGCGGGCTGCAGGCCGATCGACAGCCCGGTCGCCGAACTGTCGAGCACGACGGCGAGCGACCATTCGGGAACATCCTCCAGCCCCTTGACGGCGCCAAGCGGCACGCCCCAGTCGCCCGACACGTCGATCGATGTTACCGGCCCGCGATAGCCGCGCAGCGTGTCGTATTTCATCAACCCGTTCTGCATCGATTTGCGGGCAATGAGCTGGATCTTCGGATCGAGCGTGGTGCGGACGGAGAGGCCGCCTTCGTAAAGCGCGTTCTCGCCGTAGCGGGCGATGATCTGGCGGCGCACCTCTTCGGTAAAGTACTCGCCGGCGAACAGATAGGTGCCGCTGCGGCGCGGCGTCACGCCCAGCGGCTCGGCCTTGGCCTTGTTGCCTTCCTCACGCGTGACGTAGCCGTTCTCGACCATCTGGTCGATGACCCAGTTGCGACGCTCGATCGCGCGATCGGCATGCTTGAAAGGGTGGTAGTTGTTCGGCCCCTTGGGCAGGGAAGCCAGGTAGGCGGCCTCTGCCACGGACAGTTCGTTGACCGACTTGTCGAAATAGGTCAGCGCCGCACCGGCGACGCCATAGGCGCCGAAGCCGAAGAAGATTTCGTTGAGGTAGAGCTCGAGAATGCGATCCTTGGGATAGGCCTGCTCGATGCGGAAGGCGAGGATCATCTCCTTGATCTTGCGCTCGTAGGTCTGGTCCGAGGACAACAGGAAGTTCTTCGCCACCTGCTGGGTGATCGTCGAGGCGCCGACCTGACGCCGGCCCGAGCCGAGATTCTGCAGGTTGACGATGATGGCGCGGCCGAGGCCGGTCACATCGATGCCTGGGTGATTGTAGAAATTCTTGTCTTCGGCCGACAGGAAGGCCGCCTTGACGCGGTCCGGTATGGCCTGGATCGGCAAATACAGGCGCCGTTCGCGCGCGTATTCGGCCATCAGCGCGCCGTCCGACGCATGGATGCGGGTGGTCACCGGCGGCTCGTATTTGGCCAGCACCTCGTAGTCGGGCAGATCTTTCGACAAATGGCCGATGTAGATCGCAACGCCCGCCGCGACCAAAAGGGCCAGCGTCGTGCCGATGCCGAAAAAATAGCCAATGAGACGAATCATACCCGCTCCAGTCCTTGGTTCGGGAATTTCCTAAACGAAGCCGCCTTTCGCGCAAGCTTTCGAGCCGGTCCCAATCCGTAATCGAAAACCCTTGTCGCCGCCATGTGGACAAAATACGGCAATGCCTGATTTCGCGGTCGCGAGCCGGAAATAAAAAGCATTGGGTGTTGTCGTCGCGCAACGCCGCCTCTGGTTGCAGGCGCCGCCGGTCATGTCAACCTCCGGTTCCCGGTCCGGCCTTGGCCGACGCGAACAGCGCGACGGCGTTGGTTATACTCTGGGCCGCCTTGCCGCGCCAGTCGGCGTTGAGCAACTGCGCCTCGTCCTTGGCGTTCGAGAGATAACCGAGTTCGACCAGCACCGACGGCACGTCGGGTGCCTTGAGCACCTTGAAGCCCGCCGAACGCTGCGGATTGTTGATGAGGCCGACGCTGGTCGACAACTGGCCAACCAGCGTGTGGGCGAAACTCATCGAGAAATTGTGCGTTTCGCGGCGGATCAGGTCGATCAGGATGTCGGTGACTTCCTTGTTGTCGTTCTTGATTTCCATGCCGGCGAACTGATCGGAGAGGTTTTCTCGGTCGGCGAGCGCCTGCGCCTCGGGGTCCGAGGCCTTGTCGGAGACGGTGTAGACGGTGGCGCCGCGAATGCCCTTGACGCTGATCGTGTCGGCATGGATCGAAATAAGCAGGTCGGCCTCATGCTGACGGGCGATGCGCACGCGGTCATCAAGACGCAGGAATTCGTCTGTGTCGCGCGTCATGAACACATCATAATTGCCAACGGCTGCGAGTTTGTCGCGCAGCTCCGTGGCGAAGGCCAGCGTGACATTCTTCTCGATGGTGCCGTTCAGGCCCTCGGCACCGCCGTCGATGCCGCCATGGCCGGGATCGATGACGACGGTGAACCGATGACCCGGATTGGAAACCGGTCCGGTGCCGACCCGCCCTCCCTTGTCGGTCGAAACGGTCGATCCGGTGGTCAGCGCCTGGTTGGCCAGCGCCACGTCGAACTCGCGCTCGGATGCCGCCGACATGTCGATGGCAATGCGGTAGCCGGTTCCGTCCTCGTTCTTGAGCACGTCGAGCTTGTCGACGGCGAACGGTCCCTTGCCGGTGAGGATCAGCCGCGAAACGCCCTCGCCGAGCGCGCCCAGGCGCACGCCCTTGACCAGGCCCCGCGCCTTCAAGTCCTTGGCATCAACGGCGAATCTCGTATTCGCGAGATCGATGACAAGGCGGTTGGGACCGCGCAGCAGGAACCATTTGATATCGGGTTCGCGATCGAAGTCCATGACGATGCGCATCTTGGTGGCATCGCCGGCCATCTTGTAACCTTTTGCCACGAGCGGAGCGTCGGCGGCATTGGCTTTTGAGGACAAGGCAGATGAGACCGCCAGCAGCAGCAAGAGGCAGAAAGCGGCCAGGATCCGGCCGCCGACACGACATCCCTTGTCTGTGAAGTCCGCCAATCCCATCTCTCTTCCAGTCGCTCCCGGTTTGGCGCCCGGCGCCGGGTCGTTTCGTCGAAATGCCGGTTAGGCCGCGAACTCGATTAACGATTGGTATCCAGAGAAGGTTAACCAAGCCTTTTCATGCAAGGGCGGCAAGCTGGCTTACGCTACGGAACGGCTTTTTGCCGGCATCGGAAATCGGGGTTGCCTTCCACCCCGCCAAATCATAAAAGCGATGGTGGATCACTGCAATCCTGGAACCGCCCTCCTCCGCAGCTTCTTGCTACAGGGTCAGACGTAAAGGCGGCTCCTTTCGCTTCAGGCGAAAAGGGTTCAGGTGATCGCGACGAATTTCGCAGGCGTGCTCCCGTGGCGGGGGAATCGCCTGCGTGAGGAAAACGGCCGGGTTTGTTCCCGCGCCGGCTCTGTAGGAGCAAACAAGCTGGTCCGGTTCATCCGGGCTTTGGTTCAAAAGGTTCTGTTGGTGACGATGGCTTCAAGCGCAATCATGGAAAGGTCCGCATCAAACCGCGCCATTATGGCTGCGGGCGGCACCGCCATGGCGCTCAAGCGGCGGCCGACGGACGTTCAAATATCCGGCACCCACACTCCAGACACGCAGCAGCAGGCTTTGCCTCGCAAGCTGCGGCTGACGGCTGCCGGGGGGAAACGAAATAATGCCCAACAAAATGCTGATAGACGCCTCCCACCCGGAGGAAACACGCGTTGTCGTCATACGCGGTAACCGTATTGAAGAATTCGACTTTGAATCCCAGGACAAGAAGCAGCTCAAAGGAAACATCTACCTAGCCCGCGTAACGCGCGTAGAGCCCTCCCTTCAGGCAGCCTTTGTCGAATATGGCGGCAACCGTCACGGTTTTCTCGCCTTCAGTGAAATTCACCCCGACTATTACCAGATTCCGGTCGCCGATCGTCAGGCACTGCTGCGCGCGGAAGCGCAGGAGGCTGAGGACGAAGAGAACGAGGACGGCGACGGCGATGATCGCCAGAGCCGCGATCGCGGACGGCGCGGCCGCAGGCGCGGCGGCA
The DNA here is from genome assembly GCF_040322895.1 of Mesorhizobium sp. M0088. Classification (NCBI taxonomy): domain Bacteria; kingdom Pseudomonadati; phylum Pseudomonadota; class Alphaproteobacteria; order Hyphomicrobiales; family Phyllobacteriaceae; genus Mesorhizobium; species Mesorhizobium sp. M0088. The sequence continues at coordinate 43,035 of NZ_JAMYUI010000009.1, forward strand.
AGCCCCGCGACCGGGGCGAGCACAAGCGTGATGCTGCCGATTCCAGCGAGGCAAGCGACACTGCCGACGAGGCGGAAGAGGGCGCCGACGCTGGTTTCGAGGAGATCTCGCACACGTCCGAGATCATCGAACATGCGGCCGATGCGTCCGAACATGCCGATGCGTCCGAACATGGCGAGGATTCCGCCGAGCAGGACGAAGGCGAAACCCGCGAAGGCGGCCCGACGTCGATCGCCGCCTCGGTCGAGGCCGATGTGATTTCCGAAGCCGTTCCGCAGGCCGAACAAGGCAGCGAGGCGACCTCCGGCGACAATGATCGCGGCATGCTGGAAGAAGTGCAGTCCTCGCATCCGGACGATCACGAGGTCGAATCGGTCGGCGCCGAGGACGCGCTGGAAGAAGTGCGCAACCGCCGCAAGCCGGTGCGCCGCCAGTACAAGATCCAGGAAGTGATCAAGCGCCGGCAGATCCTCTTGGTGCAGGTCGTCAAGGAAGAGCGCGGCAACAAGGGTGCGGCACTGACCACCTATCTGTCGCTTGCCGGCCGCTATTCGGTGCTGATGCCGAACACGGCGCGTGGCGGCGGCATTTCGCGCAAGATCACCAGCGCGGTCGACCGCAAGCGGCTGAAGGAGGTCGTTGCCGATCTCGAAGTGCCGCAGGGCATGGGCGTGATCCTGCGCACCGCCGGCGAGAGCCGCACCAAGGCCGAGATCAAGCGCGATTACGAATATCTGATGCGGCTTTGGGAAAATGTCCGCAATCTCACCTTGCAGTCCACGGCCCCTGCCCTGGTCTACGAGGAAGGCAGCCTGATCAAGCGCTCGGTGCGCGACCTCTACAACAAGGATATCGACGAGATTCTTGTCTCCGGCGAGGAAGGCTATCGCGAGGCCAAGGACTTCATGCGCATGCTGATGCCGAGCCACGCCAAGGTGGTTCAGCCGTTCCGCGACACGACGCCGATCTTCGTGCGCAACGGCATCGAGGCACAGCTTGACCGCATGCTGCAGCCGCAGGTGACGCTGAAGAGCGGCGGCTACATCATCATCAACCAGACCGAGGCGCTGGTTGCCATCGATGTGAATTCGGGCCGCTCCACCAAGGAGCACTCGATCGAGGACACCGCGCTCCACACCAATCTGGAAGCGGCCGAGGAAGTCGCGCGTCAGCTCAGGCTGCGCGATCTCGCCGGCCTGATCGTCATCGACTTCATCGACATGGAGGAGAACCGCAACAACCGCTCCGTCGAGAAGCGGTTGAAGGATCACCTCAAGAACGATCGTGCGCGCATCCAGGTCGGCCGTATCTCGCATTTCGGCCTGATGGAGATGTCCCGCCAGCGCATCCGCGCCAGCGTGCTGGAATCGACCATGAAGCCCTGCCCGCATTGCGGCGGCACCGGCCATGTACGCTCCGATTCGTCGGTCGCGCTGATGGTGGTGCGGGCGATCGAGGAATTCCTGCTCAAGGATTCGCGCAGCCACATCACGGTGCGGACGCCGGCGGCGACCGCACTCTATGTGCTCAACCACAAGCGCGGCACGCTGGTCGAACTCGAAAGCCGCTTCGGGCTGACGATCACCGTCGAGGCCGACGATTCGGTGGGTTCGCAACACTATGCGATCTTCCGTGGCGCGCTGGCTGAAAAGCCGGAAGGCTTCGTCGAGGCGCGCAGCTTCCCGGCCTATGTCGAGTTGGAAGAGCCCGAGGACGAGATTGTCGTCGTCGAGGAAGATGACGAGGCGCCGGTGCAGGCCGAACAGCCACGCCAGCAGCCGCAGCAACAACAGCCCCGGCCCGCTGCCGGTGGCGAGGAAGGCGACGGCCGCGACCGCAAGCGCCGCAAGCGTCGGCGCCGGCGCGGCGGCAAGGATCGCGATCGCGAACATGGCGCCCCTGCGGACGGTGCTTCCGTCTCGGCTCCGGCCGGTGAGTTTTCGGACCCGGACTCGGCCGCCAGCGATGGCGACACGGAAGCGGACGACAACGCCCCTGTCGGTGTTGCCGAAACGTCTGAGACAGCTGAAGCTTCGGACGAAGGCCAGGGCAAAAAGCGCCGGCGCGGCAAGCGCGGCGGCAAGCGCAACCGTCGCGAAGACGGTGAAGGCGAGGCTGAGGCAAGTGCTGGCGAAACAGCAGACGCTTCTGAAGGCGAAGTCCGGGCAACCGAGGTGATCGCCAGCGAGCCGGTCGTTGCTGCACCAGCCGAAGAGCCGGTGGCGCTTGCCCCGGCAAATGACGACGCGCCGGCCACGGAGAAGCCGAAGAAGCCACGTCGCGCGGCCAAGCCAAAGAAGGCCGCGGCCGAAATTGTCGCCGATGAGCCGGCTGCGGAGGTGGAAGCACCGGTCGACACGCCGGTCACCGCATCCGACGAGGCAGCCATCGCTTCTGTCGAGGAGGCACCGAAGGCCCGCCCGTCGCGGCGCAAGCCGGCGGCGGCGAATGCGCCGGTCGAGCCGGTCGTGTCTTCGATCGTCGCGGAAGAGCCCGCGGCCAAGGCCGAGGACAAGACCGAGGACAAGCCGAAGCGCGGCGGCTGGTGGCAGCGGAAGGGCTTTTTCTAAGCCTTTCAATCGCATGAGCTAGTTCTTTGACAAAAAATCCCGCGCCGTCTCGAAGACGGCGCGGGATTTTCTTATCTGGCGTTATGCTGGATCGCGAAAGGCTAAAACGCTTCTTTGATTCCAAGCATGTCGTTGTCCCAAAACCGCTGCGCACTTTTGGGTGACATGCATCACGGCGCGAAGATCGACCAGTTCATCATCCTGGCCAGCTTTTCCAGCGCGATCGACCCCAGCTTGGAGTTGCCGTTGGCATTGAGGCCCGGCGACCAGACGGCAAGCGACGCCACGCCCGGCACGATGCCCAATATACCGCCGCCGACGCCGCTCTTGCCGGGGATGCCGACGCGGAAGGCGAAATCGCCGGAGCCGTCATAATGGCCGCAGGTCAGCATCATGGCGCCGATGCGGCGTGCCCGCTCGGCCGACACCACGGAATGCCCGGTCGCCGGGTTCTTGCCGCCATTGGCGAGGAAGCGGCCGGCGAGCGCCAGTTGCCGGCAACTCATGGCGATGGCGCAGTGGTGGAAGTAGACGCCCAGCGCCAGTTCCGGCGCATGGTGGAGATTGCCAAAGGATTTCATATAATTGGCAAGCGCGAAGTTGCGGTAGCCGGTGGCGCGCTCGGACGCCGCGACCTCGCGGTCGATGATGATGGTCTCGTCGTCGGCGAGGAACTGGATGAAGCGCAGGATCTCGCCGATCGCCTCGCGTGGCTGGTGGCCGGCAAGCAGGATGTCGGAAATAACGATGGCACCGGCATTGATGAACGGATTGCGCGGAATGCCGTTCTCATGCTCGAGTTGCACGATCGAGTTGAATGGATTGCCTGACGGTTCGCGGCCGACCCGCTGCCACAGCGCGTCGCCGACATTGCCGAGCGCCAGTGTCAGGGTGAACACTTTCGAGATGCTCTGGATGGAAAAGGCCTGGTCGGCGTCCCCCGCCGTCAGCACGCGGCCGTCATTGGTGACCGCTGCGATGCCGAATTTCTTCGGATCGACCTTACCCAACTGCGGAATGTAGGAAGCGACGTCACCGCGATCGGTGCGATCAGCCATTTCGGCAGCAACTTCGGCCAATGCCTGATCAAGTTTGGGGGCCGGATCAAGTTTGTGGGCCTGATCAAGTTTGAGGGCCTGTTCGAGTTCCGGCATGGCGCTACCTCAACCAGCGTTCGATGCGCGCCATTGCCTCAACCATGTCGTCGTGGCTGCCGGCGTAGGAGAAACGCATCGTGCGGTGCCCGGCCTGAGTGTCGAAGTCTTGGCCGGGTGTTGCCGCGACATGCGCCTCGGCCAGCATCTTGCGCGCGAAGGCCATGCTGTCATTGGTATGCCTGGTGACGTCACAAAAGGCATAGAAGGCGCCGTCCATGGGCGCCGCCAGCGGAAAGCCGAGTTCCGGGAGGCGTTTCATCAAAAGCTCGCGATTCCAGGCATAGCGACCCTTGACCGCCTCCAACTCCTCGGTCGCCCTGAACGCTTCGATCGCCGCGATCTGCGACAGTTCCGGCGGCGAGATATAGAGGCTCTGGGCGACGCGCTCGACCGGCCGCACCAGCTCTTGCGGCAGCACCATCCAGCCGATGCGCCAGCCGGTCATGCAGTAATATTTGGAGAAGGAGTTGATCACGGTCACGTCGCCTCCATAGGCAAGCGCCGTGGTGTCGGGGGCGGCATAGGCGAGCCGGTGATAGATTTCGTCGGAGATGACGGCGATGCCGAGGTCTTGTGCCGTCCTCACCAGGGCCGCCAGTTCATCGGCCGGTATGACCGCGCCGGTTGGATTGGCGGGACTGGCGAAGAGAACGCCTTTCAGCGGCTTTTCACGATGCGCGGTCTCGAGATGGCCGGCATGCAGGTAGGCGGCGTCGCCGAGCTCGATCTCGACCACCTCGATGCCGAGCGCGGCCATGATGTTGCGATAGGCGGGATAGCCGGGTGCCGCGATGGCGACGCGGTCACCCCCGTCGAACATCGCCAGGAAGGCAAGGTTGAAGGCGGCCGACGATCCAGTGGTCACCGCGATCCGGCCGGGCTCGATATCAAGCCCGTAATGATCGGCGTAGTGTCCGGCGATCGCCTTGCGCAAACCTGCCAGTCCCAGCGCGTCGGTGTAGCCGATGCGTCCGTCCTGCAGCGCCTTGGCGGCTGCGGCGCGAACCAGAACCGGTGCGGGATCGGAGGGCTGGCCGACGGCCATCGAAACAACCGGCACGCCCTGGGACTTCAGCCGGTTTGCCTCTGCCAGAATGTCCATCGCATGGAAGGGCTCGACATTGCCACGACGTGAGAGCGAAACGACCATTAACCAGTATTCCCGACGATTGACGGCGCCAGGCACTGGCGCATGTGCCGCACAAATGCCCGATTGATGTGAGGATCACAAGTTGAGGAAGTTTCCGGCGCCGACTTTTCATCTTTCGCCCGCTCGTCTACCAGTGGAGCCATCATGTTGAGCCGACCCAGATCGACGATTGCCCAGGCAGCGCGCGTCTTCGCGACGCTTTCGCTTGGCGTTGCCGTTGCAATGGCGAGTTCGGTCAGCGCCTTTGCCCAGAACGTGCCGGTGGTGCGCGACGCCGAGATCGAGGCGCTGGTTCGCGATTACGCGCGGCCGATCTTCAGGGCGGCTGGCCTGGCGAATGACGGCATCGACATCGTTCTGGTCAATGACCAGAGTTTCAACGCCTTCGTCACCGGGCGCCGGCTGTTCATCAACACCGGCGCGCTGATGACGGCTGAAACGCCCAACGAGATCATCGGCGTCATCGCGCACGAAGCCGGTCATATCGCCGGCGGCCACCAGCAGAAACTCCGCGACCAGCTTGAACGCGCCAAGACGATGGCCATCATCGCGACGCTGCTGGGTGCCGGTGCCATGGTCGCCGGCGCGACAACCAATAGCCGCGGCCTTGCCGGTGCGGGCGTGGGCGTGGCCGCCGGCGGCGGCGAGATGGCACAGCGCAGCATCCTCGCCTACCAGCGCACCGAGGAGATGACGGCCGACCGCTCGGCGATCACCTATCTCAACGCCACCGGCCAGTCCGGCATGGGCATGCTGAAGACGTTTCACCGCTTCCAGACTGCGCTGTCGCTCTCGGGCGCGCAAGTCGATCCCTACCGGATCAGCCATCCGATGCCGCGGGATCGTATCTCCAATCTCGAAGTGCTGGTGAAACAGAGCCCCAATGTCGACAGGCCGGACCCGCCCGCGCTGCAGCAGCGCCATGACATGGTGCGGGTGAAGATCGCCGTCTACATGGAAGGCCAGGCGGCTGCGTCGCGGCTGATGCGAAAGATGCAAGGGACACTCGCCGCGCTATATGGCGACGCCCAGTCGACCTACCTGTTCGGCAACATCGCCGCCGCGCTCGCCAAGACCAATGCACTGATCAAGGCGCAGCCCAAGAACGCTTACTTCCAGGAACTGCGCGGCGACATCCTGATGAAGGCAAACAAACCCAAGGAAGCCGCGGACGCCTACGCCAAGGCGGTCAGCCTCGATTCGGCGCGGTCCGGTCTGCTGCCGGTGTCCATGGGCCAGGCGCTGATGGCCGTCGGCACGCCCGACTCTCTGAAAAAAGCCGTCGTGCAGATCAACAACGGCCTCGGGCGCGACAAGGAAAATTCAGCCGGGTATCGCTATCTGGCACAGGCCTACGGTGAGTTGGGTGACATACCGGGCGCCGAACTTGCCACCGCCGAAAGCCATTTCTATTCCGGCAACTACAAGGATGCGAAGATTTTCGCCATGCGGGCGCAGCAGCAGATGAAACGCGGCGAGCCGCGCTGGCTTCGCGCCCAGGATATCATAAACTACAAGCCGTCAACCAAGATCAAGTGAACCTTCCGGCCGCGCGCCACGACATAGCCAGACCGGAAAACAGGTAGAAGGAACAGGAACGATGAAAAAGGCACTGCTGCTGGGCACCACGGGGGTTGCGGTCGCCCTGGCCATGCTGGCTTTCGGATTCGTTGCCGGAAACCCGCAGATCGCCAAGGCCGGTACCGCACAGCCGGTCGAGACCGCGGCGGCCGATACCAAGATCGACCGCACCGAGGTCGAAGGCATCATCCGCGACTATTTGTTGAAAAACCCGGAAGTCCTCCTGGAAGTCCAGGACGCGCTTGAGGCCAAGCAGAAGGAAGAGCAGCGCATCGCTCATCTCGGCGTGATCAAGAATGCCAAGGACCAGATCTTCAACTCCGCCTTCGACGGCGTCGTCGGCAATCCGAACGGCAAGGTCACCATCGTCGAGTTCTACGACTACAATTGCGGCTTCTGCAAACGCGCCATGGACGACATGCAGGCGCTGACCAAGACCGATCCGGACCTGCGCTTCGTGCTCAAGGAATTCCCCATCCTTGGACCGGAATCGCAGAAGGCGAGCGTGGTCTCGATGGCCTTTCACCTGATGCACCCGGAAAAGTACGGCGAGTTCCACAATGCGTTGCTCGGCGGCCAGGGACGCGCCACCGAGGCGTCGGCAATCAAGGTCGCGCTGTCGCTCGGCGCCGACGAAGCGGCGCTGCGCGAGAAGATGAAGGACCCGACAATCAACGAGGCCCTCGCCAAGACCTACGATCTTGCCAACAAGCTGGCGATCACCGGAACGCCGTCCTATGTCATCGGCAACGAGGTGGTGTTCGGAGCACTCGGGCAGGAAGTGCTGGCAGAAAAGATCGAGGCGGCGAAAGCCGCGCTCTGATCTTGCTCGCCAGCTATTTCTCACGGGCACATTTCCGCCTGTTGTGGACAGTGAAAGAACGCACTTGTGCTCTTTCCGCGGGCGGCTATGCCCATTATAGAGGGCCCAGCGCGCCGGCTTGATGACGGCGCCGGGAAAGGTCGGCTTTTTGAAAACGGTTTTCGTCCTGAACGGTCCCAATCTCAACGCGCTCGGCAAGCGCGAGCCGGGCATCTATGGCGGCAAGACGCTTGCCGCGATCGCCGACGACTGCAAGCAGGCAGGCACGGCGCTGGGGTTCGAGATCGATTTCCGCCAGTCGAACCATGAGGGCGACCTTGTCGACTGGATTCAGGAAGCTGGCGACAAGGCTGTCGGCATCGTCATCAATCCGGGCGCCTACAGCCACACCTCGATTGCCATCCACGACGCCATCCGCGCCGTCGCGCCGTTGCCGGTGGCCGAAGTTCATCTTTCCAACATCCATGCGCGGGAACCATTCCGCCACGTCTCCATGGTCGCGCCGGTCGCCGTCGGCATGATCTGTGGCTTTGGGCCGCTCGGCTATACGCTGGCGCTACAGGCGCTGGCCGCACGCCTATGACCGGCCAACAAACAGAAGGCTCGAAAATGTCGATAAAGAAGACCGGTGTTGACCAGCAACTGATCCGCGATCTGGCGGGCATACTGAACGACACCAATCTCACCGAGATCGAGGTTGAACTGGGCGACCTGAAGGTGCGCGTCTCGCGGCAGGCGCCGGCTGTTCATGCAATCGCAGCGCCGCAGCAGGCCTATGCGCCGGCAGCAGCGCAAGCTGCCTCCGTAGCTCTGCCCGTTGTGGCAGATATTTCCAAGAACGCAGTCACCTCGCCGATGGTCGGCACCGCCTACCTGGCGCCGTCGCCGGACGCCAAGGCATTCATCGAAGTCGGCCAGAAGGTCAAGGAAGGCCAGACGCTGCTGATCATCGAAGCGATGAAGACGATGAACCAGATCCCCTCGCCACGTGCCGGCACGGTGACCGCGATCCTTTTCGAGGATTCGCAGCCGGTCGAATATGGCATGCCGCTCGTCGTGATCGAATAGAGCGGGCCTGATGTTTCAGAAGATCCTCATCGCCAATCGCGGCGAAATCGCCCTCCGGGTGCTGCGCGCCTGCAAGGAACTCGGCATCCAGACGGTGGTGGTGCATTCGACCGCCGATGCCGACGCCATGCATGTGCGGCTCGCCGACGAGAGCGTCTGCATCGGTCCGCCGCCATCGCGCGACAGCTATCTCAACATCCATCAGATCGTTGCGGCCTGCGAAATCACCGGCGCCGACGCCGTGCATCCGGGCTACGGCTTCCTGTCGGAGAACGCCAAGTTCGCCGACATACTGGCCGCGCACAACATCACCTTCATCGGTCCGTCCGGCGACCATATCCGCATCATGGGCGACAAGATCGAGGCCAAGCGAACCGCCAAGCGCCTCGGCATTCCGGTTGTGCCCGGTTCGGACGGCGCCGTCACCGACCAGAAGGAAGCCAGGCGCATTGCCGCCGAGATCGGCTATCCCGTGATCATCAAGGCATCGGCCGGCGGTGGCGGACGCGGCATGAAGGTCGCCCTCACCGAGGCTGACCTGGAGATCGCCCTGCAGACGGCGAGCACGGAAGCCGGTGCCGCCTTCGGCGACGATGCCGTCTACATCGAGAAATACCTGGAAAAGCCGCGCCATATCGAAGTCCAGGTGTTTGGTGACGGCTTTGGCCGCGGCGTGCATTTCGGTGAGCGCGACTGTTCCTTGCAGCGCCGCCACCAGAAGGTCTGGGAAGAGGCGCCCTCGCCCGCCCTCAATGCCGAAGAGCGCGCCCGCATCGGCGGCATCTGCGCCAAGGCGATCGCCGACCTCGGCTATTCCGGCGCCGGCACCATCGAGTTCCTCTACGAGAATGGCGAGTTCTACTTCATCGAGATGAACACGCGCCTGCAGGTCGAGCATCCGGTGACGGAAGCGATCACCGGCATCGATCTCGTGCATGAGCAGATCCGCGTCGCCTCCGGTGGCGGCCTCTCGGTGAAGCAGGAGGACATCAAGTTCAACGGCCACGCCATCGAATGCCGCATCAACGCCGAGGACCCGCGCACCTTCACCCCCTCGCCCGGCACGATCACCCATTTCCACACACCGGGCGGCCTGGGCATCCGCGTCGATTCCGGCGTTTATTCCGGCTACAAGATCCCGCCATACTATGACAGCCTGATCGGCAAGCTGATCGTGCATGGGCGTAATCGCGTCGAGTGCATGATGCGCCTGCGCCGCGCGCTGGACGAGTTCGTCGTCGACGGTATCAAGACGACGCTGCCGCTGTTTCGCGATCTCGTCGGCAATGCCGACATCGCCAATGGCGACTACGACATCCACTGGCTGGAAAAATACCTGGCCAAGGAAGACTAGCGCGGAGACGCGATGACCCGCCCCTACGCGCCCGGCTATCGCATCCCCACCGACCTTCTGCTCAAGGCCTACGCCTCGGGCGTCTTCCCGATGGCCGAAAGTGCCGGCGACCCGGAGGTGTTCTGGGTGCGGCCGGAGACGCGCGGCATCATTCCCCTCGATGGTTTTCACGCGCCGAAAAGCCTCAGGAAAACGATCAGGAAGAACCCCTTCGACATCCGTTTCGATTTCGATTTCGAAGCGACCATCGACGGCTGCGCCGAAAAGCGCGTGGAACGGCGCTCGACCTGGATCAATGCGCCGATCCGCGAAGCCTATGTCGAGTTGCATCGCATAGGCCATTGTCATTCGGTGGAGGCGTGGCGCGAGGACCGGCTGGTCGGTGGCCTCTATGGCGTGTCGCTCGGCCGGGTGTTTTTTGGCGAGAGCATGTTCGCCAGGGAGACGGACGCTTCCAAGACCTGCCTTTTCTATCTCGTCGAGCGCTTGAAGGCACGCGGCTTCGCGCTGCTCGATACGCAGTTCACCACCGAGCACCTCAAGCGCTTCGGCGCCGTCGACGTGCCGCGCGGCAAATATGAAAAGTTGCTGGCCGACGCGCTGAAGGGCGAGGCCATATTCTATCCCTGACGCCCAATTCTATCCCTGAAGATTGAGCCTACTTCCCAGTGGCGGCTTCCAATGGGGTCTGCGAATGGAACATCATCTTCCAGCCGTTGACGCGATGGACATAGCCGGTGCTGACCAGCGCGGCGTAAGGTTCGCCGTTCTCGCGTGTCGCATGTGCCTCGTAGGTCAGCATGATGATGTCGCTGCCCGGCTCGATAATACCCTTGAGGTCGATTTTCAGGTCGCGCCAGCGGTTGGGCTTGGTTGCGGTCTTGGCGAGATCCGCATTGTCCATCGCCTGTGCCATCTGCGGAAACGCCACCAGGCATTCGGTGTCGACATTGGCCGCATAGTAGGCCGCGTCGCCCGTCCAGAATCCCTTTTCGAGTTCCAGCAACTCTGCCTTGCCGGCTGTGATCCGCTTGCTGTCTGACATCGGAAGATCCTCCCTGCGCATAGATGCGCGCTCATCCGTGCCCCAACGTATGGTGGCAAGGACGGTTCCGGAGGATCAGTTGGTGTCGGTCGTATCGGGGTCCGAAGCGTCCGGCTCCGTCACGCCAGGCTCTGTCACGTCCGGAGCGGTCGCGGCTTTCGGTTTGGCCGCCGCGGGCTTGGGCGCCTCGGCTTTGGTTGCGTCAGCCTTGGCGCCGTCGGGCGCCGGCACATCCGACTTCTGCTTGCATTCCTTCAGCCAGACGTCGTAGACGGCATGCTCGACGGCATTGAGGCCGGGGCTTTCGGCAAACATCCAGCCGGTGAAGATGCGGCGAATTTTGCGGTCGAGCGTGATCTCGTCGACCTCGACGAAGGAATCGGTCTTCGGCGCCTCGGCCTGCGGCCGCGAATAGCAGACGCGCGGCGTCACCTGCAAAGCGCCGAACTGCACCGTCTCGTCGATATAGACATCGAAGGTGATGATGCGGCCGGTGATCTTGTCGATACCGGCAAACTCGGCAACGGCATTGGTGACCCGGTCCGCTCCGGCGGGCAGCGCCGGCGCGGGTGCCGCGGGCTCAGGCGAAGCGGCGAAGGCCACGGTGCTGACGGCAAGACCGGCGGCTAGCGCCAGACTGGCCGATATTGAGTAAGAAAAGCTCATGCAAAGATACCGGTGGTTCGCGCCCGGGTGATTCTGTCGATCGCCAAGGCTAGTCGCCGTTTTCTGATCAGCAAGCAGCTAAACACCAATTGTGGCGATAAAGGACCGGCTTGCACCCTGTCGCCTACGACCCGGGTGTCCAGGCATCGTAGTCGCCGGTGACCTGCGGGCGGTGCTGATTGGTCAGCACCGAGCCCTTCGGGCGATAGGCCGCCGGGCTGCCGGTCAGATTGGGCTGATGCGGCTTTTGCCAGTCGCGCGGCTTGTAGTCCTCGCTGGACGGCGCGACGTCGACGCGGTGGTGCATCCAGCCGTGCCAGCCGGGCGGTATCGCCGAAGCCTCCGAATAATTGCGGTAGATGACCCAGCGGCGCGTGCGGCCTTCCGAATCGATGCCGCCTTCGTAATAGAAATTGCCGGTCTCGTCCTGGCCGACCTTCTTGCCGTACCGCCACGTGTGCAGGCGGGTTCCTATCGTCTGGCTGTTCCACCAGGTGAAAAACTGCGTAAGGAAAGTCTTCATTTCAAAACCCTCGCGCCGGCAGCGCCCGTTTTCCTGCTTATGGCGTCAGGCCTTGCCGAAGGCAAGGCTTTTGCCACGGCGTGCGCGCAAATGGCTTGCCTGAAGCCCGACACAAGCCTGTGATCCTCCCGGTCGCTGCATGCACGCTTGCCAAGCCTTTGCGGTATTTCTAAAGCTCTGCGCGCCCATGCCTGCATCCAGCCCGGCTTGAGGCCAAGGAGGTGACGATTGGCCACGGAATTGCCGACCACCGACATTCGCATCAGCGCCGAGGCGATTCGCCACCGCAAGGGCGGCACGCCGATCGTTTGCCTGACCGCCTATACCTATCCCATCGCCCGTCTGCTCGATCGCCATGTTGACCTGCTTCTGGTCGGCGACAGTGTCGCCATGGTCCTGCATGGCCACAAGACGACTCTGGGCGCCTCGCTGGAGATGATGATCGCACATGGGCAGGCCGCGATGCGCGGCTCGGCCAGGGCCTGCGTCGTCGTCGACCTGCCGGCCGGCACCTATGAGGCAACGGCAGCGCAAGCCGTCACCTCGGCGCGGCGGGTCGTCGACGAAACCGGCTGCCAGGCGGTGAAGCTCGAAGGCGGCCTCGACATGATCAGCCAGATCGAGGCCATCGTCGCCGCCGGCATTCCGGTGATGGGACATATCGGCCTGCAGCCGCAATCGGTCGAGAAGGACGGCGGCTACAAGATCAAGGGCCGCACCGAGGAGGCTGTTGCGGCATTGCTTCGCGATGCGCTCGCCGTCGAGAATGCCGGCGCTTTCTCGGTGGTCATCGAAGGCACGGTCGAGAGGGTCGCCGCCGATATCAGCCGCCGCCTCGCCATTCCGACCATCGGCATCGGTGCCAGCGGTGAATGCGACGGCCAGATCCTGGTCATCGACGACATGGTCGGGCTGACCGTCGAGCGCGTGCCGAAATTCGTCAAGGAATACGCCGATCTGCGCAGCGTGATCTCGCATGCGGCGGAAACCTATGCAGCCGAGGTGCGGGGCCGGACATTCCCCGGCCCCGGCCATGTCTTTTCGGCGACAAACAGCAGGGACGACGCATGAGCCAACCCGCCGTCGTCGACAGCGTAGCCGCACTTCGCGCGCAAATCCGGGACTGGCGGCGCGACGGCCTTCGTGTCGCCATGGTGCCGACCATGGGCGCTTTGCATGACGGGCACATCTCGCTGGTCAGAATCGCACTCGAAAGAGCCGAGCGCTGCGTCGTGTCGATCTTCGTCAACCCGACCCAGTTCGCGCCGAGCGAAGACCTCGACAAGTACCCGCGCCAACTCGCCCGCGACCTCGACCAACTGGGCGCGGCAAACGCCGACCTTGCCTTCACACCGACGGTTGGCGAGATGTATCCCGCCGGCTTCGCCACGAAAATCTCGGTCGGCGGCCCCTCAGCCGGGCTCGAATCGGACTTTCGGCCGACCTTTTTCGACGGCGTCGCCACCGTGGTGGCAAAGCTCCTCCTGCAGGCAACGCCCGACTGTGCGGTCTTCGGCGAGAAGGACTACCAGCAGCTTTGTGTGGTGAGGCAGCTCTGCCGCGACCTCGACCTGCCTGTCGAGATCATCGGCGCACCGACGATACGCGACGCGCATGGTCTCGCCATGTCGTCACGCAACGCCTATCTCGATGAGGCCGAACTGAAGATCGCCCGCCAACTCAACGTCATATTGCGCAATACGGCTGCGGCCCTGGTGGCAGGCGCCGGCCAGAGCGACGCAACCGAAGAGGCCAGCCGCGCCCTCATCGCCGCCGGCTTTCAGAAGGTCGACTATGTCGAGGTACGCCAAAGCCTGACGCTTGCGCCATGGCGCCGAAACCGCGAAGGGCGTCTTCTCGCGGCAGCATGGCTCGGCAAGACCAGACTGATCGACAATGTGGAGATTCCCGCTGTCTAGCGCGAAGGCTCGATCCTTCGGCCAGACAGACACGAGCCGACCACAGTCGATGGTCCCGTACTCTTTGGGGTCGACGTATCGCGGCGGATTGCTGCCGCGCCTAGCTCTCGCTCTTTTGTCCGCCGGCCCTGACGATCAGGTGTCCCGCCACGATCCCAACCACCCCGGCAAGGGCTTTCACCAATGCATCGATGAGGCGTGCATGGCGACCGGGATCAATGAGCTGAAGCAGTTCCAGCATGCCGGCGGTCACAGCCACGAAGATCACGACCTGGTACAGTCGGTTGGGGAAGCCGATCGCCAGGGCGAAGCCCAGCAGGACATAAGCCAAGGCACGCTCGACATTCGCTTCAGCGAGGTGCGGCCGCATCTGGATCGGCGACAAGGTCGCGAAAATGATGATGGCGAGCAGCGCCAGCGCTGTAATGCGGGACAGTTTGGTCATGCTCTTGCATATCCGTCGTGAGCCGGCACAGCAAACGCCGCGATGACGCATGGCCGGGTCGCTCTATTCATCCCGGTGGCAATCTATCCGAGCGACTTCTCGAAACTCAGCGTCGTCGGCCTTGAGGTATCACGGGACTCCTCCGCGGCACTGACAGGCAAGAACCCTTTCGACCGATAGAAGGCGATGGCGCCGCCATTGGCCTCCTCGACCTCGACGCGCAGCGTTCGCGCTTCCGGGAAACTGGCCTCGACCTCGTCGAGCAGTGCTTGCCCGGTCCCGCGCCTTTGGCAGTCCGGATGGACGTAGAGCTGGTTCAGCAGGATGATTTTCGCATCGGCGGTGGCGGCGGCGAAAGCCATGCCGCCGATCCGCTTGCCATCATCGGCCACCAGGAATTCCGAATTCGGCCGCGTCAGCCGCGAGCGGAGCGAAGCAATCGAGTGCCATTCGTCGGTGATCTCGGTGACTTTGGCAGCGCCATAAATGGCGTCATAGGTCGCATGCCACGTTTCCACCAGCAGCGTCCGCACAGCGGCAAGGTCGCGTTCACCTGCGGTGCGGACGAACACGGCGCTACTCGATGCCCAGCTTGGCCTTGACGAGGTCGTTGACGGCTTGCGGGTTGGCCTTGCCGCCGGTCGCCTTCATCACCTGGCCGACGAACCAGCCGGCCATGCTCGGCTTGGCGCGCGCCTGTTCGACCTTGTCAGGGTTGGCGGCGATAACGTCGTCGACGGCCTTCTCGATGGCGCCGGTATCGGTGACCTGCTTCATGCCACGGCTCTCGACCAGTAGGCGCGGGTCGCCGCCCTCATTCCAGACGATCTCGAACAGGTCCTTGGCGATCTTGCCGGAGATGGTGCCATCCTTGATCAGATCGATGACCGCACCGAGCTGCTCGGGCGAAACCGGAGCGTTTTCAATGTCTTTTCCGGCCTTGTTCAATTGCCCGAGCAGATCGTTGATGACCCAATTGGCGGCAAGCTTGCCGTCGCGGCCGGCGGCCACCTTTTCGAAATAGTCGGCGATCGGCTTTTCCGAAACCAGGATCGAGGCGTCATAGACGGACAGGCCGAGCGACGCGATCAGCCGCGCCTTCTTGTCGTCCGGCAGTTCCGGCAATTCCTTGGCCAGCGCATCGACATAGGCCTGGTCGAATTCCAGCGGCAAAAGGTCGGGATCGGGGAAGTAGCGGTAATCATGCGCCTCTTCCTTGGAGCGCATCGAACGCGTCTCGCCCTTGACGGCGTCGAACAGCCGCGTCTCCTGATCGATCTTGCCGCCATCCTCGAGGATGGCGATCTGCCGGCGCGCCTCATAGTCGATGGCCTGGCCGATGAAGCGGATCGAGTTGACGTTCTTGATCTCGCAGCGCGTGCCGAACTCGCCGCCCGGCCTGCGCACCGAAACGTTGACGTCGGCGCGCATCGAACCTTCGTCCATGTTGCCGTCGCAGGTGCCGAGATAGCGCACGATGGTGCGCAGCTTGGTGACATAAGCCTTGGCCTCGTCGGCCGAGCGCATGTCCGGCTTGGAGACGATCTCCATCAGCGCCACGCCGGAGCGGTTGAGATCGACATAGGACATGGTCGCATGCTGGTCGTGCATCGACTTGCCGGCATCCTGCTCCAGATGCAGCCGCTCGATGCCGACCTCGATGTCCTCGAATTCGCCCTGGCGGTCCGGGCCGACCGAAACGATCACCGTGCCTTCGCCGACGATCGGCTGCTTGAACTGCGAGATCTGGTAGCCCTGCGGCAGGTCGGGATAAAAGTAGTTCTTCCGATCGAAGACCGACTTGTGGTTGATCTGCGCCTTCAGCCCCAGGCCGGTGCGGATCGCCTGCTTGACGCATTCCTCGTTGATGACCGGCAGCATGCCCGGCATCGCCGCATCGACCAGGCTGACATTGGCGTTGGGCGGCGCGCCGAAGGCCGTCGAGGCGCCCGAAAACAGCTTTGCTTCCGACGTGACCTGCGCATGGACCTCGAGGCCGATGATGATCTCCCAGTCGCCGGTGGCACCGGAAACAAGGCGCTTGGCGTCGGGTGTGCGGGTGTCGATGAGGGACATTGTGGCCTGCGTATTGGAACTCGGATTATGCATTTACGCATATTTTGGTTTGCAACTTCGCTAGTGCAAACCGCTTCGTGAGACAAGCGCCCAAAAAACACAAGCGCAAAGCCACGGACTGGCCTTCTCAGCCGCTTTCGCCTATAGGACGTCCATTCCAATGGAGAGTGGATGTCCACTTGCGCTCAGTCCCGGTAAGGCCCTGACCTCTTGGCGAGGCAGGGCAGAAAACCTGAAACCCCGTGCCGCGAAGCTTCGCGGCGGCGGCATTTTTTGTTTTCCCGGAAAACTCTCACATGGATATTT
The DNA here is from genome assembly GCF_040322895.1 of Mesorhizobium sp. M0088. NCBI lineage: Bacteria > Pseudomonadati > Pseudomonadota > Alphaproteobacteria > Hyphomicrobiales > Phyllobacteriaceae > Mesorhizobium > Mesorhizobium sp. M0088. Next base: position 59,718 of record NZ_JAMYUI010000009.1, read on the forward strand.
CGCGCACTGAACAGCGCATCCTGCACCTGCTCGCGCAGGGCGGACGCATTGAAATCGAAAAGAACGACAAGAAGCGGATCGCCTCCGTCAAATGCCTGACCCGCGACGGCTGGCACTATCCGGACGTCGATCTCGACATGTTTCGAAAGCTGAAGCGGAAGAAGGCGGTTTCTTCGTCGGGAGGCGGCCCCTACCGCATCACCCGGCGCGGGCTCGCACTCGTCCGCTCCGAACTCGACAACAGGTAGCCCGCGGTTCCGCCGGTCGGTTCTCCGGCCGGCGGTTCGCCTCACCGTTCAGGCAGTGGCGATATAGGCCCTGATCTGGTCGGCCTCGCGCTCGACATCCTCGATGCGGCGCTTGACCACGTCGCCGATGGACACGATGCCATCGAGCATGCCGTCCTTTTCCACCGGCAGATGGCGGAAACGGCCGCGGGTCATAATCTCCATCACCTCGTTGACGGTGTGATTTTCGTTGCAGATCTTCACCTTCGGCGTCATCGCCGAACGCACGGCGATATCGAGCGCGGCTCCACCTTCCCGGGCGACAACCCGGACGATGTCGCGCTCTGACAGGATGCCGACGATCTTGCGATCGCCATTGGTGATGACCAGCGCACCGATCTTGTGCTCTGCCAGGATGCGGATGGCTTCGCTCAGCTTTTCGTTCGGCCCGAGCGTCAACACGTCATGGCCTTTTCTCTCGAGAATTGCCTTCACCGTCATGGCGTCCTCCTCTGCTTTGCCTGCCGGTTCCTGCCCTGACCGGCCTTCACGTAAGAGTGAACATCGTGCGCCGTGATCGGTTGCATTTCAAGTGCGGTGGTCAGTCGTCTCCCACTCGGGCGCCTGCCATCGCCTGTCGAACCAGCGCAGGCCGAAGAAGCCCGCGACAAAGCCGCCAATATGAGCCTCCCAGGCGATCTGACCATCTACCCCTGGGGCAAACCCGAGCAGGCCGGTGGCGAGATTGATGACCATCCACATGGCGAGGAAGATCACGACACCGCGCAGGCGCAATACGAATGCGATCGGCAGCACAGGGCCGGCGAAGGCGGCCTTGCCGGCCGAACGGTCGGTGCGGAAGCCGAAACGCGCCGCAGCCCCCATCATGCCCGATATCGCACCGGAAGCCCCGACCAGCGGCGCCTCACCATAAGGATGCATCGCCCAGAAAAGCGCGACCGAAGCCAATCCGGTTGCGGCAAAAAACAGCGCGAACCACAGCGTTCCCAGACGGTTTGCCAATGGTGAACCAAACGCGGCGAGCCACACCATATTGATGGCGATATGGGCAAAGCCGCCATGCATGAAGGCATAGGTGAAGGGCCGCGAAAACAGGAACCAGTCGAAGCCGTATTGCCCGGTGTAGAGAACGGGGATGAAGGCCCCGTCATACAGCAATGTCATCTGCTGGGATTCGCTCAACACATATTGCTGCAACAGGTAGACGACGACGCAGATGCCGATCACCGCCAGCACGACAGGCGGCAGGTTGAACACCGGCTCGCGCCGCGGTTCAGGTGCGCCCTCGAACGGGTCGACTTCCGAGGGAGATGCCGGTTCACTCATTTGAAATTGCACTCTGCGGGATTCGGGGTTCGAGCATCTAGATCACCACGGACCGAACCGCAAACCGCGAATCGCCGCGGCGCGAATCAAAAAAGAAGCCGTTCAAGGTTTCCCTTGAACGGCTGGTCGAGCCCCCTGCTCCCCTAAAACTCTTGACTGAAGTGCTGCCGATCGTCGCGAAACGACCGCTTCTGGAGTGGTTTTTGTGTGCCACGGGGCTCGCTACGATGCAACGTAAACCACTTGTTAACCTTAACGGCCCCGACCCGTGAACAAGTGTTAACGACGCTGGCACGCTTCCTGCTCCGCAACGCATGTAGGTCATCGGAGGGCGCCCTTCTGTTCACCGATGGGACATCAGACGACAGAATGCGCGGAGCAGCATAGCATGAACCAGAATGGATCGATCACGCTGTTCCAATATTGGAATCGCCTGCGTGACGGACGTCCTGCCCCGAAGCGCTCGGAGGTCGAGCCGGCCGACATCAAGTCGCTGCTGGCCGACACCTTTATCCTGGAACGGGACACGCGCGGGCAAGCCGTATTCCGGCTGGCCGGCACCAGGCTTTGCGCCTGCTACGGCCGCGAACTCAAGGGGTTTTCCTTTCCATCGCTGTGGCGCGAGAAGGATCAGCGGCTCGTCTCGCGGCTGATCCATGGCGTCTTCGAGCAGAAGTCGGTCGTGCTCATCAGCTATGAGGGTTTCAGCCGCAACGGGCGTTCCAACAAGTTCGAACTGCTTGCCCTGCCGCTGGACGGCGGCGTCGAAAATCCGCGCTGCCTGGGCGTCATCAGTGCCGTGGAGAAGCCCTTCTGGCTGGGTGCCGATCCGATCACCGACGCGTTGATCGATTCGATACGCGTCATCGATCCGGAGAAGGAGCTTCTCAACAATCGCCCGGCGATCGATGTTCCCTCGCTCGTTCCCGATGAACTTGGAGCACCCGAGACGATCTCGGCACTCGGCCGGGCGCGCCGCATCCGCCATCTCGTCGTGTTCGATGGCGGGCGCGAGGAATAGTCCCTTTGCGGCCTGATGCACGTCGCCCAAAACTGCGCGGCTGTTTTGGCACCGCGACCTGCAAAAAGGAAACCCGTGGAGCGCCCGCTTTTTCCCTTTGTTAACCCGCTTTGTTGTACTTCTCTGATGAAGTTCCTCGCATCGGCGCGCGGGATGCCAAACGGGGTGTAGGCAGTCATGAGGTCAGCGGCGGTCGACTATGCGCCGTCCCAAGCTGAAAGGCGTAACTTTCAGCGCGTCCGGGTTAAAATCTACGGACGCTTCATGCTGGAAGACCGCACCGAACACCCCTGCCAGGTCGTCGACATGTCACCGGGCAATGTCGCGTTTCGCACCGACCGCATCGGCATGCCCGGCGAAAAAATCATTGCCTACATCGATCATATCGGCCGCATCGAAGGTGTCGTCACCCGCACCTTACAGGACGGTTTCGCGATGACCGTCATCGCGTCGGATCGCAAGAAGGACAAGCTGGCCGCGCAATTGACCTGGCTCGCCAACAAGCATGAACTCGACCTGCCGGAAGATCGCCGCCACGAGCGCGTCGCGCCGCGCAATCCGACCAGCGTGCTGCAGCTCACCGACGGCCGCCAGTACCAGTGCCGTATCATCGACCTTTCGCTCTCCGGCGCCGCGGTCGAGATCGACGTCAAGCCGGCGATTGGCATCCAGGTTATGCTTGGCACCATGCGCGGGCAGGTCGTGCGTCATTTCGAGGACGGCGTCGCCATCGAATTCGCTGTGATCCAGCGCCCCGAAACGCTCGATTCCGAATTCAACACGCCACGTACCTGAGCAGGCCCGACAGCGACACTCCACGAAACCGGCCCTTGTGGCCGGTTTTTTGTTTTCGACGCCATGACCTGCATGCTTAGGCCACTCTTGGCGGGGCTTGGCAGCCCTCCGCGCGTCGAGATTGGCGCCTCAAAATCCAAACGAATTAATACTCAAATGATTCAAATTTTACGTTTATTCTACTGGAGTTTTACTTAATATCTACTTCGAGCTTTTGCGTCAAATAAATCCGCATGTGGCAATGTCTCCTTCGAACGGGGAGACTACAACAATGAAGAAAACGAGGGGCAAGCTGTTGCTGGTGGCAATGGCGATGCAGCTTTCCGCTTGGGGATCAGCATATGCCGCGGGACCGGCCTATATGCACACCGGCGGACGCACCACCCAGCCTGTTGGCCATTATGAGTTCTGCCAGCGCAGTCCTGGCGAATGCAGCGAACGGACCCCGAAGGGTGCGCCGGTCGAACTGACCCGCAAACTGTGGGCGACGATCGTCAACATCAACAATTCGGTCAACACTCGCATCAAGCCGCGCACCGACATGGAAAACTACGGTGTCGAGGAATATTGGGCCTATCCGGTCAATGGCTATGGCGATTGCGAGGATTACGCGCTGGAAAAGCGCCGCGAGTTGATGGATGCGGGCGTGCCGGCCGGCAATCTGCTGATGACGGTGGCGCGCCAGCCGAATGGCGACGGCCACGCAGTGCTGACCGTGCGCACGAGCCTCGGAGAATTCATCCTCGACAATCTGGAAACCAAGGTCCTGTCCTGGACGGACACCGACTACACCTATCTCAAGCGCCAGTCGGACCAGAATTCCGGCGTTTGGGTGACGATCAATGACGGCCGCTCCGACGCGGTCGCCAGCGTCCGCTAAAACAGAGATCAAGCGCGCCGCGTGAATGCGAGGCGCTTCAGGAGAAACCCGGTCGAGTCCCCACCCTCCCCGTCCCCAACGACCGGGTGAAAGGAGCCGGCCCCGTCCCCGGGCCGGCTCCGCCATTTCTTGCGGAGGCCGTTCGAAAACCAATCAGCTTGCGGTAGGCTGGAAGATCGCAATCTTCATTCAGTCGAATCGTCCCGCCTTCCCACGCCCGGAAGATCGAGGCACTATAGGCCGTCAGTTTCGCCTTCTGGATCACGGCCATGTTGGAAATCCCGGAAGATCGATGCGAGCGCCATCGCCTGTTCAACGTTATCGACGATGCCTTCAAGGCCGGCGACTTCGAGGGCCTCGGCATGGCGTTGGGCGGCTCTTCCCGCTGGTTCGACGAGCGCATGCCGTTCGAGCTCGGCCTCGGGCATCCGCTGGAATATGCGATCTATTGGAGCCCCGTCGGCTTCATCTCGACCTTGCTCGATGCGGGCTCGGATCCGAATTACAGGGATCATGGCGGGTTTCCGTCCTTCATTGCGGCGCTGTCCACCGACCGGGCCGACAGACTGGACATCGTGCGGGTGCTGATCGAAGCTGGCGCCGACCCCAACATGCGGGGCGTCAACGACTGGACTCCGCTGCACTATTCGGTGGCCATCCGCAGTGTCGATGCGATCGGCCTGCTTTTGGCGGCGGGCGCCGACCCGGTGCTCGAAACCCGCATCGATGACTACAGGAACGTGATCGAGGAAGCCGAGATTGCCGGCTTTGAAGCCGGTGCCTCCTTGCTGCGCGATGCGATGGCCGGGCGCAGCTCCGACAGACAGTGAGTTGGGGCGCTACGAACCACCGCCAGCAAATGCCAGGCTGACCTCAGACCTTCTTCAACCCCGCCTGGAAGCGCTTGCCGTTGGCAACGTAGTGCGCCGCCGAGCCGCGCAACCTTGCCACGGCCGCGTCGTCCAGCACCCTGATCGCCTTGGCAGGCGAGCCGACGATCAGCGAATTGTCCGGGAATTCCTTGCCTTCGGTGACCAGCGCACCGGCGCCAACCAGAGAATTTCTGCCGATTTTCGCGCCGTTCAGCACGATGGCGCCCATGCCGATCAGGCTGTTGTCACCGATCGTGCAGCCATGCAGCAAGGCGCGGTGGCCGATCGTGCAGCCTTCCCCGATCGTCAGCGGGAAGCCGGGATCGGTGTGCATGACAGTATGTTCCTGCACATTGGTGTCGGCGCCGATGACGATGGGCTCATTGTCGCCGCGGATGACGGCGCCGAACCAGAAGCCGACATTGCGTCCGACCCTGACGTCGCCGATCAGCGTCGCATCGGGCGCGATCCAGTTCGAATCCGCATCGGCGAAGCTGGGCTCTGTTCCATCGATCGCATAAAGCGGCATTTCTGGTCTCCGAATCGTCTCAGCCTGGCAGCTCGGACCCTAGGAGACGGACCGTCCATGAGGCAATGGCAAGCACGACGACGCCCAGCGCCAAAGTCCACGCAATTGCCGTGCAGCCGCAGGACATCAGCGCCAACGTTGAAATGCGGCGCTGACGCCGGGCATCGATGGCATCATTGACCAGCATGAAGGGTCCGGCACAGGCCGTGGCGAGCAGCGAGCGCAAGACATGTGACGGCGACACATAGGGTTCGGTGAAGGCGACCTTGCGGCCCGACACCAGTTCCATAGCCGATCCGGCCAGCCCGCAGGCCGTCAACCCGACGGCAAAAGCAAAGAGTGTGAGTTCCAGCGGTCCCATCTTAACTTTCCATTTACCATGAAATTGCACAGTCGTTCCACGCAGGCTGCAAGAGCCGTGCCGTGCGATGTGTGCCGCCCAGGGACACTGGAGGCGGACGGGCGGCCCGAGATCCGAGGACTGAGATGAAGCAGGCAGCGCTCGCCAACGAACTCACCGTGGTCGATTCCAGGCTGATGAAGCGGGTGCTCTACGGATTCGCGGCGCTGGCCCTGCTTTCAGCAGCGATCAGCCTTGCCGGCAAATGGTTTGGCCATTCGATCGCCATGGCCGGATACACCGACGACGCAACGATGCACCAGGTGGTGATCGGCAACAATGTCATCACGGTCCCGGCCAACGCCATCCGGTTCGCCCAGGCCCGGCGCGACGGCATCGCCTCGCGGCTCGACCTCTATTTGCGCTATCCCCAGATGGACGGCTACAGCGAGGCCGCGCGGGATGATTTCAACCATACGGGGACAGCCAAAAGCATCGTCTTCCTGTCCTTCGAACAGCAGATGATGTCGCGTGACATGACTGGCCGCTTCGCGCCGATCTACAGCGCGTTGATCACCCAACCCGGCATTGTCGGGCCTGGCGGCACCATGATTTACGGTTTCAACGAGAAATCAGGCTATCTGAACGAGGTGCTGGTTGTCGGCAATCGCCCCGGCAAGGAGCCGTTCGTGGCCCGTTGCCTGAGCGGACCAAGTGCCGACCAATCGCTGGCGCCTTGCGAGCGCGACATCCAGGTCGGCGACGAGCTCAGCCTCACCTATCGCTTCCCAAGGGAGTTTCTGGGCGATTGGCAGGCGCTCGACGCGGCAATCGCCACTGAAGCCGGGCGCGTCCTGAAAACAGGACATTAAGAAAGCCTCGGAAGGTCCGGCCGGCCGGCCGCATTCGAGGCGGAGCCGGCCGAGCGCAAAATCGCTGGCTCAGGCCAGATCGATGTCGAGGATCGCCATCGAGAAATTGTAATCGCCGTCGTCCTCGTCCTTGAAGACGATGCCGAGGAATTCGTCGCCGACATAGACCTCGGCCGAATCGTCCTTGCGCGGCCGTGCCTTGACCTCGAGCTTGGGGTTCTGGAAGACGCGCTTGAAATAGGCGTCCAGCTTTCTGATTTCGTCCGGCTTCAACAGTCTTCTCCGATCATCGGGCTTGCTCGTTCGAACGCGCTTCTGGCACGTCGACAATGGCGATGTAAAGGCAAGCGGCCTGATAAGGCGAGACAACCGCCCGCTCCTGCCCGCGGCCGGAATCCGACAGCAGACGACGGCGCCGTGAAAATCAGATGTCGAAACTGACGACCTGATCCATCGTCTGCGACGGCAGAAGCTGGTCCATCTGGCGCGACGGCTGATCGCAGCCGGTCTCACCGACGACGCGGGCCGGCACGCCGGCAACCGTCTTGTTGTGCGGCACAGGCGACAGCACCACCGAGCCGGCCGCTATCTTCGAGCAATGGCCGATTTCGATGTTGCCGAGGATCTTGGCGCCGGCGCCGATCAGCACGCCATAGCGGATCTTGGGGTGGCGGTCGCCGCCGGCCTTGCCGGTGCCGCCCAGCGTCACGCCATGCAGGATCGACACGTCGTCCTCGATGACCGCGGTCTCGCCGACCACGAGGCCGGTGGCGTGGTCGATGAAGATGCCCTTGCCGATGCGGGCGGCCGGGTTGATGTCGGTCTGGAAGACCGAGGACGAGCGGCTCTGCAGGTAGAGCGCGAAATCCTTGCGCCCCTGGTTCCACAGCCAATGCGCCAGCCGATGGGTCTGGATGGCGTGGAAACCCTTGAAATAGAGCACAGGCATGATGAAGCGGTCGCAAGCCGGATCGCGATCGTAATAGGCCTGGATGTCGACACGCACCGTCGTCGGCCACTCCTTGTCGTCGGCCAGCATGGACTTGAAGGTCTGGCGGATGAGATCGGAGCCGATGTCCTGGTGCGCCAGCCGCTCGGCCAGCCGATGAATGACCGCCTCCTCCAGGCTGTCCTGGTTGAGGATGGTCGAATAAAGGAATGCAGCGAGCAGCGGATCGCGGTTGACAGCCTCCATGGCCTCGTCGCGGATCGAACGCCAGATCGGATCGACCGGCTTCAATGCGCTGTGTCGGGAAATGCTGATGCTGTTCATCGCCGTCTGGTCCTGCGTCCTGCCTGGCTTGCCTGTAGTGCTTGCCTGTTGCCTGGCCGCACATATAAGCCAGATCATAGCACGATTGAACTCAATTTTCCTTAGTGCTTTGTCAAATGGATTTGGTTCGCGGGAATTCAAGCAGCCATGGAAAACGAACCCTTGATCGACGACGCGCTGAAAAGCGAGCTTTCGGCTCTCTACCGGGCGCCAGGCCGCCACTATCACAACCTTTCCCATATCGAGGCAATGCTGGCGCTCGCTGGCGACTGTCGAGAATTGCTCGGCGACCCCGAGGCGATCGAAGCGGCGATCTGGTTCCACGATGCCATCTACGACAGCAAGGCCAAGGACAATGAGGCGCAAAGTGCGGCCCTTGCCGAGAAAAAGCTGGCGGGCCGCGCAAATCCTTCACGCCTCAACCGCATCTCGGCAATGATCGTCGCCACCGCCACGCACCAGGTGCCGCCGTTCGAAGACGCGGCGGCCACACGGGACGCAAGTCTTTTCCTGGATATGGACCTGTCGATCCTGGGAGCCGCGCCGGACGCCTTCGACGCCTATGAGCGCGCCGTGCGGCGCGAGTATCACTGGGTGGAGGAGCCGATGTGGCGAGCCGGACGCAGTGCGGTCTTGAAGAGCTTCCTCGCCCGCCCGCATATCTTCCACACTGAAGAGTTTCGCCAGCGCTGCGAACCGCAGGCCAGGGAAAACATGACGCGGTCATTGCAGGCCCTGCAAAGCCCTTTGTGATCTTCGCCGGTGGCGCGCTTGCATGTCGCCCTATCCGGCCACGGGCGTTGCATCGAACAATGCACCGAGAAACGCCTGAACAAGCGAGCGCTGGGCGTCGGTCTTGCGATAGGCGACGCGGTGTATGGAACTGAACGAATAGGCCCTCGGCTTGATTGCCCGCATGTCTCCGGCGGCGACCCAGGGATCGGCAAAATGGCACGGCAGAAAGCCGATGAAGTTGCCCGACAGGATCAGCATCAACTGCGCTTCCATGTGCACGACCGATGCACTCGCCTTGGGATGGCCGACCAGGTAGAGGTCGTCGAAATGCCGATAGCTGCGCACCGAGAACCGCGCGGCGTCGACGGCGCCTTGATCGATCCTTGAATCGAGCATCGCAAAGAGCGGGTGCCGGCGGCCGCAATAGAGAAGATGCGGTTCGCCGCAATAGTCGCGATAGACAACCCCAGGCGCTTTCTGCGACAGCGGCCCGATGACAACGTCGCGACCGCCATCGGCGACTTGTTGCTCGAGTTCGGACGGCGTACCCACCGAAAGGTCGATGAAGACGTCGGAATCCGGCCCCATGAAGCGGCTAAGCGCGTGCTGGATACCCAGTTCGCCACTGGTGAAGACCCCATCAGACGTGCCGACCCGCAAGCGGCCCGACAGGCTGCCGCTGGCTGCATTGATGCGATGTCCGAAATCGTCAAGGTCGCGGAACAGCTTCTGCGCCGCATCGTAGGTTGCCTGCCCAACCTCGGTCAGGCGGAATTGCTTGCGCCCGCGATGGCAGAGTTGGGCACCGATGCGTTTCTCCAGCTCCGCCAGATGCGTGCTCAGCGTCGGCTGTGACAGGTTGAGCGTGATTTGCGCAGCGGCGAACCCGCCTGAATCGGCCAGCGCCACGAAAACGCGCAGCAGGCGGATGTCGATATTGTCCAGCCGGCGCATGGCGCCCCCCATGATGCACAGAACGATACATCGATGTTATTCGATGTATCGTTCTAAATAAACTCATTTACATCAATGTCAGAAATCGCGAGCCTGTACGGAACAAAATTGGGGAACAATCATGAAACCGTTACTCGGCACCGCCTTGTCCGCAGCCCTGCTGCTCGCCAGTTCGCAGCTTGCCCTCAGCGCCGACCAGATCCGCATCCTGGCGCCGACATGGCTGGGATTTGCGCCTGTCCATATCGCCAGCGACCTTGGCTGCTTCACCGCCAAGGGCCTTGATGTCAGCATCAAGTTCGAGGATGACCTGACCAACGTCATGGCGGCGATGGCGCGCGGCGACATCGAGATGCAGATGCGCTCGGTCGGCGAATATCAGGGCCGCCCGCGCGACGCCTCGACGCCCGGCATCATCATCGGAACGATCGACGAATCCGTCGGTGGCGACGGCGTCATCACCGATGACAAGATCAAGTCGGTTGCCGATCTCAAGGGCAAGGTTGTCGCGGCCGAGCCCAACATCCCCTCGCGCCTGCTGTTGCAGATGGAGCTGAAGCAGGCGGGCCTGTCGCTGAAGGATCTGCAGATCAAGGACATCGCGACGGCCGATACGGGTGCGGTTTTCGTCGATGAATCGATCGCCGCGATCGCGACCTACGAACCGTTCATGTCGCAGGCGCTGAAGGCCTCGACCCGCACCGGTGCCCGCATGCTGATCTCGTCCAAGGATCATCGCGGCATCATCATCGACGCGATCATCGCCCGCAACGACGACTTCAAGGCGAACCCCGACAAATACGCAAAATTCCTCGGCTGCATCTATGAGGCGGTCGATTTCATCAAGGCCGAGCCGGAAAAATTCGCCGACATGGCGTCCAAGCATTTCGGCCTGACGCCTGCCGAAGTGACCGACATCGTCAACTCCAGCCTGTCCTACACGACGCTTGCAGAATCCCTGGCCTACATGGGCAAGCCGGGAGAAAAAGGCACGTTGCACGGGATATTCGACACGGTGATGGATCTAAACCTGGAGAACGGCGCCGCCGACAACAGACTGGTGGCGGCCGACCAGATCGACAATTCGGCGATCAACAAGATCCCGGCGAAATAGCGGCCGCGCGGCCGGGCCGGCAGCTTGTCTCGGCTGTCGGCAGCGATGTCATTCCGGCTCGCGCCGGTGACGGCCGTTCTTTCGATCATCCGGGGATAATGATTTGTTCAGCAGCCTGTTTGTCTTCCGCGGTCGCGCATCGCCGATGCTGGAGTTTGCCGTCAGTGTCGCCGCGGCTGTGCTCGTTATTGCCCTGTGGGAGCTGGCGGCGCGCGCGGGCATCATTGCGCCGCAGTTCCTGCCCTCGCCGAGCCGCGTCGTCATTGCCCTGTGGACGATGCTGACCGAGCAGAACCTGCTGTGGCACGTCGCGGTTTCGACCACCCGTGTCTGGATTGCCTTCCTGCTGGCCGCCGTCATGGCGATCCCGATCGGCATCATGATGAGCAGCTACCGGATCGTCGGCGCCGCCCTCGAGCCGATGATCGATTTCATCCGCTACCTGCCGGTCCCCGCACTCGTGCCGCTGTCGATCATCTGGTTCGGCGTCGGCGAGGAGACCAAGATCTTCCTGCTCTGGCTGGGGACGTTCTTCCAGCTCGTGCTGCTCGTCGCCGACGACATGCGGCGCGTGCCGCAGGAGTTCGTCGAGGTCGCGCGCACCGTCGGCGCCAATTCGAGCCAGGTCATGGTCGACGTCGCCCTGCGCTGGATGGGCCCGACGCTGCTCGACAATCTGCGCATCACGCTCGGCTGGTGCTGGACCTATCTGATCATCGCCGAGATCGTCGCCGCCGATTCCGGCATCGGCTATGTGATCTGGACGGCCCGGCGCTTCGTCAAGACACCGGAGGTCATGGCCGGCGTCGTCGTCATCGGCCTGATCGGCCTTGTCACCGACCAGCTTTTGCGCCTGCTTCACCGCCGGCTGTTCCGGTATCTGTAAGGAGCATGACATGACCGGATATGTTCAATTCGTCGACACGGCCAAGTCCTTTGGCCCCGTCGATGTCGTGCGAAACACCAGCCTTGGCCTCGAGCGCAATTCGCTGGTAGTCTTCCTCGGCCCCTCGGGCTGCGGCAAGACCACCCTGATGCGCATGGTCGGCGGCCTCGACGAACCGAGTTCGGGCTCGATCCTGCTCGGTGGGGAAAAGGTCGTCAGGCCGGACCGTCGGCGCGGCATGGTGTTCCAGTCCTATTCGTCGTTTCCCTGGCTGACGGTCAAAAACAACATCGCCTTCGGCATGCGCTACAGGAAGGACCTCGGTGCCACCGAAAGAGCCGAGCGTATCAGCCACTATCTCAAGCTGTTCGGGCTCGCAGACTTTGCCGACTCCTATCCAAACCGTATCTCGGGAGGCATGCGCCAGCGCGTGGCCATAGCCCGCACGCTCGCCGCGGGTTCGGACGTGCTGTTGATGGACGAGCCCTTCGGCGCGCTCGACGCGCTGACGCGCGAGCGGCTTCAGGTCGAGCTGCGGCAGATCCAGATCCGCGAGGAAAAGACCATCATCTTCGTCACCCACGACGTCGAAGAAGCCGTATTTCTCGCCGACCGGATCATCCTGTTCTCGCGCCGTCCAGCCTCGATCGTCGCCGATATCGACGTGGCGGCAGAGCTTGGCCCGGACCGGCCGCTGGAGATTCGCGAAACCCAGAAATTCTTCGAGCTGCGCAACAAGGTCCTGCATCTGATCCGCAACGAAACCGGAGTGGTCGTATGAGCCTCTCCTTTTCCGGAAAGACGGTCGTGATCACCGGAGCGAGCCGAGGCATCGGGCTCGGCATCGCCAAGGGCTTCGCCCAGGCCGGCGCCAGCCTGCACCTCATTGCCAACGACGCGGCCGTGCACGAACGGGCCCACGACTTGGGCGCCACAGGCACGGAGGCCGACATCGCCGACCGCGAGGCGGTCGGCGCGGCCCTCGGACCGATCTCCCGGATCGACGTGCTCATCAACAATGCCGGCCTCGAGCTGATGACGCCGATCACTGACAGCAGCGACGAGGCCGAAGCCGCCTTCCGGCGCATCATCGAGATCAACGTCATCGGCACGGCGCTTGTCACCGCGCGCGCCTTGCCGCGCATGCAGGCCGGCGCTTCGATCATCAACACCGCATCGATCTGGGGCCGCGTCGCCGAAGCGCGGTTCGGCGCCTATGTCGCCTCCAAGCACGCCATCATCGGCCTGACGAAAACCTGGGCCAAGGAACTTGGGCCGAAAGGCATCCGCGTCAATGCGGTCTGTCCGGGATGGGTCCGCACGGAAGCATCGATGCGCTCGCTTGGCCGCATGGCCGAGCAAGGCGGCGTCAGTGAAGCAGCACTGCTCGAAGACATCGTCGGCGCGCAAGCCCTGCCCGGCCTGATGGAGCCGGCCGACATGGCCGGCACCTACCTGTTCCTGGCGTCGGATCTCGCGGCCAACATCACCGGGCAGTCGCTCGGCGTCGACAGGGGAGAAGTGCCTTGGTAACCCCGCTGCACGGAAAACGCGCGCTGGTCACCGGTGCGGCCAGCGGCATCGGCCGCGCGACCGCGCTCGCCTTACGGGACGCCGGAGCCATGGTTCTCGGCTTCGATCTCAAGGCATCTGAAGGCGATATCCCGATCCTTGCCTGCGACCTTGCCAATGAGGCCGACATTATTGCCGCGGTCAGGCAAGGAGCGGAACGAATCGGCGGCTATGACATCCTGATCAACAATGCCGGCATCCTGCAGGAAGCACCGCTTGGCGCGATTTCGCTCGACCATGTCGACCGCATGTTTGCCGTCAATGTGCGCGGCGCCATCATCGTGGCGCGGGAAGTCCTGCCGTACCTTCCCGATGGCGGCCGCATCATCAACATCGCCTCCGAGCTTGCCTATCTCGGCCGGGCGAGCGCCTCGGTCTATTGCGCGACCAAGGCCGCATTGCTCGGCCTGACCCGATCCTGGGCGCGCGAGCTTGCGCCTCGCATCCTGGTCAACGCCGTGGCGCCGGGGCCGACAGACACGCCGCTTCTCGGTTTCGAGGCGCTGAGCGAGAGCCAGCGCGCGCTTGAAACAACACACCCGCTGGGGCGGATCGGCCGCCCGGATGAGATCGCCTCCGCGGTGGTCTTCCTTGCCGGCCCCGGCGCCACCTTCTTCACCGGACAATGCCTGGGCGCCAATGGTGGCGCGGCGATGCTTTGAAATGGGATGATCATGAAAGACCGAGTTTTCCTCGCTGAACTGCCATGGCCCGAAGCCGAGAAGAGGATCGCCGCCGGCGCGCCTATCTTCCTGCCGCTCGGCTCGACCGAACAGCATGGCCACCACATGGCGATGAATGTCGATGTCGTGCTTCCCACCGCCATCGCCGAGACAGTGGCGAAGCAGGTCGGCGGCCTCGTCGCGCCGACCATCGCTTACGGCAACCGCTCGCAGCCGAGAACAGGCGGCGGCCCGGCCTTCCCCGGCACGATCAACATCACGGCGCATACGTTTTCGCTGCTGGTCAAGGATGTGATCTGCGATCTCTATCGCCAGAAGGTCCGGCGCATCGTCGTCCTCAACGGCCACTACGAGAACATCGGCCCGTCGATCGAAGGCATCGAACTGGCGCTCGACGCCATCGGCCGCGAGCGTGCGGCGGATCTGACGATCCTGCGCATCGATCATTGGGAAATGGTGCGCACAGAGACGCTGGCAAAAGTGTTCCCCGATGGTTATCCCGGCATCGAGCTGGAACATGCGAGCGTCATTGAAACCTCGATGATGCTGGCGCTGCGTCCCGAGCTCGTCGACCTCGGCAAGGCACTGCATGACGGGCCGGCGCAGTTCAGGCCATATGATCGCTATCCCAAGCCGGCAGAGGAAGTGCCGCCATCCGGCGTGCTGTCGCTGACCGAGGGCTCATCAGCCGAAAAGGGCCGGTGGCTGCTCGACGACTGCGAGACCCGCATTGCGGAAATCGTCAAACGTGAATTCTTCTGAGGTGCCGACACCATGAGCAGCAATTTCTTCCAGCCGATCGACGCTTCCGCCGTTCCTCGCTTCGCCGGACTTTCGACCTTCATGAGACTGCCGTCCGTGGCAAGCGCGGAAGGGCTCGACATCGCGCTCGTCGGCATTCCGTGGGACGGCGGCACCACCAATCGGGCCGGCGCACGGCACGGCCCGCGCGAGATCCGCAACCAGTCGAGCCTGATGCGGCGCGCCCATCACGTCTCGGGAACGGAGCCGTTCAGCATCGCCAACGTCGCCGATGTCGGCGATCTCTCGGTCAATCCGATCAACCTGCTGGACGGGCTGAAGCGCATCGAGGACGGCATCGCGGCGATCGTGGCAGTGGGCGCCATTCCGCTCGCAGCGGGCGGCGATCATCTGACGACGTTGCCGGTGCTGCGCGCCGTGGCCCGCAAGGCGCCCGTCGGCATGATCCATTTCGACGCGCATTCAGACACCAACGACCGTTATTTCGGTGACAATCCCTATACGCATGGCACGCCATTCCGCCGCGCCATCGAAGAGGGGTTGCTCGATCCCAGGCGCATCGTCCAGATCGGCATCCGCGGCTCGATATACGAACCCGGCGAACATGACTGGGCGATCGCCCAAGGCATTCGCATCATCTACATGGAGGAGTTCGTCAGGCGGGGCGCGGCCAGCGTCATGCAAGAGGCGCGCGGCATCGTCGGCGATACGCCCATCTATGTGACCTTCGACATCGACTGCATCGACCCGTCGATGGCGCCTGGGACCGGAACGCCCGAGCTAGGCGGCTTCACCACCCGCGAGGCCCAGGAAATGGTCCGCCTGCTCGACGGATTGACCATTGTCGGTGCCGACGTCGTCGAGGTGGCGCCGCCTTTCGACCTGGGCGGAATGACGGCGCTCGCCGGCGCGACGATGATGTTCGAGCTGCTGTGCGTGATGGCGAAGTCGGTTCAAGCAGCGAGAGCGCCGGACTGAGCACAAGCATCAAATCCGCCTGATGCATCGCCGTCCGCTCAAAGCGGATTCTCGGCATAGAACTCCAGCACGCGCTGCTTGAAGGTCTTGTCCCCGACGGCCAGCATATGGTCCCGGCCCTCGATGTGAAAGGCGCTGGCGTTCGGCATCAACGCTGCAAGCTCATCGGGCGAGCCGCCAATGTCGTCGGTGGTTCCGACGGCGACCAGCGTCGGCTGGGCGATGCGGGCGATATCCTGCTCGCTCAGCAATTCGCGCGATTTGGCGATGCAAGCGGCCAAGGCCCGGCGATCGCTGCGGGTCTGGTCGGCGAAGGCGCGAAACGACCGGCCGCGCGGATGGCTGGTGGCGGCCGGATCATCGGCAAGCAAGGCGGCGGCGATCGGATCCCAATCGCCGACACCGTCGACCATGCCGATGCCGAGACCGCCGAAGACCAGCGTCGCCACCTTGTCCGGATCGGACAGCGCCATGAACGCCGCGATGCGAGCGCCCATCGAATAACCCATGACATGGGCGCGCTCGATGCCGAGATGGCCGAGCAAGGCAGCGGCATCGGAAGCCATCTTGACCGGCGTGTAGTCGGCCTCCTCATAGCTCTTCGACGACGAGCCGTGGCCGCGATTGTCGAAGGCGATAGCGCGGTAACCGGCATCGTTCAGCGTCTTGAACCAGCCGGGCGACACCCAGTTGACATAATGGCTCGAGGCGAAGCCATGGATCATCAGCACCGGATCGCCCTCGCCGGATGCCGGCTGACGGTCGAGGAAGGCAAGCTCGAAGCCGTCATGGGTGAAAGACTGCATCTGCGATCCCGCCTGTGTGCTCAACCGCCACCGCCATTGGGTGCATCGCCATTGTCGGCTGGTGGCATGCCGGGGCCGGATACCGTGCCCACGGCCGGATGACGCAACAGGTCGCCATACTCGATGCCGTTCCTGGCGGCAGTGCCGGCCTTGAGCTCGAGCACGAAGCGAACCGGTACGCCGGGCGAAATGACGGCGTCGGATTGCGGCTCGCCGTGCTTGATCGCCCGGATCTTGCCATCCTGGCCGACGAAAATCAGATCGAGCGGCATTGGCGTGTTGTGCATCCAGAAGCCGACCTGCTGCTGGACCTCGAAGACGAACAGCATGCCGTGGTTGTCCGCCATGTCCTGGCGGTACATCAAGCCGGCCTCGCGCTCCGCGGCGGTGTCGGCGACTTCGATGGAAAAAGAGCGATCACCGCCTTTCGTCACCACGACCAATGGCGCCGGATCGGCCGGAAGGATCATCGCCCGGCTGTCCGCCGAGGTCGGCTTTTCGGAATAGAAGTAACCACCGGCGGCGGCGATGAAGGCAATCGCGCACATCGCGCCCGCGGTCAGCCAGTTCCTGTAAGCCATTCGAGATCCTCGGCCGGGAACGCCTTAGTGCGAGACCGGCAAGGTCCCCATATCGGGGTGAATTTCGGCGGCCATAAGGCCTTTGTCGCCGCGCCCGAAACGAACCAGCACGACCTGCCCCGGCCGAAGCTCGGTGATACCGTAACGGCGCAAGGTCTCCATATGGACGAAGATGTCCTCGGTGCCCTCGCCGCGGGTGAGAAAACCAAACCCCTTGGTGCGGTTGAACCATTTCACCAGGGCGCGTTCGAGACCGCTCTCCGGCGTCACCGCGACATGGGTGCGCTGCTCCTGCATCTCGGCCGGGTGGACTGCGGTGGTGACGTCCATAGAGAGCACCCGGAAGGCCTGCAATCCGCGGTCGCCATGTTTGACGAGGCAGACCACGCGTGCGCCCTCCAGGGCCGTCTGAAAGCCATCCCTTCGAAGACATGTCACATGGAGGAGGATATCGCCGGAAATGCCGTCATCCGGCAAAATGAAACCATAGCCCTTGGCCACATCGAACCACTTGATGGCGCCGGCTATTTCGAGCAGGTCCGCGGCATCGCCGCCTTCGTCACGCTGCAAGGCGTCGCCGAGGGGTCCGTCCCGCCCCGTCAAAGAGGCCTTTTCCCCCATAAGAATGCCCCCTTTTTTCAAGAACACCGCAACTGATTCTTGCCAACAGATTAACACTGCGGCTTCCGGTCTGTGCAAGACCTGCCGTGCCTTTTTTCACGGTTCATTTGGGCAATACCGGATTTGTTCTTTGCCGGCATTGCGCACCGCCGCACGATTGCCCTTTGACAGGGCCGACCCTATGTTGCGCCGCAACGCAATTTATCGAGGAAATCACATGCGCTATCTGCACACCATGATCCGCGTCACCGACGTCGATGCCTCGCTCGACTTCTACTGCAACAAGCTCGGCCTCAAGGAAGTGCGCCGCTACGAAAACGAGCAAGGCCGCTTCACACTGATCTTCCTCGCGGCCTCCGAAGACGAGCAAAGCGGCATCGCCGACAAGGCACCGCTGGTCGAACTGACCTACAATTGGGATCCGGAAGACTACAAGGGCGGACGCAATTTCGGCCACCTCGCTTATGAGGTCGACGACATCTACGCCACCTGCCAGCATCTGATGGACAATGGCGTCATCATCAACCGGCCGCCGCGCGACGGCAACATGGCTTTCGTCAAGTCGCCGGACGGCATCTCGATCGAGCTTCTGCAGAAAGGCCCGGCCAAGGCCAAGGCGGAGCCCTGGGCTTCGATGGCGAACACCGGAAGCTGGTAGCCGATCACGCTGTCTTGAGCGGACAATGCCAGGCTGACGGCCCGGTACCGTTTGGTTTTCCAGGGGCGGCGCCTATCTGTCTGGCTGAGGCGCCAGGCTTGGGCCGGTGCCCCGGCCACGCAACAGGCGCTTGCCCAGGAGAATCCATGCCGACCAGCCATGCCGACGTCGCCACCGAACATGCCAGCCGCTACCTGCAGCAGCTGTGCAAGCACTGGGCGCACAAATTCCCGGTCGAGTTCGATCCCACCCACGGCACCATCGATCTTTCAATGGGCCGTACCGTCATGGATGCCGATGCGGCGACACTGCATATCACGGTGTCGACTGACGAAGCAGGATCGATCGAGCGCCTGGAAGGCGTTGTCGCCGATCACATCAAGCGCTTTGCTTTCCGCGAAGAACTGACCTTCGATTGGAAACCCGCTCCGGCAGCTTAGGCGGCGAATTACTTCCCACCGGCCGGAGCGGCCATCTCCAGCAGCGCCTGCACCGAGCGCCAGTTGCGCGCGGTACCCGGCACTTTCAGCGTGCGCGGAATCAGCCCGGCAAACACCGATTTGCCCAGCCCGTCCGGCGCGTGCAAGTAGAGCACATCGCCCTTGATCTCGAAGCGTTCGGGGCCGGTGCACTTTTCGGTCAGTCGCGCCACCTCGTCCGCTGTCGGCTCGCGCTCCAGCACATAGGCATGCAGCTTGGTATGGTCCCCGGCAACTTCCGGGTAAGGGTTTTCGTTCACCAGCCGCTCGAACCAGGAAAGATCGCGCACCATGATGCGCGAATAAAAACCCCATTTCTTCTCGAAGGCTGCTTCGATCTGTTTCGCCAGTGTCGCTGCGTCGCCCTTCTTCGCCCGGAACACGGCATTGCCGCTCTGCACGTAGGTGGCGACATCGGAAAAGCCGAGATCCTCGAAGAACGACCGCAGCTCCGCCATTTTGACGATGCGGTTGCCGCCGACATTGATGCCGGAAAACAGCGCGACGAAGATTTTTCCTGCCTCCTTGCCGCTCATATGATGAAACCGGCCAATGTCTCGTTGTCGGTGATGTCCTGATACTGGACGCCCTCGGCCTCGAACTTCGCCTTGAGCAGATCGAAATTGCGGCGGTCCTTGGTTTCGATGCCGATCAGCACCGAACCGAAATTGCGCGCCGATTTCTTCAGATATTCGAAACGGGCGATGTCGTCGTCGGGCCCGAGCAGTTCGAGGAAGTCTCGCAGCGCGCCGGGCCGCTGCGGAAAGCGGATGATGAAGTATTTCTTCAGCCCCTCGAAGCGTAGCGCCCGTTCCTTAACGTCCGGCAGCCGCTCGAAATCGAAATTGCCGCCCGAAACCACGGCAACGATGGTCTTGCCCCTGATCTCCTTCTTGGAGAAATCCTTGAGCGCATCGATCGCCAGCGCGCCAGCCGGCTCCAGCACGACGCCTTCGACGTTGAGCATTTCGATCATGGTGGCGCAGAGCCGGTTTTCCGGGATCAGCCGCACTGTGTCGGCCGGAAAATCCTTGAGATGACGCAACGGCTCGCGGCCGATCTCGGCCACCGCGGCGCCATCGACGAAATTGTCGACCTTGGCGAGTTTGAGCCGTTTTCCCGCCGCAAGGCTTTCGCGCAGGCTCGGCGCGCCTGCCGGTTCGCAGAAGACGAAGCGTGCTTCCCTGCCCTGATCGGCGAAATAATGGGTGACGCCCGCGGCAAGTCCGCCACCGCCGACCGGGAGCATGACGATATCGGGCATGCGGGCGCCCGGCATCTGGTCCGCGATCTCGTAGGCGACGGTTGCCTGGCCCTCGATAATGTCCTTGTGATCGAAGGGCGGCACCATATGGGCGCCGGAACTGCCAGTGAATTCCAGGGCCGCGCGATAGCAGTCGTCGAAGAAATCGCCGACCAGCCTGATCTCGATGAAATCGCCGCCGAACAGCTTGGTCTTGTCGATCTTCTGCTGCGGCGTCGTCACCGGCATGAACACAACGCCTCGCCTGCCGAAATGGCGGCAGACGAAAGCAAAACCCTGCGCGTGGTTGCCGGCGGACGCGCAGACGAACAGTTCAGCCTCGTTGCCGGCCGCCAGTGTCTTGCGGAAGAAATTGAAGGCGCCGCGGATCTTGTAGGAGCGGACCGGCGACAGGTCCTCGCGCTTCAACAGCACCCGCGCACCGGTCTTTTTCGACAGATAATCGTTTTCCTGGAGCGGCGTTTCAGGAAAGATCTGGCGGATCGCGGCGGCAGCGGCAGCAACGCGGGAAGAGAAACTGTTCATCGGAAACCACCCTTGGGAAAGCCACCTTGTGTTGCACGCTGTCCGCGGACCTCTATCATTGATCGGGTCGCACACGTTCGGTTGTTGAGCGCCGGGACAAGGTGCGGCGCGAGCCAGCCTATTGCATATCCGGCTACGTGGCGCCATCGTCCATCATGTGCGTCGTTCCGAGCGGAAATTTTGCGGAATATTTTCAGTTACTTGTGGGTACATTCTCATGCCCCTGGCACCGGGCGGCTTGAAACCGCTATCTCTGCGGGAATTGGAGAGCCGGCGGCGACGCCGCTCATTGCGCGGATCACGCAGGCGTTTCCCGCCATTTTGGCATTCGCGCAACACTGCGATGGCCGCAGCGGCGCGCCGATCACATTTCGACTGGACATGACTTAGTTCTGCCGCACTCTGCCTGTCCGGGAGGTATCGTGAGGATAGACAGGCCTTTCGGCCGGAGTTGGAAATTCAGGCGTGCCTTTGAAGAAGATTTTCACCGTTCTCCTGGCCTTGTTCGTCGCCGGCTGCGCCGGCCAGCAAACACAGGAATTGCTGGGCAGCGCCATGGTGTCCGCGCCGGTGACGGAGATCGCCGGCAACCACTCGATCTTCATCGCCACGACGCGCAAGAAATCCGACGATCCCAACAAGGTTTTCGACGGCGAACGCTCGGCGACGCTGAACTATGCCCGCGTCAACGTCACCGTTCCGGGGCTTCACAAGCCCGGCCAGATCGAGCGCCGCTCGCGCGGCAAGTCGGACGACCCGGCCAAATATTTCATGGCTTCCGAGGTCGTCGGCTACGACACGCAGCCGAAATTCTCCAGCGCGCTCAACGCCGACATCGCGGCGCGTGGCGGCCGCGTCATGGTCTTCGTGCATGGCTACAACACCGGCTTCGATGCCGCCGTCTATCGCCTCACCCAGATCGTCCATGATTCCGGCTATCCCGGCACGCCCGTGCTGTTTTCCTGGGCATCGGGTGCCAGGACCACCGACTACGTCTATGACAAGGAAAGCGCCAGCGCTGCCCGCGACCAGTTGGAGGTGACGCTCAGGATGCTGGAGCAGTCCGGCGCGCGGCGCATCGACATCGTCGCGCATTCGCTCGGAACCTGGGTCACCATGGAAACGCTGCGGCAGATGGCCATCACCGGCGACCGCGATCTCGGCGGCAAGCTCGGCGACGTGGTGCTGGCTTCGCCCGACATCGATGTCGACGTGTTCAAGAGCCAGATGCGGCGCTATGGCAAGCCCGACAAGCCGTTCATCCTGCTGTTGTCGGACGACGACCGCGCGCTGCGGCTCTCCGGCCTGATCGCCGGATCCCGGCCGCGCGTCGGCGACTACAAGGATGCCGCCGATCTCGCCTCCTATGGCGTGTCGGTCGTCGACCTGTCCAAGGTCAAGGGATCGGACAGCTTCAACCATACGAAGTTCGCCGACAATCCAACGCTGGTGAAGATGATCGGCCAGCGGCTGCGCGAGGATGACGGCTTTGCCAGCGACCGTGACGTGACAGACCGCATCAGCCTGCTTGGCCAATAGGTGCGGTCCCGCGGTTTTCGCCGTGCCTGCCCGGCATCGCGGACGTGTGGATTCACTTTGAACTGGACCGCGCCGGTCTCTGGCCTTATCGGAATAGCCAGCGACGTCACTCGTTTGACGTCCCCTTTTGCGGGAGCCTGCGTGTGACCGTGCGTTCGAAGAGCTACCTCGTCGTTGCATTGGCGCTCGCTGTCACCGGCTGCGCCGGCGGCAAAACGCACGACCTGCTCAACAAGACGACTGTCACGGTGCCCGCTTCCGACATCGCGGCCACGCATGAAATCTTCGTCGCCACCACCCGCCAGAGGGCAACCAAGGACCCGCGACAGGTGTTCGACGGCGATCGCTCGCTGACCACCAGCTTTGCCCGTGTCGACGTCACCGTCCCGAAAAACCACCAGGTCGGCGCCATCGAGCGGGCCAAGGGATCGGCAAACAGCAACCCGGCCAAGGATTTCACCGCCAAGGACGTCACCTTCTATGAAGGCGCGCCGCAGTTCGCCAAGGCGGTCGGCGCCGACATCGCCATGCGCGGCGACCGTGCGCTGGTTTTCGTGCACGGCTTCAACAACGGCTTCGATGACGGCATCTACCGGCTGACGCAGATCGCGCACGACACGAAATATCCCGGCACCCCGGTGCTGTTCTCATGGGCTTCGAGCGGCAAGACCACGGGTTACATCTACGACAAGGAAAGCGCCAACGCAGCGCGCGACGACCTCGAGGCGACGCTCAGGATGCTGGCCAAGACCAAGGTCAAGAGCATCGACATCATCGCCCATTCGATGGGGACCTGGGTGACCATGGAGGCTCTGCGCCAGCTTGCCATCACCGGCGATCGCGATCTCGACGACAAACTCGGTTACGTCATCCTGGCCTCGCCCGACATCGATGTCGACGTGTTCAAGAAACAGATGATCCGTTACGGCAAACCCGACAAGCCATTCGCCATCCTGCTCTCGGCGGATGACCGGGCTCTCAAGCTGTCCTCCCTGATCTCGGGCGATAAGCCGCGCGTCGGCGATTACGGCGATGCGGCCGACCTCGCCAGCTATGGCGTGTCGGTGGTCGACCTTTCCCAGGCCAAGGGCGGTGACCGCCTCAACCACGCCAAATTCGCCGACAACCCGATGCTGGTGCAACTGCTGGGCGACCGGCTGC
Organism: Mesorhizobium sp. M0088; assembly: GCF_040322895.1. Taxonomy (NCBI): domain Bacteria; kingdom Pseudomonadati; phylum Pseudomonadota; class Alphaproteobacteria; order Hyphomicrobiales; family Phyllobacteriaceae; genus Mesorhizobium; species Mesorhizobium sp. M0088. Next base: position 83,192 of record NZ_JAMYUI010000009.1, read on the forward strand.
GGGCGCCTGCCGGCCTTGCCTCGGACGAGCCCGTCCCGACTCAGCTCAACAATCTCGGCCAGGGCCTCGGCAAGGCCGTCGGCTCGGTCGCGGAAATCGTCATCACCACGCCGTTCAAGGTGCTGACCATCGCCACCGGCGGGTAGCCGGGGGCAGCTTCCTGGTGGAGACCATCAGGTGTCGAAGTCGGCGCTGCCCCTCACCTGCCTGCCGGCATCCTCTCCCCGTATAGTGACGGGGAGAGGGGCGCTATTATCACCGGTTTCGCCAATGACCAGCATTGCAAGAAGAGGACAGTCGTTGCGGCCAGCCCCTTCTCCCCGTCAGTATACGGGGAGAAGTGCCCGGCAGGGCGATGAGGGGCGGCGCCGACGCTCGGCAAAGGTGAATTCGAACCTGAAGCGATTGCCCGCCGGGCATGGCCTGAATATCAACAATCCTAGACGAACAGATCGACCTTCTGGAATGTCGTCACGTCGATCAGGCCGACATCGGAAATCCTGAGTTCGGGAATGACGACCAGCGCCAGCAGCGAGTGCTGCATGTAGGCGTTGTTCAGCGAACAGCCCATCTTGCGCATCGCCTCGGTGAGCTTCTCTGCCTTGGCCGCGACGATCTCGGCCCGCTCGTCCGACATCAGCCCGGCGATCGGCATTTCGACCAGCGCCAGTTCCTTGCCCTTGGAGAACAGCACGACGCCGCCGCCGACCGCACCCAGGCGATTGACGGCCAACGCCATGTCCTGCTTGTTGGTGCCGACGCAGATGATGTGATGGGCGTCATGCGCGACGCTGGACGCCATGGCGCAGTCGCCCATATAGCCGAAGCCGGAAACGAAGGCGTTGGTGACGCCGCCCGTGCCCCCGTGGCGCTCGACCAGCGCTATCTGGCAGATGTCGTTGCGGCGGTCCATGGCGACCAGCCCGTCCTCGACCGCCAGATCGGCCTCCAGCGCGCGCGTCGGCGCCTGGTTCTCGATGACGCCGATAACACGCACCCGCACCTCGTTGGCGCCTTTGGGAGCAACGATATCGAAGTCGCCGCCCTTCAGCTTCTTGCCGAGCTTGACGGTGTTCTTCGCCGTCCGGGGGTAATCATAGGCCGGGATGTCGACTTCAAGCTTGCCACCCTTGGCCAGCCTGACGCCGCGTGCATAGACCTCGTCGATGGTCATTGCGGCGAGATCCGAGACGATCAGCAGGTCGGCCAGCCGGCCCGGCGCGATCGAACCGATCTCGCGCTCCAGTCTGAAATGCTGAGCGGTGTTGAGCGTCGCCATCTGGATCGCCGTCACCGGCTTCAACCCCTGTTGGATGGCATGGCGCACCACGCGGTCCATATGACCTTCCTGGACCAGCGTGCCGGAATGGCTGTCGTCGGTGCACAGGATGAAGTTGCGCGGATCGATCCCGCTCTCCGTCACCGCCTTGATCTGCGAGGCGACGTCGTACCAGGCCGAGCCCAGCCGCAGCATCGCCTTCATGCCCTGGCGCACACGGGCGATGGCATCCTCGGCGCGCGTGCCCTCATGATCGTCCTCGGGACCGCCGGCGACATAGCCATGGAACGGCAGGCCGAGATCGCGCGAGGCATAGTGGCCGCCGACCGTCTTGCCTGCCTTGACCGTCGCCGCGATCTCGCCCGACATCACCGGATCGTTGGCGGCGACGCCGGGGAAATTCATCACTTCGCCAAGACCGATGATGTTTTCCCAGCTCATTGCCTCCGCGACATCGGCGACCGTCAACTCGGCGCCTGCATGTTCCAGCCCGGGCGCCGAGGGCACGCAAGACGGCATCTGCACATGCACGTTGATGGGCATGGCGACGGCCTCGTCATGCATCAGCCGCACGCCGGGCAGGCCAAGCACATTGGCGATCTCGTGCGGGTCGATGAACATCGAGGTGGTGCCGTGCGGAATAACGGCCCGGCAGAACTCGGTCACCGTCACCATGCCGCTCTCGACATGCATATGCGCGTCGCAGAGGCCGGGCACCAGATAGCGCCCGCCGGCGTCGACCACCTTGGTGCCCTGGCCGATGGCATGGCTGGCGTTCGGCCCGCAATAAGCGAAACGACCGCCGGCGATGGCGATGTCGGTGCCGGCGATGATCTCGCCCGAATGCACGTTCACCCAACGGCCGTTGCGGACGACCAGGTCAGCGGGTTTGCGCCCCATGGCGACATCGACCAGATGTGTCGCCATCTCGGTCCACGGTCTGGGTTTTGCGGGCGTTGCTTTCGTCATTGGCGATTCCTTCGGTTGTCGGCAGTCTCGCAAATGTCGGCGGGCGCCGCCAGAGCCGTCGGGCCAACACACCGCGGCAGACTGAGCTTGTTGACTAATCTGGCCAAAGCGCGATGCTGGCTACGGACCGAGCCGTAAGGGGAAAACATGACCCGTTTTTGCAAAGTGTTCGCCATCGTCATCTTGTTCGCCGCCTCGAGCGCTTTTGCCGCCGCTGAGGAACGTTGGCAGACCTTGCCGGAGCCTGCGGCCATGCCCAAACCCGATCAGAGCGGATATGCGCCGGTGAACGGCATCCAGATGTACTACGCCGTTTTCGGAGCGGGTGACCCCGTGCTGCTCATCCATGGCGGCCTCGGCCACGCCGACATCTGGGCCAGCCAGGTGGCCACGTTTTCCAAGACGCACAAGGTGATAGTCGCCGACAGCCGTGGTCACGGCCGCTCCACCCGCACCGAGCAGCCCTATGGCTATGACTTGATGGCGTCGGACTATCTGGCGCTGCTCGATCACCTGAAGATCGACAAGACCGCGCTCGTCGGCTGGAGCGATGGCGGAATTATCGGTATCGACATCGCACTGCATCATCCGGAGCGGCTGACAAGGCTCTTTGCGCAAGCCGCCAACGTAACCACCGACGGCGTCGATCCGGGCGTGATGACCAACAAGACCTTTGCCGCCTACATCGACCGCTCCGGCCGCGACTACAAGAAGATGTCGAAAACACCGGACCAGTATGACGCCTTCGTGGCGCAGATGAGCCATATGTGGGAGACCGAGCCGGCGTGGACCAAGGAGCAGCTCGCTGAGATAACCACGCCGACGGCGATCGTTGCCGGCGACCATGATGAAGCGATCAAGCGCGAACACACCGAATATATCGCCTCCGCCATCCCGGGCGCGAAGCTGATTATCCTGCCCAACGCCAGTCATTTCGCCATGCTGCAAGCGCCGGATGAATATAACCAGGCTGTGCTGGACTTCATCGACGCCAAATAGAGGATTCTGTGCGGCGACAGGGGGATTGCGATTGCGGCGAATGCGGTTATCCTTCTGGCGAGGATCTTTCTGAATCGTCATTTGGGGAGTTCGATGCGTCGACTGATAGTCGCAAGTGCCGGTTTTCTCGCCGTTCTGGCCGTGCCGGCTTTTGCAGCCGACCCAACGGTCGACGTGCCTATGACCGCGCCCGGCTTCGACTGGACGGGCTACTACGCTGGTCTGCAGGCCGGCTATGGCTGGGGCCAATCCGATATATCGGTGACAGAAGGCGCGCCGTTTTCCATCGCGCCCGACATTGACGGCGGTTTTGTCGGCGGCCATGTCGCAGGCCTGTGGCAGTTCAACCAGGCGGTGCTCGGCGCCGAGGCGGACCTCAACTATTCCTCGGTCGGCGGCACGACGGTATCGGCGCTGGGAAGCACATTCGGCACCGACATCAAGTGGTTCGGGTCGGTCAACGCCAAGGCCGGCTACGCCATGGATCGCCTGCTGGTCTATGGCATTGGCGGCGTCGCCTTTGCCGGCATCGAAACATCGCAAGTCGCGGGTCCGGCGTTCGCCAGCACGCGCACGAATGTCGGCTGGACCGTGGGTGCCGGCGTCGACTACGCGTTGACCGACAAGTTCGTCGTCGGCGCACAGTATCGCTACTATGATTTCGGCTCCGAGCACTACGACGTGGCGGAACCCTTCAACGATCGCGATCAGAACGTGAAGCTCAACACGGTAGGCATCAATTTGAGCTACAAGTTCTGAGCAGGGCCACAATCGCGACGCTGCCGGACCAGGCAACCACTCAAAGGGCTCTTTCATGGAAGGGTGGCCGACGCTCCCAGTGGGCGGGGGGAATGGGTTGGGCCTGAGAGGCGCCGGCCTTGGCAGATCAAATCCACCACACGCATCCTACCATTACCCGCCCCGCCGATAATTCCGTGATCGCGCCAGTATCATCAAGTTGCCCGGTCTGGTTGCACGTTCGTCGAACGCTCAACAACACGACTTGACGGCCTCTGTCTGGCGTCTGAAAAGGGCTGGCCTGCGGACGTGGCGGAATTGGTAGACGCAAGGGACTTAAAATCCCTCGATCTCTGATCGTACGGGTTCGATTCCCGTCGTCCGCACCAGCCTTCGCTCTTCGAGCTTCGAGTGGCGAGCCACCTGAAGCTCGTTAGTGCATATCGCCCAAAGTGACCTCGGTTTTGGGAGAGCGACATGCACAAAGACAAAGACCTGAAGCGGGTCGCCTGAAGGCGCGACACCGCTTTAGACAAAGGAGCGTCCTCCGAAGCCTTGGCCAAGGAGGACCGGTTCGAATTTCATCCGTTCAGGCGCACCAATTTCACCAGCCACGGCTTGTTCGCATCTCTACGCCTCGAACACTTTCTGTGTGAACCATTCCGCCAACCTGGCAAGTTCCGGCCCCAGCACGCGATCCTCGCCGACAGGCGGCACGATAGCTCTGATTTGATCGACGAAGGAGCGCAGTGCCGGCGGCGGCGTCCGTTCGGTGACGTGCAGCGCCTGCGAGGCGATCATCGCCAGCATCGCCATGGCCGCATCGACGCAGCGGCCGGCGGTCGCTTCCTTGGTCCATGCGAAGAATGCCGTCGTGGCGACGTCGTCCTGCCCCGCACCGGCCGATTCCGTGCCCGGAATGAAGGTACGTTGCGCCGCCAGCTTGGCCTGCTCGAGATAGCCGGTGATCGCCATCGGCACGTAGCCGACATTGCCGTGGCCGTCGCTGTCGGCCGAGTGTCGTCCGGTCATCAGAAGATCGGGCAGCAGCGACACCTTGCCGTTGAGCAGCTTGGAGGCGTGGCGATCACAAAGCAGGCAGATGTCGGCCCATATCGCCGCCAGATCATCCAGCGCCGGCGTCGCCATGGCGTTGTGATAGCCGCCGGTCGAGATGCAGCGGCCGAGCGGATGTGCATCGTCGGGCGGGATGTAGACCGGATTGTCCGATATCGAGGCCAGCGACACATTGGCTGCCCGCTCGGCCGACGACAGCGCACGATGCGCCTGGCCGAGCATGCGTGGCACGATGCGGTAGCTGACCGGCGCCTGATAATTGCGTCGCCCATCGCCGGCGCCAACCAGAAATTCCCGCAAACCCTGCAGGGCCGCGGCCTCATGCTCATCGCCCCAGAGCGTATCGAGGGCGGCGTCATAGTGTTCGAGCGGGGCACGAAACGCCTCGATCGACAGCGCGAACACTTTTTGCGCCATGCGGATCCGGCGGCGCGCCGCGAGCGCTGCGTCTGCCACCAGAGCAGCAGCGCAAGGCGAGCCGTTGATCAGCGAGCCGCGTTCCTTGACCTCGAGGTCGAAACGCGTCGAAAGTTCTGCAAACAAGGGGTAGAGCGCCAGGATCTCACCGGCGCCGCCCTGGCCGGAGGCCGGCACCGTTGGCATCGGCTCACCGTCGAGCATAGCGGCCACGGCAAGCGCGATGCGCGGCGTTGTGGCGGCGTTGCCCTCGATGAAATTCGTCAGACGGGCAAGCACGATCGCCCTGACCACGCGATCCGGCAAGGGATCGCCGAACGAGGTGGCGGCGGCAAACGCCTTGATGCGCGCATGGCGATCACGCTCGTCAGGTTCGAGCTTTCGGCTTGCCAATTCCCCCATGGCGGTTGTGACGCCATAGATGACCGGTGGCGGATCGGATTCGATCAGCCTGAGAAACGAGGCGCGGCATTCGGCGATGCGCTGCAAGGCCTTCTCGCCGATCGCCACCGTGTCCTTCTTCCAGGCGACGCGGAAAACAGTGTCGAGGTTGATGTCGTCACGCTTCGACAGGCTAACTGGCATGCTTCACACCACTGGAAATAAGGGACTTAGTAGAGTGGTTCCTCGAATAGCGTCTTGTCGCCGTCGACCAGCGCCTTGATCTGCGCGGTGCCGTCGCCGGCGAGCGCAAGACGGATGCCGAATGGCCGCACCCGCATATCGTTCTGGATCGCCATCCCCTCGCCTTCCGGCAAATAGAAGCGCTCAATACCGTAGTCCGGCGCGATGGTCGCCTCTTCGCCGCGAAGGTGCCAGCCCTCGGCGACGTGGCCTGATATATCGGCCTCGTCGGCAGCGGCGGGCGTCGGCGCCTTGCCGAACCAGGCGGCCGTCGGCTGCCAATAGTTGTCGGACCCCTTGTTCAAGCGGACGACTATCGTGGTGTCGTCGCTTGAGAGTTTGTCGGGCGGAATGTTGGCGATCATTTTCACCGGTATGCGCGAAATATCGTAGCCCAGGATAATATAGTCGCCGCGCAGGAGGTCGCGCGGATCGACGGGCTCGATCTTCAGCAGCACCTCTTTGCCGTTGCGCAGGATCGCCGCGCGGCCGGCGATGATCCAGCTCAGGAAGCCGATCTGGACGAGCGCCAGCACCAGTGCCGAGATGACAAGCCTTTTCCCGGTGATCATGCCGTGGCTCCTTTGGCATCTGGACCCTTCATGCGTTTTTCGACGCGGATGATGACGATCGCAAGGATGCCGAGCAGCACCGCGGCGGCAAGGAAGAAGCCGGCCGTATCGAGCATCGATTGCAAGGTCACCACATAGATGATGGCGAGTTCGAAGGCGAAGCCGAGATAGGCAAGCCAGCGTAGCCCACGGCTCTCCCGTCCTGCCAGCACGATTGCCGCGACAATGCCGGCCAGCGCGATCACCGAAGCGATGGCGAAACCGCTGTTGTAAGTGCTCTCGTCGGCGAGTTCGAACTGGATCATTGCGAGGCCGGTGAGGAAGCCGAGCAGTGCGTGCAAGGGCAAGCGGCCGCCGAGCTGCACGACCCGGTCGACCGGATCCGGCGCGAAGACCGAGGCCGCGAACAGCAGCGCCGAGACGACGACCAGCGGGATCGCCACCTGCAGCGTGTCGTGGTTGGTGACCAGCAGCACAAGATAGAACAGAACCGACAGGATGATCAGGTGGCGCGCCGCCTGGCTGCGGGTCCAGAACGAGACGGCAAACAGCACGATGGCCATGATCAAGAAGGCATGCGGAAATTCGCTGCGGCTGTAGTAGTCGAAGCCTTTCAGGAACAGCCAGGCATCGGCGATGCCGACCGAAGCCATGGTCAACGGGTTCGAACGCAGCGCCACCGCCGCCAGCGCCGTGCCGGCGCCCCAGGTGACCACAGCCGAGGCCTCGTCGCCCGAGAGATGATACATCTGGCCGATCAGCGCGATCGAGCCGCCGAAAGCCGCAGCCGCCACGATCCAGAGCGCTTCCCCGATCGCCGCATGGTCGCGGGCCTTCAGCACCGCGCCGCCGACATAGCCACCAAGGATGACGGCAAACAGTGCCGCCACGCGCGCCAGCCGCGGGATCGCGTCCCAGTTGGCGGCGACGAAAATCAGGATGGCGGCGCCGAACAGCAAGGCAGCCATCATCGCCAGGATAGAGCCGAAGTTGAGCGACTTGCGCTCGTTGGCCTCGACATCGCGCGAAAGCGAATCGGCCGTTGCCGCGTCGATCAGCCCGGCCTGCTGCCAGCGCGCGATATCCGCCCTGACCCGCGACGAATAACTCGCCATGCTGCATCTCCCCCCAGTTCGGTCTTTTTTTCAGCCGATCCGGTCAAACCGCTGACGCAGCGGCATTTTCCGATTCGGGTTTCTTTATGTCAGGTCCGTGAACGCGCGTTAATGCTGCATTGCACAATTTGCATTGCTGCCATGCAGCCATAGCGCTTTTAAATCGATATGGGTCCGCCTATTTATGGTTCGTACACAAACGGAATGATCCGCAAGAAAGACGAAACGAGAACTACCATGAACCTGATCCGCAACTACCGCAACTGGCGCCGCTACAGGGACACCGTGTCCGAGCTGAGCCGCCTGAGCAACCGTGAACTGACCGACCTCGGCATCAGCCGCAGCGACATTCCTTACGTCGCTCGCAAGGCGGTCTAATTTTTCGGACCGCGAATGGTCCGAACCAGTTTTGAAAAAGAGAACGACAATGAACCTGATCCGCAACTATCGTAACTGGCGCGTTTATCGCGAGACGGTTACCGAGCTGGGTCGCCTTTCCAACCGCCAGCTGCATGATCTCGGTATCGTCCGCGACGAAATCAAGATCATCGCCCGCCAGGCGATCTAACCAGAATTTCGGCAGGGTCGACCTCCTCCCCGACCTTGACGAATACGGTCACCCCTTACCTCCTCCCAAGGGTTGGCCACAAAAACGGCGCCCGCCGCACCTCCTCCCGCGGCGGGCGCTGTTTCCCCGGAGCAAAACGAATTTTGCTCCAGAGGTTTCGCCCCTTTTAAAATGGCGAAAGGAATTTCGTCGAAGCCGACCTCCTCCCCGGCGATGACGAATATGGTCGGCCTTCACCTCCTCCCGAGGGTCGACCCCAAAAACGACACCCGCCGGACCTCCTCCCCCGGCGGGTGTTGTTGTTTTCAGGGGGCGCTCCCATCAGCAGCCGTTTGCCGCGCACGGCAATTGCAATCGCCGCACCAAGCGATTATTCCGGCGTCCATGAGCAAAAATCCAGTCCACATCATCGGCGGCGGCCTCGCCGGTTCCGAAGCCGCATGGCAGGCAGCGCAGGCCGGCGTGCCCGTCATCCTGCATGAAATGCGGCCCGTTCGCGGCACCGATGCACACAAGACCGACAGCCTGGCCGAGCTCGTCTGTTCCAATTCCTTCCGCTCCGACGATGCCGACAACAACGCCGTTGGCCTGCTGCACGCCGAAATGCGGCTGGCCGGCTCGTTGATCATGAGCGCAGGCGACGCCAACCAGGTTCCGGCAGGCGGTGCGCTGGCCGTCGATCGCGACGGATTCGCCGATGCCGTGACGAAAAAACTCGAAGCACACCCGCTGATCACCATCCGGCGCGAGGAAGTGCCTGGTCTGCCGCCGACGGATTGGGACCAGGCGATCGTTGCCACGGGTCCGTTGACCGCCCCCGGGCTTGCCCAGTCGATCGCGGAAGCGACCGGCGCCGATGCGCTCGCCTTCTTCGACGCCATCGCGCCAATCATCCATTTCGACACGATCGACATGGATACCTGCTGGTTCCAGTCGCGCTACGACAAGGTCGGTCCAGGTGGCACCGGCAAGGACTACATCAATTGCCCCATGGACAAGGACCAGTACCTAGCCTTCGTGCAAGCGCTGGTCGACGGGCAGAAAACCGAATTCAAGCAATGGGAAGGCACGCCCTATTTCGACGGCTGCCTGCCGATCGAGATCATGGCCGAGCGCGGCGTCGAGACGCTGCGCTACGGACCGATGAAACCGATGGGGCTGACCAATGCCCACAATCCGACGGTAAAGGCCTATGCCGTGGTACAGTTGCGCCAGGACAATGCGCTGGGCACGCTCTACAACATGGTCGGTTTCCAGACCAAGTTGAAGCATGCCGAGCAGGTCCGCGTGTTCCGCACCATACCGGGTCTCGAAAACGCCGATTTCGCCCGCCTCGGCGGCCTGCACCGCAACACCTACATCAACTCGCCGACCTTGCTGGACGCCTCGCTGCAACTGAAGTCGCGGCCCGGCCTGCGTTTCGCCGGCCAGATCACCGGCTGCGAAGGCTATGTCGAAAGTGCGGCCATCGGCCTGCTTGCCGGCCGCTTTGCCGCAGCTGAACGGCTCGGCCACGCACCGTCGCTGCCGCCGCTCACCACCGCCTTCGGCGCGCTACTCAACCACATCACCGGCGGCCACATCGTCTCCGATGACGAACCGGGAAAGCGTTCCTTCCAGCCGATGAATGTCAATTTCGGCCTGTTCCCGCCTGTCGAAGCCCCGAAGACCGAGGGCAAACGCATGCGCGGCAAGGACAAGACTGTTGCCAAGCGGCATGCCATCACCTCGCGCGCACGTGCCGATTGCCGGCAATGGCTGGGGCTGCCGGCACAGACGGAAACGGCCGAGGCGGCGGAATAAACAGCTTCGCGTTCTGATTGTAACCCGGCACGAAGGGGGATAGTATCCTACTTTATGCCGGGAGACGCATCCATGGAATCCGCCGAGAAACTGTCTGTCACAGTCACGCCAGCCATGGCACGCATGATCCGCGAGAAAGTCGAGGACGGCTCCTTCGGATCAGCGAGCGAGGTCATCCGCGCCGCCCTTCGCGCCTTCCAGCGCGAGGAAGATGAGCATGCCGAACGCATGGCGTCGATCAGGGCACGAGTGAAAGCATCGATCGAGGACACGAGGCCGAGCCATTCGGGAGAAAAGGTTCGCGACCATCTTCGGGAGCTCGCCGCTCAATATTCGAGCCGCAGCGATGATTCAGCGGCTTAAGGTTGAATATGGCGAAAGTGCCAGGACCGATCTGGCCGCCATTTTCAGACATATCGTCAACGCCGGTGGAAGTCCTGACGTCGCGCTGAAGTTCACCTTGCGCATCGAAGACCGCTGCCAGAGCATCGGCGACGCACCGCGTGGCGGCCGATCGCGCGACGACATCGTGCCAGGATTGCGAACGGTTCCGTTCGAGCACTCTGCCCTTGTCGCTTACATCATTGATGATGCTGTCGTCCGCATCGTTAACATCTTCTACGGCGGTCGCGACTACGAAACGCTGATGCGTGATGGTGGTTCGAGCGCGCCCTCATAGCAATCGCGATGGAACAGCTATTCAGCCGGCTCGACCCTCGTTGCCGGCAATCCCGGCTTCCCCGCTTCGCTCGGATTTCGCCTGACATAGGCGGCCTTGAGACTCTCGGAGGTTTCGCGCGAGCCGTCATGGCTCCAGCCCGGCGGCTTGATCAGATAGTTCAGGCGATCGCTGAGCGAAAGACCTGGCGCAAAGGCATCTCGGAACATGCCGATCCACTCGTGAAAAGCCACCTTCAGCGGATTGAAGGTGCCGAGATTCCTGACGATGCCGTAGCGCGGCCGGTCTTCTTCCAGTTCCCCGACGAAGGTGCCGAACATGCGGTCCCAGATGACCAGCGTGCCGGCATAGTTGGCATCGAGATAGCGCGGATTGGTGGCGTGGTGGACGCGGTGGTGTGAGGGCGTGTTGAAGACGAACTCGAACCAGCCCCACATCTTGCCGATGGTCTCGGTGTGGATCCAGAATTGCCAGACCAAATTGAAGCCGAAGGTGAAGGCAATCACCGCGGGGTGGAAGCCGAGCAGCACCGCCGGCGCCTGCAGCACGAACATGAAGGTGAACAGGCCCGTCCAGCTCTGCCGCAGCGCCGTCGACAGATTGTAGTGCTGGCTGGAATGGTGGTTGACGTGTTCGGCCCACACCCAGCGCACCCGGTGTGCGATGCGGTGATAGACATAGTAGCGCAGATCATCGAGCAGGAAGGCGGCAAGGAACACCCAGACCGACAGGCCGAGATTGAAGACGCGGAATTGCCAGAGCCACAGCAACGCCCAGTAGGACACGACGCCAAGCAGCAGCCCGGCAACGACATTGCCGGTGCCCATCATCAGGCTCGTCAACGTGTCACGCGTTTCGAACGAACCCCTGGCGCGGCCGGTGCGCACCAGCCAAAGCTCGATCAGGATCGCGACAACGAAGAACGGGATGGCCAGCTGGGTGACCTGCGGAAAATTGTAGCTGTCCATCACGCGGCCTGCCTGGCGGAATTTGAATGTTGCGGCTCAAGCGCTTCGAGCAAGCCTTGCGCATCCACTGCGCTGGCAAAGCGGAAGCGGCCGCCCTTCCAAGTGAAATCGGCGAGCCGGAACGAGACCGTGTTCGCATCTTCGGCGTTCAAAACCGCGACATCTCGAGACGTGACGATGCGGGTCAAAAAGCAGTCGCCTATGCTGTGAACGATTCCGAAGCGCCCTCGCCCGATATCCAGAAACGCCGTCTTGGCATCCGCTGTCAGGCGGACCACCGTTGCGATCTCTTCGGGAAAATCCTCGGCGAATCGGCTCATTGCCTGATCGGCGTCGGCAAGCGTCGCCGTCTTGCTGCCGCCGGTGAAATGCACCGCCGCAACCGACAGCGCGATGCCAAAGGCAACGATCGCGACCAGTACAGGTAAGCTCATTGATCTCCTCCGGCCGGTCTGTTGTCTTCGGCAACAGTTTTGGCGCGGGACGTCTTAACATGATTGACGTTTACGTCAAAGTGCCGGCCAGCCCTTGCCCGCACGACGCAGCAACAGCCAGTGCCGGCGCAAGGCCGACAGCCGCGCAACACCATCAAGCGGCGAGCCATTCTCCATCTTGCCGAGATAGGCACGCGACAGGGCCAGCGGCAGGAATGCCGGGCGCAGCGAGACCGGAACAGCCGACGCGCCCTGTTCAAAGGCGGAAAGATGTTCCTGTGCCAGCGCGATCATCGCCGCCACCGCGCGTCTGGCGCCGGGTCCGCCGTCGCCGGCAACGAACTCCTGCGGCGACGATCCAGCTGCGGCCAGGATGTCGGCCGGGACAAAACACTGTCCGCGCTTGCGGTGCAGCGGCAGCAACAACAGCAGGCCGGTCATCGCCTGCGCGCAGCCTGCCCTGCCCGCCAGTTCGGCAAAGCGCGGCGCCTCGCCGGGATCGAGCACCATCGCCGCAAGCTGGATGAGTGCTGCGGCCGTCTCTCCGCAATAGCCTTCCAGATCGGTGCGCGACGGCATCGGGTCGTCGTAGAGGTCGAAGATGCGCGCATCGAGCATGTTCTCGAAGGCCGGCTTCGGCAGACCGAATGTCGCTATCGTAGCGTTCAAGGCTTCGGCAGTGGGATGGCCGGCGCCGGCCTCGCCGCCGGCGGCAATGACATCGCGCCACCATTGCAGCCGCACCTCGCCCGGCAGCGCCTCATGGATGCGATCGCGAATGCCTGCGATCTCGGCATTGAAGGCATAGAGCGAAAACAGCGGGGCGCGCTTGTCGGCCGGCGCGTAGAGCGCGGTCAGATAACGATCATGGTCGGCGACGCGCACCGCCTCCATGACGATTTCAGCGCTTCGAGACATGTCAATCGACGGCGATGAGCGCGGCGGCCACGGCGCGCTCTTCCGCCAGAAGGACATTGTAGGTCCGCACCGCGGCCCCCGTCGACATCGGGTCGGATGCAATGCCTGCGGCCTTCAGCGCGGCCCGCAGTGCCGCAGGCAACGGCCGGAGATCCCTGCCCATGCCGACCAGCAGGATCTCGACCTTGTCGGCCTCGGTCAGCACCCTGTCGAAATCCGCCACCGTCAGCACAAGGGGATCAGCCGGTTCCCAGCCATGGATGCCGGACGGCAGACACATGAGCGAACCGCGATGCGACATGTCGGCAAAGCGGAACCCGCCATTGCCATAGGCTTCGATCGGCGCGCGGCCTGGAAAATGCGCCTCGCGGATGACGATGCCTTTGCCGGTCACCGTTATACCCGGCGCGTCAGGTCGCGACCGCCTTGCCGCCATTGACCGGCTTCTCCTCGTCGGCCGTGGCCTGCGGCCGCAGCTTGAACAGGATCAGCAGCGGTGCGGCGATGAAGATCGACGAATAGGTGCCGAAGACGACGCCAAACAGCATGGCCATGGTGAACGAGCGGATCACCTCGCCGCCGAACAGAACCAGCGCCAGCAGCGCCAGGATCGTCGTCACCGATGTCAGCGTCGTTCTCGACAGCGTCTCGTTGATGGCGTTGTTCAGGAGTTGCGGCAGCGGCATGCGCTTGTATTTTCGCAAATCCTCTCGAACGCGGTCATAGACCACGATCGTGTCGTTCAGCGAATAGCCGATGATGGTCAGGATCGCCGCCAGCGATGACTGATTGAACTCCAGCCCGGTGATGACGAAGAAGCCAAGCGTCATGACCACGTCGTGCACCGTCGCCACGATGGCGCCGACCGCGAACTGCCATTCGAAGCGGAACCAGACATAGACCAGGATGCCGAGCAGCGCGATCAGCATGGCGATCGTGCCTTGCTTGGCGAGTTCTCCAGAGACGGTCGGTCCGACCACTTCGACGCGGCGGAAATCGTAATTGTCCTGCAGCTCGCCACGCACCTTGTCGATGACGGTCTGCTCGGCATTCTCGCCGCCATCCTGCGTGCCGACGCGGATCAGCACGTCGTTCGGCGTACCGAACTGCTGCACCTGGACTTCGCCGATGTTAAGTTCGGTCAGCCGCGCGCGGAGGTCGGCAAGATCGGCATTGCCGCTCTTGGCCTGCACCTCGATCAGCGAACCGCCCTTGAAGTCGATGCCGTAATTGATGCCGACGGTCATGAACAGCACCACCGACAGGATCGACAGTGCGCTGGAGAGCGTGAACGTCCAGCGACGGATGCCCATGAAGGGGATCTTGGTGCCGGGCGGAACGAAGGTCACCGGTGCCTTCGGCAATTCCTTCGGGCGAGCACGCCGCAGCCAGATCGAGACCAGCAGACGGGTGAAGGTGAAGGCGGTGAAGACGGTCGTCAGGATGCCGATGGCGTAGGTGATGGCAAAGCCCTTCACCGGCCCGGTACCGAGATAGAACAGCACCACGGTGGCGATCAGCGAGGTGATGTTGGAATCGACGATGGTCGCCAGCGCCTTGGTGAAACCGGTATCGATCGCCTGGATCACGGAGCGGCCGGCGCGTCGCTCCTCGCGGATGCGTTCGTAGATCAGCACGTTGGAATCGACCGCCATGCCGATGGTCAGCACGATACCGGCGATACCAGGCAAGGTCAGCGTAGCGCCAAGCAACGAGAGCACGCCGACGATCATCGCCACGTGCACCGCCAGCGCGATGTTGGCGAGGAAGCCGAGGAAGCCGTAGGCGACGAACATGAAGGCTACGACGAGGATAGAACCGATGATGCCGGCGACCTTGCCGGCATGGATCGAATCCTGGCCAAGGCCCGGACCCACCGTGCGTTCTTCGATCACCGTCAGCGTCGCGGGCAACGCACCGGCGCGCAGCAGCACCGCAAGGTCATTGGCGCTCTGGGCGGTGAAATTGCCTGAGATCTGGCCGGTGCCGCCGAGGATCGGCTCGCGGATCTGCGGCGCCGAAATCACCTGGTTGTCGAGGATAATGGCGAACAGCTTGCCGACATTTTGCGCCGTGGCCTGGCCGAAGCGCGCCGCCCCTTTCGAATCAAAGCGGAACGAAACCACCGGCTCGTTGTTCTGCGAATTGTATGTCGCCTGTGCGTCGACGAGGTTTTCGCCCGAGACGATGACGCGGTTCTCGATCAGATAGGGAACCGGCGGATCGTCCTGCGAATACAGCACCGACGAGCCGGCAGGCGGACGGCCATTGAGCGCGTCCTGCACCGGCATCGACTGGTCGACCATCTGGAAGGTCAGCTTGGCGGTCTGGCCGAGGATTTCCTTCAGCCTTTGCGGGTCCTGAAGACCCGGCACCTGGACAAGGATACGGTCGTCGCCCTGCCGCTGCACGATCGGTTCGGTTGTGCCGAGTTCGTTGACGCGGCGTTCGACCACCTCGATCGACTGCGTCAGCGCGGTCGACGTGCGGTATTTGATGCCGGCGTCGGTGACGTTGAACTTGAGCAGACCGGGCTCGGAATCGTCGAGCGTCATTTCCTGGACGGAGCCGCCGGTGAACAGGCCGGCGGCGACCGGATCGGTCAGCGTCTTCAGCGCCGTCTTGGCGGCATCGATCTGGGCGGGATCAGTGATGCGGACCTGCAGGGTCCGCCCCGTACCGGCAAGGCCGGTATAGCCAATCTTGGCGTCGCGCAGCAGCGTGCGGATCTCGTCGCGCGTCGTCTCCAGCCGATCCTTGATCAGATCGTTCTGGTTCATTTCCAGCAGGATGTGCGAACCACCCTGCAGGTCGAGGCCGAGCGTCATCTGCCGCTTCGGCACCCAGTTGGGCAGTTGCGCCAGCGTGCTGGCGGAGAACAGGTTGGGCGCGGCGAGGATCACTGTGATGGCCACGGCCACCCAGATCAGGATCATCTTGAAGCGCGAAAAATACAGCATATGGCGTCGTCCGTCAGAGCGTGTCCGCGGATCGCTCCGCCTAAAATTGGATTATTTCTTGGCGTTCTGGTTGGCCACCGGCTCGCCCTTGACGCGCACATCGGCGATCGTCGAGCGCAGCGCCGTCACCTTCAAGCCATTGCCGAGGTCGATCTCGAGCTCATTGTCGTCGATCACCTTGGTCACCTTGCCGACGAAGCCGCCGCCGGTGACGACCGTGTCGCCGCGACGGACAGCCGCCAGCATCTCGCCGCGCTTCTTCAGCTGCGTGCGCTGCGGCCGGATGATCAGAAAATACATGATCACGAAAATCAGGACAAATGGCAAAATGCTGATGAACATGTCTGGAGAAGCGCCGACGCCTTGGGCGTATGCCGGTGTCACGAACATCGAGGTACTCCTGAATTTTGAAAACAGCCGCCAATTTGGCGGCCCTTGAAATTTGGCCGGAATATAGTCGGTAAAGTTGTCAATGCAACTGCGCGGCCGGCCAAATCGGCTGCTTTTCCGGCCTGTTGAGCCGTGTTAGAGCATGATCGCGAAAAGCGCGAGCCGGTTTCCGCAAAAGATTATGCTCTAACAAAAGGTTGCGACCGGTTTTGTATCAGGCGGAATCGGGCAGCTTCACGCCCCCAGACATCAAAAACGCGAAAACAAAAGACAGTCATGACCGACAGCAGCATTGAAGCCCTGAACCAGAAACTCGACCGGCTGATCGAGGCGGTGAGCCGCCTTGCCCCGCCGCCGGTGCCCCAAACCGACCTCGGCGAGGCCGATTGTTTCGTCTGGCAGGCCGATCCGGGCTATCTGGAGCCGGTGCGCAAGGTCAATCGCGTCGACATCGACCTGATCCGTGGCGTCGACCGTGTCCGCGACATCCTTGTCGACAACACCGAACGCTTCGCCGCCGGGTATCCAGCCAACAATGTGTTGTTGTGGGGCGCGCGCGGCATGGGCAAATCGTCGCTGGTCAAGGCCGTGCATGCGCAGATCAACGCCAGGACCAAGTCCGACCTGCCGCTGAAGCTGATCGAAATCCACCGCGAGGACATCGACACGCTGCCGAAGCTGATGGGCCTGCTCAAGGCGGCCCCCTTCCGCTTCATCCTGTTTTGCGACGACCTCTCCTTCGACCATGACGACACCTCCTACAAATCGCTAAAGGCAGCGCTCGAAGGCGGCGTCGAGGGTCGGCCAGTCAATGTCATCTTCTACGCCACCTCGAACCGCCGCCATTTGCTGCCGCGCGACATGATCGACAATGAGCGCTCGACCGCCATCAACCCGTCCGAGGCGGTCGAGGAAAAAGTATCGCTGTCCGACCGGTTCGGGCTGTGGCTCGGCTTCCACAAATGTTCGCAGGACGAATATCTCGACATGATCGACGGCTATGTCAGGCACCATGGCCTTGTCATGGATCCCGAGCAACTGCGCGCCGAAGCACTGGAATGGGCGACGACGCGGGGCAGCCGCTCGGGCCGCGTCGCCTGGCAATTCACCCAGGATCTGGCTGGACGGCTCGGTAGACCGCTGAGGGACTAAGTCGGTGAAAAACAACTGAAAAAGCCCGCTCCTTGCGGAACGGGCTGAGCCGGCGGGCCGGACTGGAGGTAAGACGGCCCGCAAATTGCTTTTTTTCTTCTATTCGAGGTAACCCGAGGGATCGACCGGGGCGGAGTTCTTGCGCACTTCGAAGTGCAGCTTCGGCGAGTCCGTCGTGCCGCTCATGCCCGACAGCGCGATTTCCTGGCCGCGCTTGACCTTCTGGCCGCGCTGCACCTCGATCGAGCTGGCGTGGCCGTAGACGGTGACCAGGCCATTCTCGTGGCGCACCAGCACCGTGTTGCCGAATTCCTTGAGGCCGTCGCCGGCATAGATGACAACGCCGTTTTCGGCTGCCTTGACCGGAGTGCCAGAGGGTACGGCGATGTCAACGCCGTCTTTGCCGGAGCCGAAACCGGAGATCACGCGGCCGCGCACCGGCCAGCGCATCTTGCCGATGCCGGTGGCGTCCGGCGCGACGGCATCGTCGGCCTCGGCCTGCTGGATGACCTTCGAATCTTTCTTCGGCGGTGTGTAGGACGCCAGCGTTTCCGACGGCGTGGTCTTTGCCGCGGGCTGCGTCGTGGCCGTCGTCACCGGATCGACCTTGGCCGGCTTGGCGGCGGCGACGGTCGCGGTTCCATCGGCCGGCACCTTCAGGGTCTGGCCGATCTTGAGCAAGCCATCCTGCATGCCGTTGGCCTGCTTGATGGCAACGACGCCGACACCGGTCTTTCTGGCAATCGAAGAAAGCGTGTCGCCCGACTGGACCGTATAGGTGCCAGCTGCATTGGTCGCCTTGGCCGCGGCCACCTGCGGCTTCGGCTCCTTGGGCTGGCTCGCGGCGGCCGACGTGTCGACCTGAGCGGCGGACTTGCCCTCCCTAGGCTTCGGCTGCTGCGGCAGGACGGCGACCTTGTCCGGCGCAGTGGCCGGCAGGTTGTGCTTGGTGTCTTTCGCCGGCTTGGCGTCGGCGAGCTTCGGCTCGCTCTTGCTCGAATAGGCGTAGGCCGGGATGACCAGCTTCTGGCCGGTCTTCAGCCCCTTGGTCGCGCTCAGCCCGTTGACCTTCATGATCACGTCGGACGGCACCTTGTAGCGCTGCGCCAGGCCGCCGATCGTTTCGCCGTCCCTGACGACGATCTCGGTTGCATGCGGAGTGCCGGAAGCAGCCACGCGGGGTTCGTCAGGTTGCGAAACCTTGAAAGGCGACGCCGCCGGAGCAACGGTGCCGGTCGTGGTCCTGTCGACATGCGGTGCCGGGGCCAATGCGGTGCGCACCGGCTTCGATGCCGGCGCCTGCTGCGCTTGGGCAACGGGCGGCGGCAGCGGCCGCGTCGAGACCGGCTCGAGGCTGGAGCGGCTGACCGATTGTGTATGGCTGCCATCGATCGGAGCCGCGGCTACATCGCCCGGATAGGGCTGCTGTACGGCATCCTGCTTGCTGATGATGGCGCGCTGATTGTTGGTCGAGGATGTAAAGACGTCGTCGACGCCATTGAACCGCGAAACCTGGGAACTGCACCCCGCAGCAGCACCCGCGACCATCAGTATGGCGCAGCCTCGCGCCAGATTGCGACCGTTTGTCTTCAAAACACTGAGTTGCATCGCACTAACCCGCACATACCCGGTACAAACTAGGCATGATTAAAGCGCGTTAATGTTACTCGACGGTTAACCCCATGGAATCCGACGCAATTTTTCTTAAAATATTAGAGAGCGAGCTGAGGGGAGATTTTCAGGTCAGGCCAACCGGGGTCGAAGACGGGCGCGCGACGCAGCCGAACATCGACATACGGGCTAGATGATAGCGGCGACACCGCGCAGGATCGGCTGCAGGCGAACGAGGCCGATGTCTTCACGCTCGAAGCGGCTGCCGACCTTGGTCAGCTTGGCCAGCACCTGTTCGCCCTCTTCAGGGCCGATCGGAGCGATGACGATACCGCCGCTCGACAACTGGTCGAGCAGGAAGCGCGGCAGGCTGTCGAAGGCAGCCCAGGCGACGATGCGGTCAAATGGCCCTTCATTCGGCAGCCCGCCGGAACCATCGGTGTGGCGCACGATCACATTGCCGATGCCGAGCGCCTCGAAGCGCTGCCGCGCCTGCTCGGCGAGCGTCTTGTAGCGATCGGTGGTGATGACCCGCCCGGCCAGCCGCGACATCACCGCCGAGGTGTAACCCGAGCCCGTGCCGATCTCGAGCACGCGGTTGCCATGCTCGATGGCGAGCGCCGCGATCACCGCCGCCTGCATGTCGGCGCCTTCGATCGCCTCGCCGCATTCGATCGGCAGCATGCGGTCCGACCAAGCGATCTGATGGAACTGGGCCGCCAGGAAGCCGCGCCGCGGCGTCGCCTCGAAGGCAGCGATCAGCGCCTTCGGCACAGTCCCCCGGCCACGCAGGCGCAGCAGAAAGGCGGCAAAGCCTTCGCGATCATCGATCCCCTGGTTCATGCAAGCGCCTTGCTCAGCTGGTCACGGATTTCATGCGCGGTCAGATCGAGCTGCAATGGCGTCACCGACACCAGCCTGTTGCGCAAGGCGTAGAGATCGGTGCCTTGCTTGCCCTCGACCGGCTCGCCGCCGAAGCGCAGCCAGTAGTAAGGCAGGCCGCGCCCGTCGCGGCGCTCGTCGACCCACAGGGAGTGCACGAGCTTGCCTTGCGTGGTGACCACCGTGCCGGCGACCTCTTCGGGCGTGCAATTGGGAAAATTGACGTTGAGCAGCACGCCGTCCGGCAACGGCGTCGCGACAAGTTTCTTCAGCAGCGCCGGCGCCAGCACCTCTGTCGTCTCGTAGGGCACGACGCGATCTTCGCCGACATAGCTGTAGCCCTGGCTGAGCGCGATCGAGCGGATACCGAGCAGCGCGCCTTCCATGGCGCCGGCGACGGTGCCCGAATAGGTGACGTCATCGGCGATATTGGCGCCCGAATTGATGCCGGACAGGATCAGGTCGGGTGCGCCAGGCAGGATTTTCTTGACGCCCATGATGACGCAATCCGTCGGCGTGCCGCGCACGGCAAAATGCTTCTCGCCGATCTTGCGCAGCCGCAGCGGCTCCGAGATCGACAGCGAATGCGCGTAGCCGGACTGGTCCTGCTCGGGCGCCACCACCCAGACATCGTCGGACAGCGTGCGCGCGACCCGTTCGAGCGACGCCAGGCCCTCGGCATGAATGCCGTCGTCATTGGTCAGGAGGATACGCATTATTTCGCTTCGATCTTTTCCAGGCCGACCATGTAAGGCCGCAGCACTTCAGGAATGGTTACGCTGCCATCCTCGTTCTGGTAGTTTTCGATGACGGCGATGAGCGCGCGGCCAATGGCTGTGCCCGAGCCGTTGAGGGTGTGGACGAAGCGGTTGCCCTTGCCGTCTCTGTCCTTGTAGCGCGCGTCCATGCGGCGCGCCTGGAAATCGCCGCACACCGAGCAGGACGAGATCTCGCGATAGGCGTTCTGGCCGGGCAGCCAGACCTCGATGTCGTAGGTCTTGCGCGCGCCAAAGCCCATGTCGCCGGTGCACAGCGTCATGGTGCGGAACGGCAGGCCGAGCCGCTTCAGCACTTCCTCGGCGCATTGCGTCATCCGCTCGTGCTCGGCAAGTGACGATTCCTGGTCCGTGATCGACACCAGCTCGACCTTGTAGAACTGATGCTGGCGCAGCATGCCGCGCGTGTCGCGCCCGGCCGAACCCGCTTCCGAGCGGAAGCACGGCGTCAGCGCGGTGTAGCGCAGCGGCAGTTTTTCATGCGCGGTGATTTCCTCACGCACCAGATTGGTGAGTGGGACCTCGGCGGTGGGAATCAGGCCAAGCCTGCCCTCCCCGTGCGGCGTGAAGAACAGATCGTCCTCGAACTTCGGCAATTGGTTGGTGCCGAACAGAACATCGTCCTTGACCATCAACGGCGGGATGACTTCTTCGTAGCCATGTTCGGTCGTATGCAGGTCCAGCATGAACTGGCCGAGCGCACGTTCCATCCGGGCCAGTCCGCTTTTCAGCACCGTAAAGCGCGAGCCCGACAGCTTTGCCGCGCGCTCGAAATCCATCATGCCGAGCGCTTCGCCGATCTCAAAATGCTCCTTCACCCAGTTCGGCCGCGTCGGCACCTTGCCGACGAGGTGCTTGACGACATTGTCGTGCTCGTCCTTGCCGACAGGCACGTCGTCGAACGGCACATTGGGCAGCACCGCCAGCGCATCGGTCAGCGCCTTGTCGAGCTCGCGTTCGCGCGCCTCGCCGTTCTGGATGAAGACCTTGATCTCGCCGACTTCGGCTTTCAGCTTCTCGGCCAAGGCGGCATCGCCCGAACGCATGGCGTTGCCGATCTCCTTCGACGCGGCATTGCGGCGCTCCTGCTTGGTCTGCAGCTCGGTGACGTGCTCGCGCCGGGCCTCGTCCGAGGCGATCAGCCCGTCGACCATGGACTGCGCCTCACCGGCCGACCACGAGCGCTTCACCAGCGCCTCGACAAGGGCCTTCGGGTTGTCGCGAATCCATTTGATGTCAAGCATGGTTTGAAACGCTCCTGGGTAGCATGTCGCCCAAAAGTGCACAGCGATTTGGGACAACGACATGCTCAAAACAAAACTGAAACGCATCGCTTTGAGTGCGATGCGTTTCAGCCAGAGGGCGTAAACCGCATCCGAGATCGATGCAAGGGGACGGGGCGACGACTGTGTTTTTCCGCCGCTGCAGCCGCTCTGTCGCCTATGAGGAGGCAGGTGCCGGGGGCTCGTCCGGTGCTTTGTCCGCCACCTCTTCCGCCGCGTCCTGCTTCTCGCGTGCCACGCGCTGCTTTTCCCGATCGCGCTCGATCAGCCGGGCAGCCCAGATGGACACCTCGTAGAGAAGGATGGTCGGGATGGCCAGGCCGATCTGACTCATCGGATCGGGCGGCGTCAGTATCGCCGCGACGACGAAGGCAATGACGATCGCCCATTTGCGCTTCTCGGCCAGTCCCTTGGACGAGAGCATGCCGACCCGTGTCATCAGGCTGGTCACCACCGGCAGCTGGAACACCAGGCCGAAGGAGAAGATCAGCGTCATGATCAGGCTGAGATATTCCGACACTTTCGGCAGCAGCGAAATCTGCACCTGATCGTCGGTGCCGGCCTGCTGCATGGCGAGGAAGAACCACATCACCATCGGCGTGAAGAAGAAATAGACCAGCGATGCGCCCATCAGGAACAGGATCGGCGATGCGATCAGGAACGGCAGGAAGGCGTTGCGCTCGTTCTTGTACAGGCCGGGCGCGATGAACTTGTAGATCTGCGTGGCGATCAGCGGAAAGGCGATCACCATGCCGCCGAACATGGCGAGCTTGACCTGGGTGAAGAAGAATTCCTGCGGCGCCGTGTAGATCAGCTCGACCTTGTGCGGATCGAGCCCTGCCCATTGCGTCGCCCATTTGAACGGCACGACCAGGAGGTTGAACAGTTTCTTGGCGAAGAAGAAACAGACCAGGAAGGCAACGAAGAAGCCGCCCAGCGACCAGATCAGCCGCCGGCGCAACTCGATCAGATGCTCCATCAGCGGCGCCGACGATTTCTCGATCTCGTCCTTTTCGGTGTCCGAAACGCTCACTTGGCGGCTCCAGCCGTCTTCTTGGCCACCGGCTTCTTCACCGCTGCAAGCTTCGGTTCGGCTTTCGCCCCCATCTTGGTCGCTACAGTCTTGGTCGCTACAGTCTTGGCCGCGACAGCGTTGGCCGCAGCGGGCGTCTTGGCCCTGGGCGTTTCAGGCTGTGCCGTCGTCACGGCCTTCGCCGGCGTCTTGGACGCAGACGCTGCCTTCGCGGTGACTGTTTTCGCGGGCACAGGAGCCTTAGCGCCATTTGCCGAAGCTTTTGCAGCCGGCGTCGCTTTTGCCGGTGCAGGCTTGATTAGTTTCTTCGCCGCGGACGCCTTCGGCGCCGCAACGGGTTCCGCCGGCGCTGACGAGGTCACCACCGATTCGTCGGTCATTGCCGGAAAAACCGGCGCTGCTGGCGCTGCTTCCGGCCCGTTGACGCCAGGCATGGTCGTTGCACCGTTCTTCAACGGCTCGGCCGTTTGCGGGGTCGAAGCGACAGAGCTTGCCGGATCGGCTGCCGGCTTCGGCTTCATCGCCGCATCGACGCCGGAGCGAACGTCGGCCGCGGCCTGTTCGAACGGATTGAGCTGCTTCCTGATCTCAGCCATCGGGCTCATGCCCCTGAGCTCGTCGACGGACTTCTTGACGTCGTCGAGCTCGGCTTCCTTCAGCGCCTCGTTGAACTGTTTCTGGAAATCGGACGCCATGGCGCGCAGCTTCGCCGTCGTGCGGCCGAAGGTGCGCAGCATATTGGGCAAATCCTTGGGTCCGACGACCACGATCATGACGATCGCGATGACCAGCATTTCGGTCCAGCCGACTTCAAACATGGCACTCTGTTCCGACTAGAACCTTGGGCTCAGCTCTTGCTGGCTTTTTCCTTCGCGGCCGCAACGGTCTCGTCGGCACGATGTTCGACGGTGCGCTTGTCTTCGGCAACCTCGTCGTCGGCCATGCCCTTCTTGAAGCTCTTGATGCCCTTGGCCATGTCGCCCATCAGCTCGGGAATCTTGCCGCGGCCGAACACCAAAAGCACGATCACCAGCACGATCAGCCAATGCCAAATCGAAAATGAACCCATAGCAAATCTCTCTCGAATGTTTTCCCTGGCGATGATCTATGCGTTTTCGCGTTGGGATTCAAACACAACTGCGACAGAGTTTATGAAAGGGTGACGGATGTCACGCATTTTCGACGGGAACGCCCGCTACGAATCCGCGCATCCTCATCAAGTTGGCCGCCAATGCCAGTCAATCTTCCGTGACGCGCGGCGTCAGCAGGCCGAGTTCCTCGAGATCGATGTCGGTCAGCGCATCCTCGTCGTCGGTCAATGCGTCGGGATCGGCCGGCGGCTGCGGAATGGAGAAATTCGACGGCATGCGGCCCGAAAGCAGTCCAGCCCCCTTCAGTTCCTCCATGCCAGGAAGATCGCGGATCTCTTCCAGCGCGAAATGGTCGAGGAAGGTCTCCGTCGTGCCGTAGGTCACAGGGCGTCCGGGCGTCTTTCGCCGGCCGCGCATGCGCACCCATTCCGTTTCCAGCAACGTGTCGAGCGTGCCTTTCGAGGTTTCGACGCCCCGGATGTCCTCGATCTCGGCGCGCGTCACCGGCTGGTGATAGGCAATGATCGCCAGCACTTCGAGAGCCGCGCGGGAGAGCTTCCTTTGCTGAACGGTATCGCGGCTCATCAGGAAAGCCAGGTCGCCGGCGGTGCGGAACGCCCAGGCGTCGCCGACACGCACCAGATTGACGCCGCGCCGCGCATAGATCTGCTGCAGCTCGGCCATGGCCAGGGCAATGTTGATGCCGTCAGGGAGGCGTGCCGCGAGCTGCTTTTCGCTGACGGGTTCGGCGCTGGCGAACACGATCGCCTCGGCCATGCGCACGGCCTCGGCCAGATGCAGCCGCTCGGCCGGGTTCTGTAGCTGCTCGGCCGGATCCCGGGAAAGCGACTCCTCTTCGGGTGCATCGCCGACCTTGAACGGGATAACCGAAGCGTTGGCGCGTTCGCTCATGATGCCACCTCGACTGCCTTGATTGCCTGCGTGCGCCCGCGCAGGTAGATCGGCGCGAACGTCTGATCCTGCCGCACGTCCATCGTGCCGTCGCGCACCAGTTCCAATGTTGCCGCAAAAGAACTGGCGATTGCCGTGCGCCGCTCCTCGGGGCTGGTCATGTATGCGATCAGAAAACTTTCCAGCGCCGTCCAGTCGCTTGCAGCCCCGACCAGGCGGGTCAGGATGTCGCGCGCATCCTTTAGCGACCAGACACCGCGCCTGGCGATCGTCACATTGTTGATCGCCTGCTTCTGGCGTTGCTGGGCATAGGCGGTCAAGAGATCGTAGAGCGAGGCCGAATAGGCGTTACGCTTTTCGACGATGACCATTTCCGGCATGCCGCGCGCGAACACATCGCGGCCGAGCCGGTTGCGGTTGACCAGACGCGCCGAGGCGTCGCGCATGGCTTCCAGCCGCTTCAGGCGGAACTGCAGCACCGCCGCCAGTTCCTCACCGCTTTCGCCCTCGTCGCCGGGCTGCTTGGGGATCAGGAGCTTGGACTTGAGGAAGGCCAGCCACGCCGCCATAACCAGATAGTCGGCGGCAAGCTCCAGCCTGAGCGCCCTCGCCGTCTCGACAAAGGTCAGATATTGCTCGACCAGCGCCAGGATCGAAATGCGAGCCAGATCGACCTTCTGGGTGCGGGCAAGATGCAGCAGAAGATCGAGCGGACCTTCGAAGCCGGCCACGTCGACAACCAGCGACGGGTCGCCGGTAACGCGTGAATCGTCATTCTCGGCCCACAGACGGTCCATCGGTGCGGCCTTCGAGGCCTTGCTTTCCAATGTCTCCGCCACTCCGTCACTTTCCCTTTGCTATGCCACCGCATCGAAGTAGGTGGCGAATTCGGCACGTATTTCGGTTTCTTCGACCGTGTCACGGTTATTTATATAGGTCAGCGCCCGCTTGGCGCGCTCCAACGACGTGCCCTCAAGCCCCGTGGTACGCGATGCGATGCCGGCCATCTCCTCGAAAACGCCGTTGCAGTGAAGGACCAGATCGCAGCCCGCCGCAAGGATCGATGCCGCCTTTGTCGGGAAATCCCCAGAAAGTGCCTTCATCGAGGTGTCGTCGCTCATCAGCAGTCCGTCGAAGCCGATTTCGCGCCGGATGATCTCGTCGATAACCTTGCCGGAGGTGGTCGCCGGATTGTTGGGGTCGATCGCGCTGTAGACGACATGGGCTGTCATCGCCATCGGCAGATGGCTAAGCTCCTTGAACGGGGCGAAATCATGCCGCTGCAGATCGCTGAGCGAGGCATTGACCACCGGCAGTTCGAAATGCGTGTCGGCAAAGGCACGTCCATGGCCCGGAATATGCTTCATGACCGGCAGCACGCCGCCCGACATCAGCCCTTCCGCGGCTGCGCGGCCGAGCTCGATCACCGGTCGCGGATCCTTGCCATAGGCCCGCGCGCCGATGACATCGCTGGCGCCTTCGATCGGCACGTCGAGCACCGGCAGGCAATCGGCTGTGATGCCGTAGCGCAGCAGGTCGAAGGCATGCAGCCGCGCCATCAGCCAGGCCGCGCGGGCGCCAGCATCATGATCGTCGCGCCACAGCGCGCCGAGCGCGCCACCGGCGGGATAGTTCGGTGCCAGCGGCGGTCGCAAGCGCTGCACACGGCCGCCTTCCTGATCGATGAACACCAGCGCGTCCGGACGCCCTATGCAGTCCCGCATCTCGGCGACCAGATCGCGGATCTGTTCGGTCTCGCCAATGTTGCGCGCAAACAGGATGAAGGCCCACGGGCATTCATTGCGATAGAAATTGATTTCTTCGCGGGTAAGCGATTTCCCGGCACAGCCGAGGATCATGGATTTTGATTCGGTCATGTCGGCAGTTTAGGGCTTTGTGCGATCAAAGGGAATCGCCAGGGACTCATCCGGGATAACGCCGGATCTGCTTTCCCCATGAAAAAAGCCGGCGCGGTGGACCGCGCCGGCTTTTGATGGTTGGCCC
This sequence comes from Mesorhizobium sp. M0088, assembly GCF_040322895.1. Lineage (NCBI taxonomy): Bacteria > Pseudomonadati > Pseudomonadota > Alphaproteobacteria > Hyphomicrobiales > Phyllobacteriaceae > Mesorhizobium > Mesorhizobium sp. M0088. The sequence continues at coordinate 110,446 of NZ_JAMYUI010000009.1, forward strand.
CGGCTTTAGCGCGAGACGAAGCAGTTGCCGCCGGCGGCCTTGTAGCTGGTGCACAAATTGATCGCGTCATTGCGTGACTGGGCCGGAACGCGCACGCGGTAGAACGTGCCTTTGCCGGCGATCTCGGCCTTGACGATGTTGGCGGTACGCCCGGCAAGCACACTGCCATAGCGGCGCTGCAGATCCTGATAGCTGGACTGGGCGCTTTCGACGGTCGGCTGCGAGGCGATCTGCATCGACCACGAGCCACCGCCGGCCGCGGTCGATGCCGGATCTATGGACGCAACCTGATCGGGCTTGACCTCGCCGACAACATCGACCGGCTGGTCGGACGGACGCTGCGGCGCGAGCGGAACCTTTGCCGGCGTGTTCGCCGATTGGGCCTCGGCTTTCTGCTTGGCGACCGGCTTGAGGGCCGGCTCGTCGTCCGCCTGGGCGGCGGCAGGCGCCACGGTGCCGGTCTGGTCCGCGTTGGCTTGGGCCGCCGGGGCAACATGCTGCGGCGCCGGATCGACCGGCTCGGTAGCGGCCACTAGCGGCGCGGCGGGCGCCGCCGGATCTTCACGCGGCACCAGCGAGCCGTCCGACTTGACCACCATGGTCCTCACCTTGCGCGGCGCAACGGCGACGACATCGGCATTGGTGCCCTTGTCGGCATCCTGCAGCACCTGCGCAATGCGGTCCTCCGACTTGGGCGCGGGCGCCGTATTGTCGGCAGAAGCGTTGTCGGCCGAAGCGGAGCCGGCCATCGGCGCGGCATTGCCGACATCGGTTCCAGCGGCGGCTGCATTCTGGTCCGGCGAAAGGTCGATGGCGCGGGCCGGATCTTTCGCCTGGACGTCCACTGGCTCTTCGACGTTGGTGACCAGCTTTTCCTGGACCGGCTCGGCTGGCTTGGCACCCCTGACCGCGTCGTAGACCTTGTTGTCCTGATTGGGCACCACGGCGCCGCCCGGATTCTCCGGCTTGACCTTGATCGGCGCGTTGTCGGCCTTGACGATGACAGGCGCTTCGCTGCCGCCCTTGCCGCCAAAGGACAGCGCAAAGGCACCGAGACCGCCCGCGACCGCGACCGCGCCGACAATCGCGGCGATGAACAGTCCGCGTCCGCGCGTCGGCCTCCCGGCCTCACGCTCGCCGAGACCCGGAACAGCCATAGCCTCGTCGAGTTCGGGATCGTAGTCGAGTTCATCGACAGTAAAATCATCGGCTTGCGAAACCGGCTGGCTCCCTGGCAGGCCGTCGAGGTCGAAGCCGGAGGCGTCGGCATAACCCGTGGGCGCCGCCGCGCGGGCGGACATGTCCATCGGCCGCGCGGCATAGGTCCGCGCTTCCGGCTCATAGCCCGGCTTGACCCCGTCATAGCCCGGCTTGACCCCGTCATATGCCGGCTTGAGGCTGTCATAGCCCGGCTTGAAGCCCGCGGCATAGGAGTCATCATCGTAAGACGCGCTGGCCACATTGCTCGTGGGAACAGGAGCGACCTCCACCGCGTTCATCTCGGAGAGAAGGCTGGAGAACTCCGCATCGAGATCGTCGTAGCCAGACGACGCCGGCTGGTCTTCCTCGAAGTGCAGTTCGGGAATATCGAGATCGTCGGCCAGCGCGACGACACGCTCGGGTACATCGACCGTTTCGACGTCGGGCATGTCTTCGTAATGCGCAGGCTGGCGCGATTGGGGCGCCGACACCGGGGCAGCGGGAGCCACGGCCTCGACCGGCTCGGACGAACGGTAGGACGTCATGGCGGCGACTGCCGGCGCGGCGGCCACGGATGCCACCGAAGCGGCCGGCTGAGCAAACGCAGGCTGAGCACTGAATGACGGCTGCTGCGGAACGGGCGTCACGCGGCTCCACGAACGCGTCGGCTCTGCCGGTTGGGAACGCTCCGCAAGCCAATCGAGAGAATCCGCCGAATTGTCCCGGTCAGCGGCTTCGTCACGCGGATCAAGATCCTTGGGCAAAGCCGCGTCGAACGCATCATCGTCGAAATCGACATCGCCAGCCGTGTGCCAAGTCGTATCCTGGAGTTCATCAAGCATAAGGTCGTCAATATCCGCATCGGCCGCTTGGGCCGTGCCAACATGCCGGTCCTGCTCAGGCGCGGGTTCGTCAAGATCCCAGTCGAGGGCGCCGACAAGATCGGCCGGTTCCTCGGCGGGCTCGGCAACAGGCGGCAGGGCGGCGACAGCCGGCTGAGCCGTGACGGGCTCACTGGCCACCGGCGCCGTGCGCGCCGTCATGGCACCCAGCAGCGCATTCAACTCGTCTTCCAGGCTCCGTTCGTCCGCGGCCGGGGCATGCGCCGCCGGCGCAACATGAGCCTCTGGCGCCGCCGGCTGGACCGTAGCGGCAGCAACCTCGGCGACCGGCTCTTCGGCCGTTTCGGCAAACGCGTCGTCCAAACTTAGGTCGAAAGCATCGTCCGACATGCCTTCAGGGATGGGAATATCGCCGTTCGCGTCAGTGATATCGACAAGCGCATCATGCGCGTGCGGCTCGTCGAAGGCATTCGGCTCATCCGCGCGAACGTCGAAATCCATGTCGACATCAGCCATCGCGTCGTCGAAATGGCCGGCAAAGCTCTCATCGGAGATTGCATGGCCGTCACGCGCCGCCTGCTCCGGCATGGGATACTCGACGGGCTCGGCGGCCATGAATGACTGTTCGGCCGCCGAATGGTCGTCGAGCACCAGCTCGTCTTCAAGCGAGACTGCCACCGCATCGTCGAATTCGTCATCGGAGGCAACTGGCTCGATAGTAGCGGGCGTGTCGGCAACGGCGTACTGGGCCTCTTCAGCGTACTGGGCCTCTTCGGCTTCCTCATCGATCCGGAGATCCTGGTCGAGCGAAATGGCCAGCTCGTCCGCCATCGAATGATCGTCCTCGAAGGGAGAGACGTCCTCAAGCGAACCGGCGACGGCATCGTCAAAATCAGACGCGAAAGCCGGCTCGATGGACGGCGCCGCTTCAGCTGCGACCGCATGGCTGGCGCCGGCGACGTGATCGTCTATCTCAGCCATGTCCAGTTGGAAATCGTTGTCGAGCGACACCGAAAGCTCATCGTCCATCGCGCTGGCGTCAGCCGCTTCGAATGCCGGCTCAAGCACGAAGGTCGGCTCATGAGCCTGAACAACCGGAGCGGCGTCGCTGTCGTCAGCGCCGAACTCGCCCATCATTTCTTTCTCGAGATCGATATCGAAATCGCCCTCTTCGAGCCCGTGATCGGCGGCTGGGGCCTGCGGCTGGGCGGGCGATTGCGGCCTGACCGGCTGGCGCGGGTCGAATCCCATGATCCTGGTCAGTTCCGCGAACGGATCATCGTCAGCGATGTCGTTGTTGTCGGCTACTCTCAGCTGGGTTCTGTCTGCCATTATTGTTCCCGAACTCGCACTCATTCGGACGCCATGGACGTCGCGTAGGGTTGGCCCTTACCAGCGCAATGTGGGCAAAAGGTGACAGGTTATTTAGTAAAACCTAACGCATTTCGGTGGGCGCGGCGGCTCCGATCAACGTCAGGCCGGACGTCAAAACGTCCGAAACAGCCTGCACCAGCCCTAGTCTGGCATGCGTCAATTGTCGGTCGTTAACCTTAACAAAACGTAAGTCCGGATTATCCGTGCCACGGTTCCAGTGTCCGTGGAAGCTGGAGGCCAGGTCATAGAGGTAAAATGCCAGCCGATGCGGCTCGAGCGCAAGGGCGGCGGACTCGATCAGCCGCGGGTATTCGGCAAGCTTGCGGATCAAGCCGATCTCGCCCTCGTCGGTCAGCAATGCCGCGGCCGAGGCCAGGCTGTTGCGGTCGAAATTGGCTTCGCCCAGTTGCTCGCTCGCCTGCCGGAACACCGAATGACAGCGCGCCGAGGCGTACTGGACATAGAACACCGGATTGTCCTTGGACTGCTCGGTCACCTTGGCGAAATCGAAGTCCAGCGGTGCATCGTTCTTGCGGTAGAGCATCATGAAGCGGATCGCGTCGCGGCCGACCTCCTCCACCACTTCGCGCAGCGTCACGAAGTCACCCGAGCGCTTCGACATGCGCACCGGTTCGCCCTCGCGAAACAGCTTGACCAGATTGCACAGCAGGACAGTGAGCTTCACCTCGTCGCCGGCAATCGCCCGCGCCAGGGCTTCCAGCCGTTTGACATAGCCGCCATGGTCGGCGCCGAGCACATAGATCAGGTCGACGAAGCCGCGATCGACCTTGTCCTTGAGATAGGCGACGTCGGCGGCGAAATAGGTGAACGAACCATCGGACTTGACCAGCGCCCGGTCCATGTCGTCGCCGACCGCGGTCGAGCGGAACAGCGTCTGCTCGCGATCCTCCCAATCGTCGGGCTTCTCGCCCTTGGGCGGCGGCAGCTTGCCCTTGTAGATATGGCCCTTCAGCGTCAGATCGTTGATCGCGGAGCGGATCTTCCTGGCATTGTCGGCGTGCAGCGTGCGCTCGGAGAAGAACACGTCGTGATGAACGTTGAGCATCGCCAGGTCCTCGCGGATCATCGCCATCATCGCATCGATGGTGCGGTCCTTGACGATTGCCAGCGCCTCGTCATCCGGCATCTGCAGCAGCGAGCGGCCGAATTCCTCGACCAGAGCCTGCCCGACCGGAACGAGATAGTCGCCCGGATACAATCCGGCCGGAATCTCGCCGATTTCGTCGCCCAGCGCTTCGCGGTAACGCCGGAATGCGGAACGGCCGAGCACGTCGATCTGCGAGCCGGCGTCGTTGATGACATATTCCTTGGTCACGTCGTAGCCGGCGAAGGCCATCAGATTGGCAAGCGCGTCGCCGACGACAGCACCCCGGCAATGGCCGACATGCATCGGCCCGGTCGGATTGGCCGAGACATATTCGACATTGGTCTTCCTGCCGCCGCCAACCGTCGAGCGGCCATAGTTGCGGCCCTCGCCGAGCAGTGCGGTCAGATGTGTCTGCCAGAAGCCGTCCTTGAGCCTGAGATTGACGAAACCGGGCCCAGCCACTTCCGTCGCCGCGACATCCTTGTCGTCGCGCAGCGCCTGCGCCAGTCTTTCAGCCAGCGCGCGCGGGTTCTGGCCGGTCGGCTTGGCCAGCACCATCGCCGCATTGGTCGCCAGGTCGCCGTGGCTGGCGTCGCGCGGCGGCTCGACGGCAATGCGCGACAGGTCAGGCGAAACGCCGTCTTTGTCTTTCAGATCAAGCGCTTCGACGGCTTTTATGATTCGCGCGGTGAAATCGGCGAAGATGTTCATTTGTGTGACTCTGGGGTCTGGCTCTGGCGGCTTTGCAGCGAATCCGGCTCGTTGGCCGGCAAAATCGAGCCCGCCCTAGCCCAATTCGGGCGTATGGTCAAACAAACGCCGGTGTTCCTTGAGCGCGTAGGTGTCGGTCATACCCGCCAGGAAGTCGGCGACGCTGCGCGCCTTGATGCGGTCGTCGGCCCGATCCAGCCCCTCGCGCCAGCCGTCCGGCATGGCGCGCGGATCGGCGAAATAGGCGTCGAACAGATTTTTGACGATCTGCTCGGCGTCCGCGCGCACCCGCATAACCTCCGCGTGCCGGTAGAGGTGCTTGTACAGGAAGGCCTTCAGTTCTTTCTCCAAGGCAGCCATTTCGGCCGAGAAAACCACCATCGTCTCGCCAGCTGCCCTCACCGCATCGGCGCTCCGCGGCCTGATGCGATCGAGATTGGCGGTCGTCGACTTGATCACGTCCTCGACCATGGCGGTTATCTGCCGCCGCATCAGCTCGTGGCCAGTGCGCACATCATCGAGGGAGGGATAGCGTGAGCGAACGCCTTTCAGGATCGTTCCCGGCAGCGAAACCGTCTCCAGCATGTCCAGCGTCAAGAGCCCTGCCCTCAAGCCGTCATCGATGTCATGCGTGTTGTAGGCTATATCGTCGGCGATCGCCGCGCATTGCGCCTCGATGCCGGCAAACCGGTCGAGTTCGAGATCGTGCAGTTCAGAGTAATCACGGATCGCCTGCGGCACCGGCCCTTTCAGACCTTTGCCGTTAGCATTCGTCAGCGGCCCATTGTGCTTGACCAGGCCTTCCAGCGTTTCCCAGGTCAGGTTGAGCCCATCGAACTCGGCGTAGCGCGCCTCCAGCCTCGTCACGATGCGCAGCGATTGCGCGTTGTGGTCGAAGCCGCCCCAGGCGGCCATCTTTTCGTTCAGCGCGTCCTCGCCGGTGTGGCCGAAGGGCGTGTGGCCGAAATCATGCACCAGCGCCACCGCCTCGGCGAGATCCTCGTCGCCGCGCAGCGCCCGTGCCAGGGCACGCGCGATCTGCGCCACTTCGATCGAATGGGTCAGCCGGGTGCGATAATGGTCGCCTTCATGCGCGATGAAGACCTGCGTCTTGTGCTTGAGTCGCCGGAACGCCGTCGAATGGATGATGCGGTCACGGTCACGCTGGAATGGCGTGCGCGTCGGGCTTTCCACCTCGTCGAACAGCCGTCCGCGCGACTTTGCCGGATCGCAGGCATAGGCGGCGCGCGGCCGATAGCCGAATCCGATGTCGCCCAACTCGTTGGTCATGGCTGATGCTGCCGCAGTTGACTTAGCCAGGTTGACTTGGCCCCTCGCGCTTCATACCTATCATGTGAAACCGAAAGCAAGGTGACGCCCATGGGCGCTGATGCCAAGACTGCCATGAAAGTCGATATGACCGAGGCCGCCGCCAGGCGGATCGCCAGGATTGTCTCGAACGAGGCCGGCAAGACGGCGCTGCGCGTGTCGGTCGAAGGCGGCGGCTGCTCGGGCTTCTCCTACAAGTTCGACCTGGTCGATACGCGCAACGACGACGACGTCGCCATCGAGAAGGACGGCGCCACCGTGCTGATCGACGACCTGTCGCTGGTCTATATGGGCGGCTCTGTGATCGATTTCGTCGACGATCTGATGGGCCAGTCGTTCCAGATCCGCAATCCGAACGCCGTCGCCTCCTGCGGCTGCGGCACGAGTTTCTCCATATAGAATGCCTGCCATTGGGGCGATCCGTCAGATCGCGCTGTCGGCTGGCCGTGATCTCGACACCACGCTGGCTTTCTGGCGCGACGTGCTCGGCATGGCGGTTCATGCGCGCTTCGATCCGCCGGGCATCGCCTTCATCATGGCCGGCGATATCAGGCTGCTGTTCACTGACGGCATACCGGCCGGAACCGTCTATCTCGACATATCCGGCCTCGATGACTTCCATGCCTCTGCGGTCGCGGCAGGCGTACCCTTCACCGCGCCGCCAACACTTGTCCATCGCGACACGGAGGGCCAGTTCGGTCCAGCGGGGGAAAGCGAATGGATGGCCTTCCTAAAGGACCCGGCTGGCAATACGATTGGCCTCGTCGAACGCCATCCGCCGCAAGAATCCAACTGAATAGCATCGAGACCGCCATGAAAATCGTCACCTGGAACATCAACGGTGTCCGCGCCCGCATTGGCAATCTCACCCATTGGCTGACCGAGAGCGCACCCGACATCGTCTGCCTGCAGGAGATCAAGACCGTCGACGAGCAATTCCCGCGCGCCGAGATCGAGGCGCTTGGCTACAATGTCGAAACCCATGGCCAGAAGGGTTTCAACGGCGTGGCCCTGTTGTCGAAGCTGCGCTTCGACGAAGTCATCCGGGGCCTGCCCGGCGACGATGCCGATGAACAGGCGCGTTTCATCGAAGGCGTTTTCTCGACCGACAAGGGCGCCTTGCGCGTCGCCTCGCTCTATCTGCCGAACGGCAATCCGATCGATGACGAGAAGAAGTTTCCTTACAAGCTGTCCTGGATGGCGCGGCTGGAGCGCTGGGCCGAAGAACGGCTGAGACTTGAGGAGGCCCTGGTGCTCGCCGGCGACTACAACGTGATTCCCGAGCGGATCGACGCGCGGTTTCCGGAGAACTGGCTGGGCGACGCCCTGTTCCAGCCGCAGACGCGACAAGCCTTCCGCCGGCTGCTCAACCTTGGTTTCACCGAGGCGGTGCGCGCGGTCACCGACGCGCACGACACCTACACGTTCTGGGACTATCAGGCCGGCGCCTGGCAGAAGAACAACGGCATCCGCATCGACCACCTGCTTTTGTCGCCGGAAGCCGCCAACCGGTTTTCTTCCGCGTCGATCGAAAAGCACGTGCGCGCCTGGGAAAAACCGTCCGATCACGTCCCGGTGGCGATCGATCTCGCGCTTCAGCCGGCCTGAGAGAACCTCGCCGGGCACGCAGGCGCTGGACCTCATATCGCCACATTTCGCGCCGTTCATTGCGGTCCAGCATGGCGGCTGGGGTTCCATGAGCGCACGATTTCATCTTTGTCCGATCGGCCTGGCATTTGCCATGGCCGCTCCCGGTGCGGCATTTGCCGACCAGGAATGCTTACTGCGACATGGTGCTCAACAACACATCATGGACGAAGATCGGGGATAGCTGCCCGGAAAACACCGTGGCGCCACCCCCCCATGTCACGCCGATCTCGACGCCGGCGCCCAGCATGGTGCCGACGGAGCCGATCGAGAACTGATCGCGATCGAAATCGAGTGCTGCTGGTGAAGCTGACGCAGCCGCGAGACTACTGGTCCGCGTTGTTGCCCTTGGTGAGGATATCATCGGCCAGCGAGATGGCGGTGCGGCGGTCGGCCTCGCCGGCGGTGGCAAATGCCTCTTCCTGCATGCCGCGGATCCAGGGCTGGTCAGCCGGCGAAGCGCGTTCGAGCGCTGCCGTCATCATCGCCAGGCCGCGAACGATCTTGCCGCTCTGGAACAACAAATGGCCCAGTGTCGCCTGGGCGCCGGCATGGCCTTTCTCGGCGGCGAGTTGGAACCAGCGCCCGGCCTGCTTGACACTGGCCTTCACGCCGCCCTCGCCCTTCAAGAACATCTGCCCCATCTCGAACTGCGCGTTCGGATTGCGGTAGTTGGCGGCGGCGCGCATGTAATATTCCTGGGCCGCCACCTCGTTCTCGGCGACCGGGCTGCCGGGAATGCCCGTGCGCAAATAGTCGCCAAGCGCCACCAGCGCGTCGGAGACATAACTCTCCTCGGGCGAGCCGGGCTCGACGTCCTGGTCGACGATCTCGGAGAAGAACTTGAACGCCTCATAGTCGTCGCGCGCCACGCCGTCGCCCTCGGCATACATGCGGGCAAGCTTCCAGGTGGCACCGATCTGGCCGTTTTCGGCAGCGTATTTATAGGCCTCGGCAGCCTGTTCCTTGTGGCCGTTCTTGTAGGCGGAGAAGCCGAACTGGAAGACCGCCCAGGGGCTGGATTGCGGCTTCACCCCGGTCTTGTCGTCGAACACCTTGTCGTCGAAGGCCATGGCCTGGCCCACGGCGCCAAAGGTCGCGCCAAATGTGGCGGCCACGACCAGTGCCGAAAAGACAGACGACCTCAACAACTCAGATGTCCGCATAACAGTGTGTTTCTTTCGCACCGCCCGGATGGGTCACCGCGCCATCGCGCGCCGGCCCTACCGTCTGTGCATATTTCCATATCGCGCCCGACTGATAGTCGGTCGCGCGCGCCTTCCACGTCTTTGCCCTCGCCGCCAGTTCGCTATCGGACAACGCCACGTCGATCGTGCCGCTCACCGCGTCGATCGAGATCACGTCACCATCCCTGAGCAGTCCGATCGGGCCGCCCACGGCTGCCTCGGGGCCGACATGGCCGATGCAGAAACCGCGCGTCGCGCCCGAGAAGCGCCCGTCGGTGATCAGCGCCACCTTGCCGCCCATGCCCTGGCCGTACAGCGCTGCCGTCGTCGACAGCATCTCGCGCATGCCGGGGCCGCCGCGCGGTCCTTCGTAGCGGATGACGAGAACCTCGCCGTCCCTGTAGTTGCGATGCGTCACCGCCTCGAAACATTCCTCTTCCGAATCGAAGCAGCGTGCCGGGCCGGAGAACTTCAACTCCGCCATGCCCGCGACCTTCACGATCGCGCCTTCGGGGGCAAGGTTTCCCTTCAAGCCCACGACACCGCCGGTTTGGGTAATGGGTGTGTTGGCCGGGCGGACCACATCCTGATGCTCATTCCAGACAACGTGCTGCATGTTTTCGGCCAAAGTGCGGCCAGTCACGGTCATGCAATCGCCATGCAGATAGCCGTGGTCGAGCAGCGTCTTCATCAGCAGCGGAATGCCGCCGGCCTCGAACATGTCCTTGGCGACATATTTGCCGCCCGGCTTGAGGTCGGCGATGTAAGGCGTCTTCTCGAAGATCTTGGCCACGTCGAACAGGTCGAACTTGATGCCGGCCTCGTGGGCGATCGCCGGCAGATGCAGTGCCGCGTTGGTCGAACCGCCGGTGGCCGAGACCACGGTGGCCGCATTCTCCAGCGCCTTCAGCGTGACGATGTCGCGCGGCCGGATGTTTTTCGCGATCAGTTCCATGATCTTTTCGCCGGAGGCGAAATTGAACCGGTCGCGCATTTCATAGGGTGCCGGCGCGCCGCAGGAATAGGGCAGCGCCAGGCCGATCGCCTCGGCGACGGTGGCCATGGTGTTGGCGGTGAACTGGGCGCCGCAGGAGCCGGCCGACGGGCAGGCCGCCTGCTCGATTTCGAGAAGTTCGGCATCATCGATGGTGCCTACCGAATGCTGGCCAACCGCCTCGAACACATCCTGCACGGTGATCTGGCGGCCGCGATAGCTGCCGGGCAGGATCGAACCGCCATAGATGAAGATCGACGGCACGTTGAGCCGCACCATGGCCATCATCATGCCGGGCAGCGACTTGTCGCAGCCGGCCAGCCCGACCAGCCCATCGTAGCAATGGCCGCGCATGGTGAGTTCGACCGAATCGGCGATGACCTCGCGCGACACCAGCGACGACTTCATGCCCTGGTGACCCATGGCGATGCCGTCGGTGACGGTGATGGTGCAGAATTCGCGCGGCGTGCCGCTGGCGGACGCGACGCCCTTCTTGACCACCTGCGCCTGGCGCATCAGCGAGATGTTGCAGGGCGCCGCCTCGTTCCAGCAGGAGGCGACCCCGACCAGCGGCTGCGCAATCTCGGCCGCCGACAAACCCATGGCATAGAGATAGGAACGATGCGGCGCACGCGCCGGACCGACGGTCACATAGCGGCTAGGGAGCTTAGCCTTGGAAATGACTTTGGCGTCCATACTCTTCCTTGCCCCATCTTCCCTGCAAATGGGGCGGAGCGGCTGCCCCCTCGCCGAGCCTTTTGGCGCGTGTCCCGAGACAAGATCGAGGTGCGCCGGGTTTATGGCGGGAAATGGGCAATTTCCTCAGCCCGGCTTCCAGCGCAGGGGTTGTTCAGAAAGTGTTGCCAAAACATCACAGCGGCGGGAGGCGAAGGTGGTGCGAATTATATGAAATGCAGCTTATACTGATGGCGCGCAGGCAAGGCCCGCCCAAATGAAAAAGGCCGGGTATTGCCCCGGCCTTTTTGTAGAACTCTCAAAGGGTTAGAACTTGATCTTGATACCGCCAGAAATTGCCGTGACCAGATCGTTGCCGAAGTCATAGCTGTCATCGGTGCCGGCGATGTAGCCATTCTCGCCAGCCAACTCCCCTGAATGGCCGCTGGTCAGCACACCGACCGCACCTGCCAGACGAACCTCGATATTCGGCCTGGGCGTGTAGGCAACGCCACCACCCAGCGTCCAGGTATCGGTCTGTGCACCATAGCCATGCGACGTGCCACGATCCCAGGAAAGCTGCCCAGCGGCACTCCACTGATCGTTGAACTTGTGACCGATACCGCCCGTGACAGTCCAGCCATCACGATACATCAGGTCGAGTGAAGTCAGTTGGCCCAGACCATTCGTTACGCAGAATGAGGAGGGTGTACCCTGGGCACAGATCGGAACGCTTTGCAGGACGCTCCAATTGACCCACTTGATCGAACCGAAAGCGAGCCAGCCAGGTGCGATGCCCGACTGCAGTTTCAATTCGAGTGAATCCGGCATTGACTCCTCCGCACCGTAAATCGGTACAGATACGACGCCGCCGATGTTCAGAGTACCAGAGATATTGTCGAGCTTCACTTGTGAATTGTAGACAAGGCTGGCGCGCAGCGCGATATCTGGAATTTCATAGGCGACGCCCGCACGCCAGCCCCAGCCATCGGCCTCCAGATCGACACGACCGACCATCGTGCCGAAGCCGATATCTGTGTAGTTCTCCTTGAAGCCATAGATCTTCTGGTAGAAAACACCGCCTATGAACCGAAGCTGGCCCTTGCCGGCGTCCATCTTGTAGGAGCAGGTAGCTGCGTAGTTGTCGCTCTTGATGTCGGTTTCGATATTCGAAAACGCGCCGTTCCACGCATTTCCCGGCGCGGTATGCGCGCCCCAGGGCTGCGAATAGTCGACCATGCAGTCGACGCCTTGCACAACCTGGACCTTGGCTCCAATGCGCGGAACCCAATAGCCCTCGGCTCCGTCGGCCGTGGTGCCCAAACCGAGATCGGCTCCGCCCGGGCCGCGCGCATTCTTGTACTTGCGGTCCGGCATCACATAGGTCGCTTCCGCTTCGGTCGCGAACGGAGCCGGATCGAACAGCAAATCGATATCGTAACCGCCGCGCTCCAGGCCGCCGGCATGTGCCGGATTCATCGCCGTCCCGATCAAAGCCAGCGAAAAGCAGCCAGCTCCCAGCAGCGCTTTCAGTCGCAGAATAGTCATGAAATGTCCTCCCCGAATTCGAGTGCATCAAGCTAGAACCAATTCAGGTTAACGGTGCAACAACGAATTCGCGGGCGTACATGTACACATTGGCCAGGCGCATTTTCGAGGAAATGCAACCTAGTGCGGCAAAGCCGAAAAATGGTCTGTGAAGGCTGAGCGGCTCTCAAAAAACAGAGAGAACCATCCAAAAAGGCTCGAAAACAGGCCTTTTTTGGGCTCCAGGAGCCCCATTGTTACATTATGGCAACAATGGGGCTAAAACTTCCGTTTACGTCAATATTAACGCAACGGCATGCAGATTTTCAACGCGAAAAACCAGCACTTTAGAGAGGGCTAAAGTCTCGCGAATCTATCCTCAACCGGCGTCGCGAACCCTGGCCAACGCGACCGACAGCTTGTCCTGCGCATCGCGGTATTCAGCGAGCTTTTCACGCTCGGCATCGACGATCTCGGCCGGCGCGCTGGCGACGAACCTTTCGTTCGACAGCTTCTTGTGCAGGCGCGCGATCTCCTCGGTCACCTTGGCCAGTTCCTTCTGCAGCCGAGCGGCCTCGGCGGCGAGGTCGATCAGGCTGCCAAGCGGCAGGCAGATCGTCGCCTCGTTGAGCACGATCTGCGCCGAACCCTTGGGCGCGACATCGGCAAGCGAGATGTCGCCGACCCGCGCCAGCCGCTTGATCGCCGAATCCTCGCGGACAAGCCGTTCGCGTGTCACATTGTTGGCGCCGACCACGACGAGCGGTGCAATGGCTGCCGGCGGCACGTTCATCTCGGAACGCACGGAGCGGATGCCGGAGACGAGGTCGACCAGCCAATTGATGTCGGCTGCAGCCTCGGCGTCTTCGAAGTCCGGCGACGGCCACGCGGCATGGCACAGCAGCGAGGGGCGTTGCTTGCCTTCGCCAGCGGTCTGCGCCCACAGTTCCTCGGTCATGAACGGCATCATCGGATGCAGCAGCTTATAGATCTCGTCGAGCACGAAGGCGACGCAGGCACGGCTCTCGGCTTTGGCCGCCTCGTCGGTGCCCATGAACACCGGCTTCAGCAATTCCAGATACCAGTCGCAGAACAGGTTCCAGACGAAGCGGTAGGCGGCACCCGCCGCCTCGTTGAAGCGGTATGAGGTGATGCCGTCGGTGATCTCGCGCGCCGCGCGCGTCAGTTCGGTGAGAATCCAGCGGTTGACCGCCAGCCTGGCATCGTTCAGCCAGAAGTCGTCATTGCGCGCGACCTCATTCATCTCGGCAAAACGCGTCGCGTTCCACAGCTTGGTGCCGAAATTGCGATAGCCGGCGATGCGCGCCGGATCGAGCTTCACGTCGCGGCCTTGCGCCGCCATCACCGTCAGGGTGAAGCGCAGCGCATCCGCGCCATATTCGTCGATCAGGTCGAGCGGATCGATGACGTTGCCTTTCGACTTCGACATCTTCTGCCCGTTCTTGTCGCGCACCAACGCATGGACATAGACGGTATGGAACGGCTCCTCTTCCATGAAGTGCAGCCCCATCATCATCATCCGGGCGACCCAGAAGAAGATGATGTCGAAGCCTGTCACCAGCACGTCGGTCTGGTAGTAGGTCTTCAACTCGGGCGTTTCATCGGGCCAACCCAGCGTCGAAAACGGCCACAGCGCCGATGAGAACCAGGTATCCAGCACATCCTCGTCGCGGGTCAGGATCTCGCCCGGCTTGAAGTTCTCCAGCTTGTCCTCGACCCAGGCCTTCCACGGTCCTTCCAGCGCCAGATAGAATTCGATCGCGGCGCTCAGCGCCTCTTCCTCGGTCTTCTCGACGAAGACGCGCCCGTCCGGCCCGTACCAGGCCGGGATCTGGTGACCCCACCACAGCTGGCGCGAGATGCACCAGGGCTGGATGTTCTCCATCCAGTCGAAATAGGTCTTCTCCCAGTTCTTCGGCACGAAGTTCGTGCGACCTTCGCGCACGGAAGCGATCGCCGGCTTGGCCAGTTCCGCCGCATTGGCATACCATTGCTCGGTCAGGAACGGCTCGATCGGCACGCCTCCGCGATCGCCATGCGGCACGGCGTGGCGATGCGGCTCGATCTTTTCGAGGAAGCCGCCCTCTTCCATCAGTTCGACGATCTTCTTGCGCGCGACGAAGCGATCGAGGCCGTCGAGTTCGTCCCAGACAATCTGGCGCTCCGGCGTCATCTCGAGACCAGCAAGGAAATCCTCATTACCCCTGAGGCTTACCGCCGCCTCCGTGGTCAGGATATTGATCGCCGGCAGCTTGTGGCGCTTGCCGACCTCGAAGTCGTTGAAGTCATGCGCCGGCGTGATCTTGACCGCGCCCGAACCCTTTTCCGGATCGGAATACTCGTCCGCCACCACAGGAATCCTGCGACCGACGATCGGCAGGACGATGTTCTTGCCGACCAGATGCCGGAATCGCTCGTCGTCAGGGTGCACGGCGACGGCCGTATCGCCCAGCATCGTCTCCGGGCGCGTCGTCGCCACGGTGATGAAGGTTGTTGGGTTTTCCGGGTCGAAGACCTGGCCCTCGATGGGATAGCGGAAGTGCCAGAGATTGCCATTGACCTCCTGCTGCTCGACCTCGAGATCGGAGATCGCGGTCAGCAGCTTGGGGTCCCAGTTCACAAGGCGCTTGTCCTTGTAGATCAGCCCTTCCTTGTAGAGCGTGACGAACACTTCGAGCACGGCCTTGGACAGGCCTTCGTCCATGGTGAAGCGTTCGCGTGACCAGTCGGCCGAGGCGCCGAGGCGCTTCAGCTGGTTGAAGATGGCGCCGCCGGATTCGGCCTTCCACTCCCACACTTTCTCGATGAACTGTTCGCGGGTCAGGTCGCGGCGATGGATCTGCTTTTCCATCAGCTGGCGCTCGACCACCATCTGCGTGGCGATACCGGCATGGTCCATGCCCGGCTGCCACAGGACGTTCTTGCCGCGCATGCGCTCGAAGCGCACCAATATATCCTGCAGCGTGTTGTTGAGCGCGTGCCCCATATGCAACGAACCGGTGACGTTCGGCGGCGGAATGACAATGGTGAAGGCTTCCGCCCCCTCCTCGGCCCCGGCGCCGGCGCGAAACGCGTCGGCCTCTTCCCAGACTTTGGCGATCTTCGGCTCGACGGTTTTGGCGTCGTAGGTCTTTTCAAGCATGGGAAAATGGTCCGCGCTGTCGGGAGTTTTGCTGGTCCGGTGTAAATCGGAAGGTTTTGGCCAAGTCAACCGCAAGGGCTGTCTCGGATCCTCACAACCAGATAGGCGCGGCCTTGGTCATTTCAACGGAAAGCGATCCGCCGTCCTGCCAACAAACTGACCTCACCAAAAGAAACGGCGCCACGAAGGCGCCGTTTCCTCTAGCAATCGGCATGGGGAGCTACTGCGCCCCGCGCGCCACGCGCTCGATCTCCTCGCGCACCAGCCTTTCGACCAGTGTCGGCAGATTGTTGTCCAGCCAATCCTGCAGCATCGGCCGCAGCATCTCTTCGGCCATCTCGTCGAATGTCTTCTTGCTGCGGCTGGCAAACGCATCGGAAAGCTCGCCAAAGGCAGCCGCGACCTGACGGCCGGTATGCTCGGAAACGATTGCCGGACGCGGCGCGTCGCTGGCCGCCACCGGCCGCACCACGCTTGCATCCGGACGAGACGACTCGGGTTCGACGGCTACTTTCGCGGTCGGTTCGTCCCTTGGAGTCTCCACGGACGGCTGGGCAGCCGCCTTGCGTGCCTCGCTCCGGTCCGACACCGCCCTCGCCTGCTCACCGACCGCGGCGATCTCGCGACGCCAATCGGCGATGGAAGCGTCGGCGACAGGACGCGATCCCGGCGATTCAACCGTGATTGGCTCGGCGGCGACGCGGGCGCTGACTTCGGCAAGTGTCATCGATGGCTTTGCCGGGCTGGGATCGGGGCGCGCAGGCGTTTCCATGCGCGCGACCACCGGCTCGGCCGCCGGCAACTGTGCCTGGACTTCCGCCAGCGTCACCGGCTTTCTGCCCTCGGGGGCGGCATGCAGGTCGGCACGGAATGCTTCCACGTCGGGCGCCGCATGGGCGCTCGACGCGCGCTCCAGATCCTGGCTCAGCTCATCGGCGTCGCCCGGCTGCTTGCGGCCGCCGTCGCTGTCCTCGATGATCCGCCTGATGGAAGCCAGTATCTCTTCCATGGAAGGTTCGCGCTGTGCGCTGCTTGCCGTTGCCATCGTCACATCCGCCGCCTTTGTGACCCCTGTGGGTTTCCGCTCCGGCAGAGCCGGATCGAATCATGGCGACAGCGTAACCGACGGATCGCCGCACGAGAATCCCCAATCTGGGGACTTGTGGGATTTCAACAGATTAGCGCGATCTGACCCCGAGTGCGAAAGATCCTGCTCAAACGGGGAACACGGCCAGTCCTGGCCGAACGCCTCAGCGGCCGTCCGGCGTGCGCAGGCCGTACCACTTGTCCTTGACCGCGTTGTAATGCTCTTCAGGCTTGTACTTCGCTACCTGCAAGCCAAGGCGGTCGACGGACAGACGGCCGGTCGCCTGCAGGATGGCGTAGCTCGCCACCACCACATCATGTTCGTAACCGGCCTGGTTGATCTGGGCGGTGATGACCGTCGCCTGTGCGTTGAGGACGTCGAGCGTGGTGCGCTGGCCGACATTGCGTTCTTCGATGACACCGTTCAGTGCCAGCTTCGCGGCCTCGATCACTTGCCTGTTGGCCGTCAGCTGCTGCTGCGCGGCGGTATACTCGGTCCAGGCGGCGGTGACGGCCTGGCGTACCTGGTCGCGGCTGACGTCGACCTGGATGCGGGCCTGGCTGAGTGATTCCTTGTTCTGGCGCACGATCGCCGAGGTGCGGCCACCCGAATAGATCGGGATCGTCAGCGTTGCCCCGACACTGGCCGAATTGGTCGTGCCATCCTGCGAACCGACGCCTGGCAAAGGCGAGGTATTGCGATAGGCGCTCGAAACGCCGGCGGAAGCCGAGAGCTGCGGCAACAGCGCGCCTTCGGCCGACTTCACCGAAAACGCTGCCGCGTCGACCAGATGCTGCGTGGCAAGGATGGCCGGATGCTCGTTCGAAGCCACCCCGACGGCGGCGGCGAGGCTCGACGGCAACAGCTTTGCCACCGGCGAAGCGCCCTTGAGCTTGCCCGGCTCGTCGCCGACGATCTGGCGATAGAGCGCCGCACTTGCCAGCGCCTGCGCCCGGGCAGCACTCAGCGATGCCACGGCGGCGGCGCGTGAGGCGTCGGCCTGGGCGACATCGGTGCGCGTGCCTTCACCAACTTCGAAACGCGAACGCGCCGCGCGCGCCGTCTCGGTCAGGAACTGCAGGTTCTGCTCGGTCAGCACGGCGACCTGCCGGTCGCGAATCACGTTCATATAGGCTTGGGCCGCGCTGAACAGGATACCCTCTTCGGTGTTGCGCAGGCTTTCGACCGAAGCCCGGACCTGCGCTTCGGCGGCAGCGACATTGTTCCTGGTCTGAAAGCCGTCGAACAGCGTCTGGTCGATCTGGACGCCAAAATTGCCGGTGGTCAGCCGCACGCTTGAATTGGTGCCGTTGAGATGGCTGCTCGAATAATCGATATTCGCCGAGCCGGTGACAACCGGACGGTAGCCCGACTTGGCGATGGCGACGCCCTCGTCGGTGACGCGAACGCCGGCGCGGGATGCATTCAGCGAAGAATTGTACTGGTAGGCCTTTGCAAGCGCGCCGGAGATGGTTTCGGCTGAAGCGGCCAGTGGGGACAGCATGGTCGCCGAAACGAGGACGGCGGTGAAAAGTGACTTGCGTAAAGACGGCACGGTTAAACCCTCATTCGTTTTCCATGGGAACCGCGCCGCGCCTGCTTCTCTCATAGATCAGCCGGCGCCGCGTGTTCGATGTTCCCTGCTGCTCACCCCAAAGTGCCCCCAGTTTGGCATCAGCAGCGATCGTTCAAATGCAAGCGACCATGACAAAGCCTCTGCTGCAAGGCCAAATCATTCAGAATTCGAAAGCACGAATGCGTTCAAACCCCGGTAGTGGCTTAATTGCCGCATTAAATGCCCGTCTTCCGGTTACAACCCCCCCGGCCTTGAAAAAGAGACGAGCCACGCCGGAATTGCCCTGCCCTTCGACGGCGACAAGGCGGCCGCCCTCGGCGAGCTGGTCCAGCAGCGTCACAGGGACTTCAGCGACGCTGCCGCCGACGAAGATGACGTCGTAAGGCGCCTGGGCGGCATGCCCTTGCGGCAGCGCGCCCTGGACGACGGTCACATTGCCGCAGCCCAGCGACGAAAGCGTCGATCTGGCGGTTTCCGCCAGCGCCGAATCACTTTCAAGCGCCACTACGGACCTGGCCAGCCGCGAGAGGATGGCCGAGGCGTAGCCGGTTCCGCAACCGACATCGAGCGCCGAATCGGCCGGGTTGATCTCGGCCAGTTGAATAAGCTTGGCCAACGGCGATGCTTCCATCAGGTAGCGTGCGCCGTCCGCGCCGGCGGCAATGCGGATGTCCTCGTCGATATAGGCGAGATCGCGCTGGGCGGCGCCGACAAAAATCTCTCTTGGGATGACAAGCATTGCATCAAGCAGCGGCGCGCTGGTCACATCGGTGGTGCGGACCTGGCCGTCGACCATCTTGACGCGTAGTTCGGAGAAATCAGCGCTCATGTCCCAACCAATCCGCTTGCCGCGCCAGAACCGCGGTCCATTGTGTCAGGAACTTCAGGCCCCTGCGCTGCCGCGCGGGGGCCCGGGCATTGGAGGCCTCGCCCGGAATCGAACCGGGGTGCAAGGATTTGCAGTCCTCTGCGTAACCACTCCGCCACGAGGCCTCATTGCTCCCGGCGTTCCACCCGGTTCCAATAGGTTGCGGCGAAAATGCCGTCAAGCGGCCACCGTGCATTCCGAACGGTTTCCTGGCGTCAGTCCGGACGGCATCCGGCAAATCGTCGGACCGGGCCTGACCGCTCCATTAGCGGACAATTAAGCATAGCCTGCCCGGAGGAGAAACTCATCGGCGGCCCGTGCGTTGGACATGGCAGGAGGAAGAGCCATGCGCCGGACAATGGCAGCAAATACGAGTGCCTCGTCCGGCCTGTCCCTGCTACAATGCGGAGAGCTTCTGCATTGCGCAATCGACCGTCTGTCCATCGAAGGTGCGGACAAGCCTGTCGCCGCACGACAGGGCAAGGCTTGCCTCGGCCGCGGCGATTCTCAAGCAGATCCATGAGGCACTGGAAGAACACGCCGCCCGTTGAACACCCACCCTGCGCTATCGGCGGTCAATCGGGCCGGCGACGCCGTTCCCACCAGACGACAAAGCGACGCCGGTGACGGCGAACCACGGCGAATTCATAGGACAGCACCAGCAGCCCGAGCGGAACCATCCAGAAGCCGAGGATCGGCAGGAAACCGAGGATACCGCCGATGGTCAGCAGGATGCCGATCGTGATTCTGAGCCCGCGCGAGCGCGGCATTTTGAACTCGCGCCCGAAAACGGAGATTTTCCGCGCCGGCATCTGGTTGTCTTGTGCTGTCATCGTCTCGAAAAATTGACCCGTTTGATTGTTCGCAAGCATGCTGGAACCAAAGCCGCCGCCGCGCTTTCGGTTCCATATCCCTGCCAAGACGGCTAATATGAGGGCAACCGTCGACGATTGCGAGAAAGGCCTGCGCGAAAAAGCCTCGGAAAAATGTGAAAAGCTTCTTTGCAAAGCCGAAAAGGGCAGCTATAGGCTGCGCCACTCACATAAGAGCATCCGTTCCCCGGTAGCTCAGTGGTAGAGCAACCGGCTGTTAACCGGTTGGTCGCTGGTTCGAATCCGGCCCGGGGAGCCACCATTTTCAAGTGCTTAGTCGATCCTGAAAATCTCCGGAAAGCGGCTGATCTACAGCATATCTACAGAATCTGGTTTCGCTATGGGCCTGATCTGATGATTGCCGCGATCGGCGCGTGACGGAAGGCCTTGGACTAACTTCAGTATCGCCCAACGTCATTTCACGGCGGTAGCAGGGGTTCGATTCTCCTTGGGCGTACCAACAAAATCAATAAGTTAGCTCGCCCATCCAAACTTCGGTCCCGATAAGAGACCCGAAAAAGCAGTGCTACCGCAGCCGATTCAGCTGCTGCGCGATAGCCGAGTCACAGCAGCTTTCGCCAGCAAAACCGCAATGTATCGCCTGATCTGGGCTACGATGCGCGAAGGTTGGGCGGATGGCTCTCAAGCCATCATCCATCGATGAACAGCTAGGCGGATGATCCCATGCCCCGCAAGACGAAGCGCCAGAAGGGGGACGAAGACGTACACACGCAACTCGCCATCAGAGTAGAACACTGCGAGGCGAGCGTCGAAGCTGCGGTCAACTACAACGTCTACACGCCGGAGTCCGCTTGGAACTCGGATGATGACGACCCACTGTATCGGTTCACTACGCGACTGACCGTCGCCGGAATATCCACCTACCCAGAGGAACGGGCGGGCGACACCTATGAGGTCACAATCTATGGCGACAACTTGGGCTCAGGCGACATTCGTGCGACGCTCAAGGATGTGCAGGAGCGCGATGAGTACGGCTCGCCCAAATATCGTCAATACCGCGGTAGGCAGATCCCGATCTACAAGCCACCCCCGGGCATGGGGCTGATCGACAAGATCCGCGGCCAGCCGGGCTGGACGGCATGGCTTCGCGTTTCCCCACGCTTTACGAGCGACGCACTCGCGCTGCTGAGCAACGGACGAGCTCTGTTCCTGGCTATACACGAGCGCAAAACGAACCGCACGCGCTGGGTTCAGAGCGTGAGCTTGCAAACGACCGACCCTGCAGAAGAGTAGACCCTAGGCTAATTCACGACTGCTTTAGAGCGGACCATGAACGGCGGGGGATTCTTGCGGACATAAGTTATGACCTTTTGCGGACTAATCGGCTGCTTTGAGGTCTTGCAAACCGCAGCCCGACCAATGCCCTTTTGGCGATCGGGTGTGGGCTTGCAGCCTAATGGTCCTCGACTGGGGAAGGCCCCCGGAGAACATCGACAGCGTCGGTCCATAAGGCGTTCCTGTTTCGAATCGTTTCCAGAGGAAAGGCCCCCGAGGATTGCTTCCTCGGAGTCGCATGTGGCGCGAACACCATCGCCGCCCGTTGCCGTGGTGCACTGGGCGGAGATGCTCACCGGCTGACCGACCTGCGTCAGGATCGATCGTTGCTTGTCAAGCGTGCGCAGTGCAGGCCTCGCTCAAATTTAAGGACGCTTTCCCACGGCCCACTCATACTTTATCGTTGCCTAGTGGCCGACACCCTTACTTTTCTCGAACGAAGTCAGCGCATGGCGCGCGTCACCGGCGCGGACACTAGGCCCGAACTGATCGTCAGGCGGCAGCTGTGGCACATGGGATACCGATACCGCCTCCATGCACGGGACCTACCCGGCAAGCCCGACGTTGTGTTTCGCGGTCGCAAGTGTGCGATTTTCGTGAACGGCTGCTTCTGGCACCGCCACCCCGATCCAACGTGCCGCCTTGCGCGTTTGCCGAAAAGCCGGCTCGACTTCTGGGTGCCGAAGCTGGAGGCTAACCGCGAGCGCGACGTGGAAAATATTTCGCAACTTAAAGCGCTCGGATGGCGGGTGCTGCTTGTGTGGGAATGTAGGATGAAGGATAGAGAACAATTGGGAAACAGACTTTATCGGTTTGTCGAGGGGATTGATGAAGGCGATTGAGCTTTTCGCAGGCGCCGGGGGCCTAGGACTAGGGGTTAGCCGGGCGGGGTTCACGCCGATCGAAGTGGTAGAATGGGATCGCTGGTGTTGCGACACCATTCGCGAGAACCGCGCGCGGGGATCGGATGGGGTGCGTCACTGGCCGCAGCCGCGCGAAGCTGACGTCCGCAGTCTCTCGTTTGATGGTCTCGCCGGCATCGATCTGGTCACGGGGGGCCCACCCTGCCAACCCTTCTCATTGGGAGGGAGGCATCGCGCGCAGCATGATCATCGCGACATGTGGCCAGAGGCGGTGCGTGTCGTGCGCGAGACCCAACCGTCAGCGTTTATTTTTGAGAATGTGAAGGGTCTCACTCGCGAGACGTTCGCGATCTATTTCAGCTACATTTTCCTTCAACTCACGTATCCCGAAATCGTGTTTCGTGCCGATGAGACATGGCTTGGTCATCGCGCGCGATTAGAACAGCACCACACCTCGAGCCGGTCCTCAGGGCTGAGCTACCGGGTGCTCCCGCCAAAAGTGCTCAATGCGGCCAATTACGGTGTGCCGCAAAAGCGTGCGCGCGTCTTCTTCGTTGGGTTTCGCTCGGACCTGGGCGTTGAATGGTCGTTCCCGCGCGAGACGCATTCCCGTGACGCGCTCCTATGGGATCAGTATCGAGGCGGCGATTATTGGGATCGGCATGAGATAGCTAAGCGGCATCGCCTGGCCGACGAGCCTGCGGTACGCGCTGCCGAGGCGATTACCGTTAGGCCTGCCACGCTTCCGTGGGCAACCACCCGCGACGCGCTGATCGGGCTGCCGGATCCCGAACTGTCGCCACAGGCGGCGCACGGGTTCAAGGACCACCGCTTGCAAGCCGGCGCCCGCTCGTACCAAGGACATACCGGAAGCCCGCTTGACGAACCTGCCAAGACTTTGAAGGCAGGTGTTCATGGGGTACCCGGCGGCGAGAACATGCTGCGCCGTTCCGACGGCTCGGTACGCTATTTCACGGTGCGCGAGAGCGCGCGGCTGCAGACATTCCCGGACGACTATGTATTTCACGGCTCCTGGAGCGAGACGATGCGTCAACTGGGCAACGCTGTTCCGGTCGACCTCGCCCACGTAGTGGCTTCGTCAGTTCGCGAACATTTGAATCGAGCGAACGCCCATGCCGGCCGAGCATGAGTTATCCTATCTATCATTCACTCCCGTCTATGATCTTCGGGAATGCGTTGCCGCCGGGTTGTTCTGCGGTCGGTAACGCGATCTCGTGTTGTCCGCCATTCAATTCTGTTGGCCGAACCGAGAACACCCGGAACAATCACCGTGATGTGGTCGGATCGTCAATTCGATTCGCCTACATTACTAGTGTACATGGACTAGGCGGGCGCTAGAGCGATCTAATGAATGTTACCCAAAACAAGTCCCATGCGGTCATGGCCCAAAGGTACGAGGCCGCCGATAGTTTAGACGATTTTCCGACTCCACCGTGGGCCGCTCGGGCGCTCATCGAGCATGTGCTTGGAGTAGATGACGTCGGGTCGATGAGTTGTCTCGAACCCGCGTGTGGACGCGGCCACATGGCTGAAGCGCTGAGACCCTACTTTCGTACGCTGGAAGTGAGCGACATCGGCGGCTTCGGATACGGTGATCGCCGCGATTTTCTTTCGCTTGAAAGCCGCCCGATCACCGACTGGGTTATCACCAACCCGCCCTTTCGCTTGGCTGAGGACTTCTTTCTCCGCGCTCACGAAATCGCGCGCGTCGGCGTCGCCCTTCTAGTGCGCACCGTCTTTCTCGAGAGCATTGGCCGACACCTGCGGCTCTTCTCCAAATTCGCTCCAACAATGGTCGCTCAATTCTCGGAGCGAGTGCCGATGGTAAAAGGGCGGTTAGACCCAAAGGCGTCTACTGCGACCGGATACGCCTGGATCGTCTGGCGAAAGCCACTGATTTCGGACACCCGCCTTGTCTGGATACCGCCTTGCCGCAAAGCGCTGGAGCGTAGCATGGATTATGAGCCCGGGTTTCTCAGTCATTCCTCCGTGCCCGGGAATGTATCAGGTGAGTCGCGCGGGATTTTCAAAGATCTATTCTCAGACCTTTAGGCGCATATCGTCAGTCAGATAGCTCCATGCTCGATCAGGGCGTAGAGCCCATCGCGGAATCGAGCGTTAACCGCCTCAATCGCGGCCTGAACAGGAAAATCGAAGTGCTGATCGAGGTCATCTCCGACCAACGAGAATGGTTCAGGGATGGACCGTAGCCCGTAGTAGAATACGATGTTGGCGGTGGCGCCTCGCGCCGGGATCCCCATCGAACGGGCATAGCCCCTGAGATGCATTTGGGTGCGCAGAAGCTCGTTCAGGATCAGGCGCTTTTTCCCAGCATCATATTCGCCGTTGCCACGTTTCACATTGTACGACCCGATACTGCCGTTAGCGCTGTCGAAAACGAGAAGATCAACCGGTATGGTTTGATCATACTCGCCATATGAAATTGATATCTCTCTATAGGCGGCGGGCGGCATGGCTTTTTGCAGTTCAAGTCGGGAAGCTGGGCTGAGTTTGAATTCGTCCTCGGTCCATACTTGGAAACGTCCGCAATCCTTCAATCTCTCAAGCAGCGCGCGGCCCAGGATCTGGCCATGTCGCTTGTAGGCAGAACTAATAATGCTTGTCGCGCGTGAATACTTCGCGCCTCCGATTGGATCGGCTCGAAAGCTCGTGTCGGCCAGTTTGGTTAGCGCCGCGTTTAGCGTCGGCTGCATCCGCACCAAGAAGGCCTCAAGATCTTCTGTATGTCGCTCTTTCATCATCGCCCCCGGAACTTGTATCATCTACGGTGGTACACGCACTACCGAATCGACGGGGGGACGATGGCGCAACCAATGCCTGAGACGGCCGGCACGAGGGAGTTTGATCTCGCTCCTTCGCCGCGTGTTCTCCCGATGCTCGGCGAAATCAACCTCGACCAGTGGCGGTGCATTGGTGAGTTGGTGGACAACTCGATTGACGGCTTTCTTCACGCGAAGCGACGTGGCGAAGGTATAGGCGATCCCGTCGTCCAGATCACCCTTCCGGAAGCTGACCGAGAGGAGGCCGTCGTTCAGATCGTCGACAACGGTCCGGGAATGACGACCGAGAACCTCGAGAAAGCCGTGAAGGCGGGTTGGTCTGGCAACAATCCCACCGACAATCTCGGTCTTTTCGGAATGGGGTTCAACATTGCAACCGCGCGCTTAGGCCTGACCACTGAAGTGTGGACGACCCAGGCCGGCGATGCGGAATGGCATGGTCTTGAGATCGATTTCGATCGCCTGCAGCGTCAAGGGAATTTCCGAACCCCGTTGCTAACTACGCCGAAGCCCGACACGTCTGTCCACGGAACGAAGATTATCATACGTCGGCTTAAGCCGGCTCAGCGCCAGTGGCTTGCGAAGTCCGGCAATCAATCACAGCTCAGAAAGAGGCTGTCGCAAGCCTATGCCGCGATGCTCCGACCTAATGGCCACCCAATTGAGTTCAAGCTGTATCTAAATAACCGCGTGGTCCAATCGCGCCCGTTTTGTCTTTGGGGGGAAACTCGATCAGCCGAGTTGCCCGACCTTGGCGAGGTGCTCGCTGTCCAAACGTTCAACTATCCTCTCGGCGATCGCCACCATTGCATATCTTGCATGAACTGGGTCGCAATCCCGACAGCCGCGCCCGAGGTGTGCCCGGTGTGTGGAGGCGAAGGAACTCTGCAGAGACGAGCACGGCGTGTACATGGTTGGATCGGCCTACAACGCTATGCGGATACCGTCGACTTCGGCCTCGATTTCATCCGGAACGGACGGAAGATCGAGCTCAGCAGCAAAGACCTCTTCATCTGGCGCGGCGACAACGGTGAGGAGCCTGAATACCCGATCGATGACCCGAGCCGACGCGGTCGGTTTGTGGGCGAAATCCACATTGATCACTGCCGAGTGAATTTCGCCAAGGAACGCTTCGACAGGACTGACCCGGCTTGGGATGAAATGGTGAAGCTCATTCGTGGCGAAGGGCCGCTACGTCCAGAGAAGGCTCGAGAACTCGGGCACACCAACAACAGCAGTCCTCTCTTCAAGCTTTATCGAGCGTTCCGCCGAATAAGGCCGCATAGCAGCGTCGCTGGCGGTTGGAGGCGCCTCCTGGCGGTCCCCGACAATGGGATCGCCAAGGAACTCTCTCAAAAGTTCTATGACGGACATCCCGATTATCAGGAGGATACCCATTGGTGGCGCCTCATCGAGGAGGCCGAGCGGCGGCTGCTTACAACGTCCGGCGCGCCGGGTGACGACAGTAGTGATGACGATGAGCTGCCGGAAGGCTTGCTCGACGAGCCTGAGCAGCCACAAGCGGAAGCACCACAGGTCCCGCCACCACCCTCGCCAGACTATCGCGCGCAACGGCGCGAGGCTCCGAGCCTATCCAGAACCTATGTCTACGCCCCAGCTGGTCAAACCTTCACCGTTAGGGCGTTTGAGTGCGTCGCGCATGATCCAGACATCGGCACTGACGCCGCCTGGAGTCTCCTTATGGGCGACGTCGCGACCAGGACCTATCATTTCTTGTTCAAGCCAAGAGCCGATGTGTTTCGTTCCATCACGCTCGAACCTCTAGACGCGCTTCTCATCGAACTCTCGTTTCTCACCGGCGAGTATCTGCGGACCGCGAAAGTAGCGCCTTCCAATGCGGCGCTGCTAGGTTACTATCGTGAGCACTACGCCCAGACGGCAAGCTTAGACGCTAGAATGATCGCGTTGGACGCGAGCGACGCGCTATCCACATTGGCTAGAGCGATTCTCCACAACATGCCAGGCACTGAAACCAGCAAGCTGTTCGACGCCCTCACTGTTGAGCAACGGTCCGATGTCATGCGAGCACTGGCTCGAAAAGGTATCGCGCCCGCAGCTCCAATCGCGGACGGCTCGTTTCTCACCGCCGCACCTGTGACGATCCTCGGGCAGATTATCGAGGCGTTCCCGAACCTCGTCTTCGACGGAACGTTCTGGGACACACCCTATTCCTCGCTTGACTATGGTGACGCCCAGCTTACCGAGCGCGCTAAACAGCAAGTCATCGACCGAGCGAAGTCGCTCGTCTCGGACGCCTCTTGGCTCGCGGAGGCTGACAGCACAATTCTAGGCGACATTCGCAAGGAGGAGCTGGTCCGAGGATTGATGTCCGTCAGTCTCCTGCGTCCTGACCGGGAAATCCTGTGAGCCACCCGTTCCTCGATGAGCGCCGCCTGCTCGACGGTCCATGGCAGGCTTTTGAGCGCGACGTCGCAAGAGCGTTTATGTTTGCGGGGTTCGACGATGTCCGCATCGTCGGTGGCACCGGCGACATGGGCGCCGATGTCGTGGGCGTGAAGGCCGGCCAAGTTTGGGTTGTCCAATGTAAGTTCACGAGCACCTCATCACCCCCGAAAGCAGCGGTCGAGGAGGTGCTCGCGGCTGGCCGATTTTACGAAGCCCATCGCATGGCTCTGGCGACCAGCCGCGCGCCAGGCAAAGCCCTTATCGACGAGTTGGCCCGTGTAAAGGAACTTGGGTTCAAGGTCGAGCTGCTCAGCCCAAACAAACTTATGCAGATTATGGCGAGCGTACCCGATCTGCCGCCTGCGCGCAGGGAATTACGACCCTATCAGGACTACGCTTGTGATCGTCTTTTTGCTGCGCTGGAGGAGACAGGTCGAGGCCAACTTGTCCTGGCGACGGGGCTGGGAAAAACGGTCGTGATGGCCGAGGTCGCATCGCGCCTTTTTGACGCCGGCGCCCTAGAAAACAGACGCATCCTAGTTCTCGCCGACAAGCGTGAACTTGTTCGCCAGCTCCAAATCGGGTTCTGGGCACAGCTGCCGAAGAACGTCGCCACACATCTTCTCGCGCCGGAAGAGGAACCTGCCTACTGGGAGGGAGTCACATTTGCGACGGTTCAGACGGTTCACAGCCGGGTTGAGAAGCTGCCGGAATTTGACGCTGTCTTCGTGGACGAGGCGCATCACATAGGTTCGCGGACATATCAGGAGGTGTTGCATAAACTCGCTCCTAAGCGGCTCGCCGGCGTGACTGCCACCCCATGGCGCGGCGACGAATTCGACATTGATAGCGTCCTTGGCCAACCTCTTTCTCGCGTTGGCATCGCTGAGGGTTTGAAGTTTGGTTATTTGAGCGAGGTCGATTATCGGCTGCTTGCTGATAACATTGACTGGGAATTTATTCAGAACGCCTCGGCCTATGGCTACACGCTGACTGAATTGAACCGGCGGCTGATTATTCCCACCCGGGACGAAGAAGCGGCTCGCATCTTCGCCGACGTCTTCAAGCAGGAGAACCGCAAGTCCGCGCTAGTCTTCTCGCCGAGCGTCGATCACGCGGAGCACTTCACTGCGACGCTTCGCCTGTTCGGCTTCCGGTCTGAAGCGATGTTCGGAGCCTCGCCAGCACGCGAGCGAGACAAGCTGATGTCGCAATTTAAGAGGGGTACCATTGATGTCCTCTGTACGGTCGATCTATTCAACGAGGGCGTCGATGTACCCGACGTTGATCTGATCGCGTTCATGCGCTCGACCCACAGCCGTCGCATTTTCGTGCAGCAACTGGGCCGCGGTCTTCGGATAAAGCCAGGCAAGGACAAGGTGGTTATCCTTGATTTCGTAACAGATCTGCGCCGCATTGCCGAAGTCACCGAACTGGAACGAATGGCGGGACTAAACGCGCCGACCGAGAAGCTGCCATTGGGCGGCCATCTCATCGAATTCGCGGATCGGTCCGCCGGCTCCCTCCTGATGGAATGGGTCAAGGACCAAGCGTCCCTGTTGCTTCGAGAAGGGGATCCTACGTTAGATTTGCCCAGCTTCGAATATCCGAACACGCTTCCGCACGGGGGCGTGCATTGACCGTCCCGAGGGAAATCCGAGACGTGATTAGGGAGCGCCTTTGGCAAACGGCAGACCGCCTCCAGTGGGATTCGCTCACCCAATCGGAGAAAGCGCGCCATTATCAGCAATGGACCGACAGCGATATCGGCCGAACCCTCGCCGCCCACATGGATGCTCGGTCTGTAAGGGTCTATATCAAGGACACGCTCCTCAAAGGCTTCAGCCGCCAACAGCTTAACCTGCATGAAGGCCAGGTATTGCGCGTCCTACAGCGACTCCGCCAAGACGTCGTGGAAAGCTTCATAAAACCCCATGGCTTTCGTTTCACCGACGGCGCGTTTGTGGCGTGGGGACGAGCGGACGATTGGAAATCGCTACTAGGTGCTCTGTTCGAACGATCTTACGGAACTCGCGGCACGGAACTAACAGCATTTCTATTTCGAGCCGCGCCGAGGTACGTTCGCCCGTCAACCCGGGAACTCGTGGAAGCAGCCGCGCACTGCCTTGGAATAACCAAGTGTGTTTGGTTCGACTGACGAGCGTAGAGTTCGGCGACATGGGCCAACCCTCCCACATCGGCGTCCCAGCGCGTGGTACTCCCTCTAGATCAATCAATGGATGTCACCGACCATGGCACGCGCCATCAACGGGCAGCAAGCAAGAAGAAAGCGCGCCCTGCTGGATTCCAGCATATGGCGGTACGTGATAGATGGGGGCGAGCAAGGAGCGCTCTTGCAAGCCGCTCGCCATGGTAGCTACACGGTTCAGATTGCCCCAGCCGTGGTCTACGAGGCTCTACGCCTTCGTGACGTGCCGCTACGCAATCGATTAATCTCTCTTATGACGAATCGCCGTTTCGAGCGCTTGATGCCCGAAGCGTATAGCGAGGCTATGGAGATATTGAGTGAGGTCCAGCGGCTCAGGCCGGACTGGCTCCGCCCGCAGCCCGACAAAGATTTCTTTGATCGCAGCCGGAGAGACTGGTCTCGAAAGATGGGAGGATTCTGGGTCAGGTGCGCACGATCACCGGAAGAGGAAGCCATCCACCAGCAAGCGGCAGAAGGCACATTGCTCAAACGAGCCTTCGAGCAAATCAAAGGGGCGCGCAAGGAGATGATGGAGGTAGGCTGGAAGACCAACCCATCAATGGACAAGACGTTCGCAGCGCTGCCCTATCCAGTTCCCGGCTGGAACGGCGAGATGGTAGAAGCTTGGCGGATCGAGAGCTGGGCGTGCGTGACCTATGCGTTGTCCCGCCCCGGAAATGCCTATCGCGACTGGATTGCACCCTTCGTTGAAGCTGACAGCGGGCTACTGAATAGCCCAGAATGGGTCGAGTTCTGGCTACACCTCGTCAGCTTGGAAGCTCTGCCCCGACAGTGGATGCGGTGGGCGCATTCCTTTGCTCAGCGATTCCGTAAGGTGACTGAGGGCTCGGGGGCGGACAACCAGCTCTTTACCTACCTATTGGAAACCGACCGGGTGATCACGGCGGACAAGGCGCTCCTGGATATCCTTGAGGAGTGCCGTCCATTTGCGCCCCATCCTCTGCCGATAGGGCAGTTGGTGCCAGCAGGAGTTCCGGGCGTCGAATTGGTGCTCAGTATTTTGGCGAAATGAGAGTCGCGATAGGAGCGCGTCGCGGTACTCGAATCGACCTGAATATTCCGGGCGCGATCGCCGACAGCGGGTTGATATCCAGCACCGGCTTGTTGGCACTGCCCTTGAGCCGGTCTAGAACCGCCGGGCTTCGGGCATTTCGAATAGGACCGACTTCGTGATCGTATCTAAATATTTGTCTCGTCTCGACTTGATCCGCGTCGGCCCTGGTGGACGAAGCCTTACCTCGGATGGGTCGCGCTATCTAGCCTCGCCTTCGCCACTCGATCTGCGTGACAGGATCTCACATCGTATCAGCTGACTGGGATCGCCACTCCAGCACAGGTGCGCGCCCACCCGGGTTTCGCTTCGGGACAATCAACTGCAGCTATCAAAATCTTAGGGAAATCGATACATTAATGTAGCACTTGAAAGCGGCAGCAAAACGAAGTGTCGGAATGATCCATAAGATTAGCGTTCCAGGCTCTGACAACGATTATCTCGGCTTTAGTTCGTTTCTTAAGGAACTGCCGGAGAAAGGCGCCTATGAATTTGACTTCGGCGCCGTGGGTTTTGCTACTCCTGCTTGGATGATTGTAGTCGGGAATGCGCTTCGCCAGTTCCGAGAGGAGCGACCTGAGGCACAACGAACAGCAACTAACTACAAACATCTCGGTTACGCGGCGCACTCAGGCTTCTTTCAATTTTTTGGTCTCAATTTTGGTTATGCTCCTGCTGCCGTAAAATCTACGGACCGGTTCATTCCAATTACCAAGATAAAGACCGATGACATCCGAAATCAAGCGTTCGGCGAAAAGCGGCATCATGGGGATGTAATACAAACTGCATCCGAAGAGCTTGCCGAAGTACTCCTTCAGACCAAAACCGGAGATGCATTCGATACGCTTGCCTACTCTCTTCGCGAGATCACCCGGAACGTGATCGAGCACAGCGGATCAGAAGATTATGCGTACGCCTCGCAATATTGGCCTGCGTCTCAAAGGGCAGAAATTATTATTAGCGATCGCGGCATGGGGATTGCGAAATCGCTTTCATCACACCCAAAGCATTCCACTATCGACGACCTAGAAGCTATTCGGCTCGCAGTTCAACCAGGTGTTTCTTCCAAGACCTGGCGAAATCAGCGCTCAGGCGATGCTTGGGCTAACAGTGGCTATGGCTTGTATATGGTGAGGGGCCTGTGCGCGTACGGCGGCTCCTTTTCGCTCCTGTCCGGTTCGAAGGCTGCGACTTGGAAGGATGACAAAGTTGAGGTTGCTGATACTCACGCCCTCGGCACGACTGTGATCATGCGGTTGGATGGCAGCGCGTTTGGGGCATTATCCGACCGCCTAGCCGACTTACGGAAGAAAGCGACCAAATTTGACAATGCCGCAGCGCGGACAGAGCCGTCAACAGCATCCATGTCGTCAAAGGTCCGACCGACTGCCGAGTAACACATGCATTTGGGGGAAGTGCAATGAACATGAAGGAGGCGTTCGATTCGATTGTTGCGAGTGGAAAACTCACGATTGTCGAGCGGATTGAGACCGAAGGCAGGCGCGAGCTTATTCGCAAACTCCCGACCGAGTTTAGTCGCGGCCCGATCCGCAACTGGCTCAAGTCAAAATTCGGTCAGGCTGATACAGCTTGGAACCACCAGAGCTTGGCCCTCGACAAAATTGCGGGCGGCTCGAACGTAGTCATTGCAACGGGTACCGCATCAGGGAAGTCGCTGATCTTCCAACTCGCCATTGTGCGGGAATTGCTTGAAGGTGATGGGCTAGCAATCGTCGTATACCCACTCAAGGCGCTGTTGTCAGATCAGCTGGCGCGTTGGCGGAGCCTAGTGCGCGACTTTGGACTTCCTGACAATACTGTCGCCGAATTGCACGGCGATGTCAGAATGGACGAGCGGCAAGAAGCCTTGCGGTCAGCGCGTATTCTCGTCGTCACGCCTGACATTTTGCAGGCCTGGTTCATGCGGCAAGTGTCCGCGCCCAGTTTCAAGGAATTCCTAGCGAAGCTTCGCTACCTCGTCATCGATGAAGCACACGTTTACGAATCAGTGTTCGGCAGCAACGCGGCCTATCTTTTCCGTCGTTTTCTCGTTGCGCGGCGACGCGCAGCGCAAGATAGGCGGTCACCTATTCCGCTCCAGATCATCGCGGCAACCGCAACCATCTATGCGCCCGTCGACCACATGGTCTGCCTGACAGGATGGAACTTCGAGGTGGTGATGGAGGAGGAGGACGGCTCGCCGAGCCACGGTCGCACATTACTGCACATCGATGGTCCTGAATCGGGCGGTCCTGGGGAAGCAATGTTAGCCGACGTTATCCGCGAGATGTCGCATGCTGATTCGGACTCCTTCCTCGCATTCCACAACTCTCGGCAAGGAGTGGAGCGGGTAACCCGATCCATTGGGCACGACGATATTCTCCCCTATCGCAGCGGATATGAGGGGCAGGACCGCAAGAAAATTGAGGAGCAACTTCGACGCGGCGCATTGCGCGGCGTGGTAGCCACCTCGGCGCTCGAAGTGGGTATCGACATCAGTGGGTTCACCGTGGGCATGAATCTCGGAGTGCCGCAATCAAAGAAGGCATTTCGGCAGAGAGTTGGTCGCGTGGGTCGTGCTTCGGCCGGCGTATTCGCCGTGATCGCGCCGCGTCACGCCTTCACCCAGTTGGGTTCGAGCTTTGCGGAATACTACGCCGGATCCGTCGAACCGTCCTATCTATACTTGGATAATAGGTTCATTCAGTTTGCACATGCCCGTTGCCTCATGGACGAGTCGGAACAGCTTGGTTTTAACGACAACCAAATCCCACCTGGGATTCAGTGGCCGGCTTCCTTCGAAAAGGTATATGCCCTTGCAAAACCTGGCGTTAGAAGACCAAGGGAATACGAGTTGATCGCGCTCCTTGGAGCCGACTCCCCACATTTCAACTATCCCCTCCGCCAAGTGGGTGAAGCCAACTACAAGCTGAAAGAGGGCTCTCGTAGCGATCCCGAGGCAATAGGGGATATTGCTCTTAATCAGGCAATCCGAGAAGCTTATCCTGGGGCTCTTTACCTCCACCTGAAGCGCCCGATGAAGGTTCGGGAATGGAAGTCCAGTTCCTATGATCGTTCGATACGCCTAGAGGATGCAAAGAGCCAAACATTAACGCGACCAATCCTGCACAAGTCGGTCAATGTGGGCACAGGCACAGAAGAGGTAGTATCCGGTCGACTCCTAACAGGTGGAACCGGACTGCTAGCTGAAGTCTCTCTACAGGTGAATGAAGCAGTTTTGGGCTTCCAGATTGGTAGCAAACCTTTCCTATACAAGGACTTGCGAAGCCAAGACCCTGCCATGACAAAAAAACAGCGGGAGTTCGGCACAACCGGCCTCGTGCTTAGAATTCAGGAGCCGTGGTTCGCGGGGAGCGGCCCGCAGGCAAATGTGCGAGCAATGGTAGCAGAGGCGTTGAAACAGATGCTTCTGCGGGAGAAAAGCATCGCCCCGACCGACGTTGACAGCGCGCACACCCACATCGCGTTCTATCAGCAGGGTGTTCCTCAACGGGCAACCGACACCATAGTGGTTTACGACAGCATCTATGGTGGCCTACGGCTCACTGAGCCGCTGTTCGAAGAGTTTGGTGAGTACCTTGAACGCCTTGGCAGGGCGGCCGATATGGCGGGAACAAATGCGCTGGTTTCGAAGGAGGTTGTTGAAAAGCTAAGCGGGTGGTTCGTTTCGTTGTCTGAAGGAGAGGCTCGAACGGATCAAAAGCTTGTCGCACCGGACGGAGAACTGATCGTATTTGAGCCGGGCAGCATAGTGAGCGTCCGTATCGCAGGTGCGTTGATTGAGCGCGAGCTTCTTGAGCCAAGACTGTTTATGCTCGGCGATACTCAAATGTTGATGTATCGCTATAAGAACCGCGGAGACGGCGACGCTTGGGTGCCGCATGAGCAAGTTGAGGCCACGGGCCAGGATTGGAAACATGTATTCTGGAATCCCGAGACGGGTGAGTATGTAGATCCGGAAAGGCTGTCAGGTGACAGCTTCTGAGGGGTAAACCACGGTTGAGCGGATCAGCTATGTGTTTGAAGGCAATTCGCAATCGCTGGACCATGCCCTCGTTCTCTTAGGCGAGGGCCATTCAGCCACCATGAACACTCTGTATGTGAATTCTCACCAGACTACGTCGCGACAAAGTAACCACGATCCTGAACTTGTGCGTTTGAAGGTGGAGTGAAACCGAAAACGACGTCACACGGTGCGCTTGACCGCTGCAAGATGGCTCTTTGAGTTCATGTCGGGCAAGGAGCACCAGCGAGGCTAATCCGCGATGCTCGCGTCGTGATGAACGATCGCGTTAAGGATCGCCTCGTACACCTTCGCGATCTGTCTCCTGTATGAATCGATCCGGATTTATGCAGACGTCGCCTCGAAGTACGGTCGGTCCTCGCCGTAAAGTAGCTGGGCGAGATCCTCTGCCGTCGGCGGCACGGGTCGCATTGCTGTCTCATCCAGATCCGCGAGATTCCAGATAATCTTCAGATCCTCCAACCACGCGCCGCAGATCGAATAGAGATAGTGCGCATCTTTCTCAGTCGCTTCGGTGTAGGTATGGGAAGCCGCATTGCGGAAACGGACAACCAGCTTCTCATGGAGAGGAACGACGTGTCCCGCATCTGTAAGCCCCAGCGTGGACGCGTCGCTGTTGCGCGCGCCTGCGACCAGCGCTGGCACGATGACCAGCAGCTGAGTCATGGTGATCGGCTGCCCGGGCACAGGCGGCTGGAAGGCATCCTTCCGGCCGAAGTAGATCTGATAGTCGAGCTCAGGAAGCCGATCTGGAGCTGAGCGCACGTCGAGCCCGAGCGAATAGGCGAGCGCCTGCAGAATTGATTCGGGGACAACAGCCGCGTCCCGCACCCGCCTAGTCGGGGAATCGCTCCGTCCAGCCTTCTTGAGAAAGGTCGCCACGACGAAGACAAAGAGTTTCTTTACCTCTTCGTCGGTCGCGCCTCGCGCAAGAACGTCCAGCCGCACGTCAGGGCTGATGCTGGTGTCTACCGCCGCCTTCACTCGACGTGCCCAGCCGACAAGCGCCCGCACCCACTCGGCGTGCCGCCCAATCGGTGACCTTTCGGTGAGAAGCGCCTGGCCGATGCGCTCGATTGTCGTCCAGTCAATCCCAAGCAGGCCAATGTTCTCGGCGTAGACCGCTCGCAGCATGTCGACCAGCTGTGCAAATACCTTGAGGTGCGGCGAACGCTGGTCGAGCAGAGAAACCATCGCGGCGGCCGCACTAAAGTCCTCAGCGTAAAGATGCTCGAGCACCTCGGTGTAGCGGCGCCAAGGACCATCCCTGCCCCTTAGCAGAAGGCGGCTAAGCACGGGCGATGTGGCGATTAGCCGACCCGAGGAGGTCCTTCGCACAAGAAAGCCGGCGCTTTCCGTGTTTTCGAGATAGTCTTCCTGGGATGGCTGAAGCTGGCCAGTCGCCAGCCGGACCCGCAGTTCATCGCAGTCCGGCAACTCTGGATCGATCGCGTTCTCGAAGAAGGTTTCGAGCTGGTTGCCGATCAATGCGCACGCCCGCTCCGCGACGCCTGGTAGGCCATCGTTGCCGCAGGTCAGCAACGCCTCGAACACCTTGTCCGGCCCGCCTGCGTACCGATGAAGCTGGTAACCCTCGGCGGTCGTGAGCCCAGCAGCGGAGGCGGCGCTAATGAAGTCGTCGCGCGTGATCGGGCGCAAAGCTACTTCGTCGTGGTTGTCCCCATAGGCCGAGTTCACGAAGGGGAAATGGCCCGCCCGGCTGAGCTTCGTGCGCAGCGCCTGATAGCGCAATGTTGAGAATGCAAGCGTCGTCAGTAGACCGTCATGTTCGAGAGAGCGCATTGTCGAAAGCAT
Organism: Mesorhizobium sp. M0088; assembly: GCF_040322895.1. Classification (NCBI taxonomy): domain Bacteria; kingdom Pseudomonadati; phylum Pseudomonadota; class Alphaproteobacteria; order Hyphomicrobiales; family Phyllobacteriaceae; genus Mesorhizobium; species Mesorhizobium sp. M0088. Next base: position 147,155 of record NZ_JAMYUI010000009.1, read on the forward strand.
TGAAAGCAGATGATCGTCAGCGATGCGGGCGAATGCGTGAAACCGGTTGATGATGACGACCGGATGGAGCCCTTGCTCATGCGCGCTCTCGATTAAGGCCATCAGCTGGTCGGAGGGATACTCCTCTGAGCCGGTCACGCTGGCATCGAATTTGGCTAGCTGCCGACCCAGCCGATGCACGAAGTGGCGGGTCGAGCTGACATTGTCAACCGTGAGCGAAACGAGCGCAGTGCGTTGATTGTCGCTGCCTCCCGGCAGCCGGATGTTCTCCGCACACCATATCTTGACGCTCTTGGCCGCACCGTCCATATCGCATCCAGCCGGAACGACGAGGAGGAAGGATCGGCCGGGTTGGACGGCCCAGGTCGTCGCCACGCGTCCGGCGAACCAGCTGACGTCGGTCCTCAAGCGCCCGCTCGCTGATGGCGCAGATTGTAGTTCTGTCGATGCCGCAGCGCGCGAAAGCCTTCGGCGAAAATGGGGACCCTGAACCGGTACATCGCTTGGCGAGGCATCTCGAGGATATTCAGGTCGACGAGCTTGATAAGTCGCTGTTTCCACGCATCCGGATCATCGAGTTCAAGCAAGGATTGGTCAATGATGAAGTGCTGCTGCGCTTCATCGGCGACAAGCGAGCTTGAGTTCGCGACGCGCCACAGGAGAAGCCAGAGGAGGTCCTGCTCGCGCTCCCCCTGCAGACCGAGCATGTGCTCGATGGGCTCGAGCACATTGTATGCCTTAAACGGCAGCTCCGAGATGCGGTCAGCGATAATCGCGGCAACTCCGCGTCGAACATCGGACCGCGTAACCGGACCCGAGCGGACCAAGGCGGTAGTCGCCGCGCCGACCTGCCACATAAACTGCGGCATCCCAGCGCACATATAGATAGCATGGCGTACGGCCTCTGCGTCAAACCGCACATAAGGCTGAAGTTTATCGGGCGCGACCATGCGGCGGGCGAGTTCGTAGTCGAAGATGCCGCCAAGCTCGACTTGCCGCGAGCTGCCGAAGAAGGCGTTCTTGTAGGATTTTGCAAATTCGGCGATGTGATTGCTCCCCGACAGCAGGAGTCCGACAGCAGGTGAGGATTGCGAGACCTCACGCATGCTTTGGAGGAATTGCTCCAGTTCCAGCCGCTTCGCGCCGCCAGCTCGATACGGAAGGACTAAGGTTTCCGCCTCGTCGATTAGGTAGACAACCCGACTGACACCACCAAGACACTTCAGCAATGCTTCGCTGAGTAGGATCAGGCTGTCGGCTAAGCTGTCGGGCTCACGCAGGTCCGCGAGCGCCTTTCGGACTGCGTCCTTCTCCCCGCCAAAATGCTGCTGTAGCTTCTCGCCGACATGGCGATTATGATCGTGAAGGCCAAAGCGCCTTTTGCTGAGTGCATGCAAGATCGTCGAATAGATCACGCTGCCGACGTCGCGTTCGGGATCCATCAGCGCGGCGCGCTTCTCAGCGATTGAGAAGTAGACCGTCACCGTTCCGTTCGGTACGAGACGCCGGTGCTGTGCATGGAAAGCATAGAGCAGTGAGGTTTTGCCGATGCGGCGCATTCCTGTAAGAAGCACTGGACTTGGCCGTCGCGCCGCGACCAGCGATTCGGTGAGCTGCTCCAACTCTTCGAACCGCCCGATGAACGCGTCGTCCTGCGCCGGTGTGCTCTCGACGCCGGGGTAGGTATCTAGGAGCGTCTCGTTGTCAATTCGCCGCAAACCGCTCGCCTCGCGGCTCACGCGCATGAGCGAGCAGAGAACGTCTCGGTTGACAAGCTCGCCGGTCAGCAGGCGGGCGCTCGCGCGCAGCCGGAAACTGTCCTTTTCCAGTTCTGCGCCACGCCAGCTCTCGCCGAATGCGATCGTCACCGACCACTCGCCGGGCATGTAAATCGGTTGGTCTGATACGGTGAGGCGCCGCGAGCCATCTGTAAAGCTCACATCGTCCTCCGGGAACAAATTGAACTCGAGGCGCTCGGGCACCATGCCGCGAGGCCGAACCGACACCGCGACTATCACGTTGTTGGGCTGGCGCTGATCGAATCGCAGGACGATGTCCTTCTCAACCTCAACGTCGAGATCCACGTCCAGCGACACGCCTGCGCTGGGCAGGTTCTTGACAAACAATCGGAAGGGTAGCGTCCGGGCCGATCCGGCGACTTGCTCGGCGACTGCTTCCGACATGGGGATGAGGTCCGGACGTTGCGCGGCGACCGCGCGCAGTTCGAGCAGCTGTCCTAGGCGCGGCCTGATGCCCGGATCGTGCCTCTGCGCCAGGAAGAGGATGTGTTCGTCAAGGCGCTTGTCATGGAGAAACGTAAGAAACGCAGCACGCAGCTGGCCGGGATCCGCGGTTTTGGTCGGCGCTTCCCAAATCAGATCGATCACGTCACGCCCCAACACGCCCATGCAGAGCTGCTCAAGGACCCTGGTCGCTTGAGAGGCGCCTTGCAGAACGCCGATCAGTTCGCCGCGCCGACCAAACAAGGGGGCCCAGGAGCCATCGGGCGCGGGATTGGCGGGCTCAGCGCCTGGACTCTGTCCCGCCGCCAGCGCTGCGGCAAGAAACCGAGCGGCGATGTCAAGCTGGCGCTTGAGCGGCAGAGCTCGGCTGACAACCTGTCCGCCGGCCCCAAGTAGCCGTGCTGACCCGACTAGGCCCGGAGCCGCCGCCATAGTGTTCTTTTTCTCCAGCGCGAGCAGCGTATCCCCGAACTCAGCGAGATCATCGAGCCGCCGTGCCTCTTCCTGACTGGCTTGGCTCCGAAGGCCCCGGCAGTTGGCCGACAGCGCCGCCCAGTTCCCTCTCTCAACAATGGCGGCAAGCTCTGGGCTTTGCGACGAGGGGGCGGCTGCGGAGATCGCGGCACCCATCATCTCATCGGGCGATCCCTCCTCCACCTCGCCGATTGCGATCAACGCATGGAAGCAGCTGACGGGATCAGGCGACTGGTCTATGCAATCGCTCGCCTCGAGGACGTGCTCCAGGACATTATAGATGTCCTCGCCTTCGCCGATCGCCTTGAGCGTGGTGGATTGCTCAACGATAAAGCGTTGGAACCAGCGAACTATATCTACGATCGAAGTGCGCGCCCTGGCTTCAAAAGCTGCGGAGGACTCGATCCAAGTCCTCAACTTCCCGGCGGGCGCCTCCAATAGGTCCACTAGGTCCCGAGCACGATCAGCGGGCAACCACAGATCCGGGTTCTCCGTCTGGGCAACAAAGCTCCGCACTTCCGCGCCGATGGCGGGGTTATCGAGCGCAGGATGAAGCGCTCGTTCTACGAGAAGCAGGTGTGACCGTTCCCCGACGCGCTGCTGCAGTTCCGTGCGCCATCGCGCTTCGAGGTCCTTCGCGGTCCATGAGGCGCTCACCCCTTCGACGCCCGCCTTGAGCAAGATGCGCAGCAGCTCATTCGCCTCGGGGTCGAACGGCGCTTCTGACAGCGGCCTTGGACCGCGCTCTTCAGCTTCGGTGAGTTCGAGCTCAGTCAGCTCCAGATAGGCGCAAGCGTCGGCCAAGTCGGTTCTATCGAGCGCCGCCCTAATACCTTGGCCCCCGATCGATGCCGCGACCACATCCTCGCCAAACCTCGTCTCCAACTCCGCCAGCTGCTGTCTGAGGGGGGCGGCTGCTACGGTAATGGACGTTGTCACACGGTCTCGGAGCGCCGTGCGAACGTCTTCAGCGAGCGGCGCCTGCTCAACGAGCGAGATGGCAGCGGGGTACCGCTCTCGCGAGAGCAGTTCCTCGACGACGATTGAAGCCGTCGGCGACTCGTCCGCTGCCCAGCAGCGGAGGCTGAGCGCGCACACGTCAAGGCGCGTCAAGGGGTCCTCGAGATAGAACTCCGGCAGTAGCAGAGACTCCTGCACGCGCAAGCTGTCAGCTTCGGTCCAATACTGCTGCGAAAGAGGCGTCGCATCGCCCAACAAGGTAGGCTGAAGGTCGTCTCCATCGGGATCGAGAAGCATCGAACGGATCTGCTGCTCGAGCCATGCTTTGCCGCCTCGGGGGCCGGGCGCGGTGGAGAGCGTGGAGACGTGCTCAAGGAGAGAACGCTTGAATGCGCGACGGCGGCTTTGATTATCCGGTCGTACTACGGCAGCATAAGCATTGAGCAGATCACCTCCTATTCGGAGGTAGCGCTCCAGCGCTGCTTCATGGCGCTTCTCTACCCTGGCCGACCTTGCAACCGTCTCTTTTATCGTTTCCACGGCATAGCTCAGAGCGTCCTCGACATTGAATGTCTGCGCGAGCCTCATGGCTTCGGCCGGGACAATCTTGCCGCCGTGAAAAATAGGCGCGAAGAACTGCTCCCGCGCGATCTCCTTGAGCTGATAGTAGATGTTGGCCGAACCTAGCGAGGTCGTCGCGAATACCAGCAGCGCTTGCGCGGCGCCGTCGTCGAGCGGCCGGTCGGCACGAGCAAGGCGTTTGAGCTCTGCACCTGCGCCGACAACATCAAGATGCCTCACGATTGCGCCTACGAGTTCCGCAATGGGGTTCCCGACTAGCTCTGCATCTCCCAGCCGGCTGGTCGGATCGGTGATCGCGGCGAGCGGACCGAACTCGACAAGATCAAGGAACCGCTCAGCAGCCATGATGCGTTGCAAGACCGGATGCTGATCGATCGCCACGGAGGCCGGATTGAAGAAGGTCAAAGCGGCGCGACGAGCGTGGAGATCCTCCTCTTCTGCCAGCGCGCGCTGGCAGAAGTCGATAAACGCCGCGCCCGTCTCAAAGCCAAGCCGAAAGAGCAGACTGCGCTGCACAGACCACTGCTGGGCTGGCATTTCACGCAGCAAGCTCGCTATCTCGAGACTGCTAAGCCCCAACAGCCACTCCGCCGCCGACCCTGGAGGGCTAGCCTTTAGAAAGACCTTGGCCTCGGCAACGAACGCCGCCTCTGCATCGGCGTGCGCAGCTATTTCTGCCCTCAGGGACGGTAGACGGCGATATGCGTCCACCAACTGGTGAAAATCTTTCGCCTGGGCGACAATCGGGGCCCACAAGCCCTGCTCTTGGGGCGTAAGCCGCGCGGATACGAGTTGATCCATTCCGTCGACGCGTATGGCAAGGTCGCACAACTGGTCGGGCGACGCCTGGTCAACCAGCTGCACCAACCATCCCGCAACTGGTGCTTGCGCGATGCCAAGTGCGCGCTCGAGCTGCCGCCGAACCTGCGCGCGCCGGGCTTCCAGCTCTGTCGCAAGTTGCTCGCGGCCCGTTCGAACTTGCTTGATGATGCTCAGAAACTCATCATAGTCGCTCGACGGCAGCGCCACGATCTTGGCTATCGCAATTGTCGATGGAAGCCCGCGTATAGCTTCTTCAGCATCGCTCGCTTCCGCCTTCCTGCGTCGTAGGATTTCGATCGCTTCGATCATGTCAGATCGCGCTGGCGCAAGCTCAGCGAGAGCGCAATCTGCTAGCGTTGCCATGATCAACCGAGGACGGAACTCCCACTGCGTCGCTCGTTGCGCATCATCCTCCACCTGCGGCTGCGGCATCAATTCGATCCCAGGTGCCGGGCTATCAACCGGAACGGCGGGCGCAACACTTGCATGTTCGTCGCGGAGTTCGGAGAAACAGATGACGCCGAGCTCGGCCGCACCCTGAAGCAATTGGATCGCCTCTTCGCGCGGCAGTTTCGAGGCAAACAGGAGAAGCGCTCTCCCCAGATCAGGATTCTCGACGGGTGTAGGAAGTTTCCCATTGACCGCTGCGCCAACGAAAACGTCGAATGTGATAAAATAGCCATTCTGGTTGAGGTCAGGGCGCGGGATGCTCACGTCTAGTGCCCATTTCGTCAGCGCGTCGAACGCTGGATTGTTGCAGTGCCAGCTCCATATCAGGTCTGGCAGCGTGCTTTCGATCGGAAAACTTCGTCGGCGCTGCCGGCCGCGCGCGTAGTCGTCTACGTACACGTCGATGGAAGGAAGTTGCGCGCGCCCGATGGGACTGTCGGCGAAGGCTAGGGCAAGGGCGCGGTCGCGCAGCGGCTGCGGGTCGCCACTGGTTTGCGTCGTTCTCTCCACCGTAAGGCCAAGTCGCTTGGCGTTGTGCTTGAGCGCCTGCCGTACAGCCGAGGTTGACCACTTGCGAAGGGCCGGCAAGGTTTCAAATATCGCTGAGCGAACAACATCAGCGTCGATCAGCTGAGGCGGAAGCGGCCCGTCAGGATCTAGCGGCCAGCATTTTATGAGCGGCAAAGACTGCTCTTGCAGCTCGCCCGTCCTTGTCGATGCAGCCACTAGAATTTCCAACCCCTCCTCGGCAAATACAAAACCATCCAAATGATGCGACGAGTCGCGCCTAGGCTTCCTTATCCAAGAAGAGCAGATTTGCCGCCAGATCAATCCGCCCTAAGCAGCATGAACACTTTATTTGTTACTCGTTCCGGACGGAGGGACGGTGACCAGCAAACGCGCGTGCTCTCCTGCTTCCCACGCGATAGGCGGGACGTCCCTCCATTTCTGCCCAGTTTCAGAACTATCGGAGAGAACGGCCTACGATCGGGAACGGCGCTGACCTGGTCATTTATCGTCGGATGATCCATGTGCGGCTCTGGGCGAAAGCAGACGCAGGAATTTTAGCTGTCGCACACCGCATATCCGACTAGCATTGCCCCACATGCCACCCCCGCCCCCGCCGCCGACACCCCCCGGGGCGGGTGTCGACCGTCGCCGGAGCGGCGTGTTCCTGTCTGCTATCATCCCCAAAATCGTGGGAGGAAAACCAGCATAGTGTCCGTTGGGTACACCCCAACGGTGAGTTGATCCCTTGCATCAACCCACCGGCTGTCGTCGTTGGCGACGTCGCCCTCGCAGAATATCAGATGTGGCTCATCGCTCCCGCGCCTGAGCTTTGGACCAAGATCAAGTTTCTTCAGCCGGTGGTAGGCCTTGGCGCACGGGCCGGTCTCGAGATCGAAGCGGATTTCCCAGAACCACCCGTCAACCCGATTCGTCGTAATCCTCCGGGCCGATCCCGTGCTTTTCCCAGATAGCGTGGAATTCGAGTTCGGTGGCGTATGCAATGCCTTCCTGGTGAAGAATTCGCCCCAGGTCGGCGGCGGGCAGACATCCCAAGGGCCGATTGCGAGAAGGGTAGCCCTGCTCCCCACCGTCATACCAGATATGTGCGGGGCGAAGCTGGGCAATCCGCGGAATGCGAGCGATGCGGCATTGGCAGGGCGGCAGGCTCAGGTCGATGCGGCCAACCACTACGCGGCAGGAGTTCTACCCGACCATCGCCAGGCTGAGCGAGGCTGCCGCAACGAGCTATCGGGGGATTGCCGATGCCCTGAACGGGCGCGGAGTCCGAACTGCGCGAGGGGGACGTTGGCAGGTATCGAACGTCCGCTATCTAGTAGCGAGAGCGCCGACAGGCTTTTGCTAGATGGGAATTTACTCTCGACACCGCTCGCATGGACGGCCGCACACCCATTTCGCCGGTATCGACGCGCCTGAGTTCCCCCGCAACTACGCCCGATAGGGGTGGCGCAAAGTTGATCGCGCGACTGGTTGGCTCAGTATTTGAAGTTCAAGCGCATCGTGAGAGCCTCTTCATGTACGCGCTCTTTCCGGTCTGTGCCGTAAACATACTCCGTCGAGACTGAAGTAAAACCGGCCGGATCGATGTTATAGAACAGACCCGCGCCATATTGGTCAGTGAACTCATAGGTGACGGCTTCCCAGTAGAGATTGGCGAAGGCCTTGGCGTACAGACGCTGGTCGAACATCGACGGCAGCAGATTCGCCGTGAATTCGATATCGGCTCCGAGCCAGACATAGTTGGATTCGGGGTCGAGGTTGAAGCTCCCCGCATCAACCGTGCGCAGGCCATCTACTCGGAAGATTGGCGACCAATACCATTCGAGCCACGGGTTTCCGCGGCGCGTGATGCCCATGTGGAGACGCTCGTCGACCGGTTCCCATGTGAACTCGCCGCCATAAGCGAAACCATTGCCGTCGAAATCAGTCAGGACGTACACGCCCGCCGTCAGATACTGGTAGCGAAACAGCCCGCCCTGAAGCTCAAGTTGCCCGTCAAGGCCGAATTGAGCATTGCCTCTCGAAGGTTCGTCAAAGCCGATGTTGCCGGCCAGGTCCGCGTAAGTCGCGAGAGAAAAGCCCGAGGCGAACGCGTCATCCAAGTCATTGCCGGGACCAAAGTCGCGGCACGTGTTGCGGAACAGGACGAACGCGGCGGCGGCATCTATCGTCGCCGAGGTCACATTGTCCACAAAGTCCCGGTCAAGTACAAACGACGCTCCCGCCTTTTCCTTCACGCCGAGTTTCTTATTGTATATCGACATGTCGATCTTGTCGCGCCTGATGAAAAACCGATCTTTCACCTCACATTCCGGATCGAGCTGCTTGGTCGCGGTATCTAGCGCCTCGTCGATGCTTGTTAGGTCAGGGATCTTGATCTCGCCGACGGGGGCGCGGTCGTTCTCTAGAAGTTTGTCGTCGACGAGCGCAAGCACGCCAAGGACGGCGCGAGAGACGGCTTTCTTCTCCGCGTCGGCATAGATCATGGCGATCTCGTTGTCGCTCAGCCGGCCGTCGAGCGGAGCGTTGTCGTACTGCCTCAGGATCGGACTCGAGATGTGGAGGGCGAGCACATGCATCTCCTTACCCGCCTCAAGAAAACCGTCTCGATCGAGATCGAAGCGGGAGGCATCAGTATCTTGGCCCGCCGCGGGTGAATGCAGAACGAGCCAGAGAATTGCCGACAGACCGGCGGTCGAACAGCGAGCGCTCATCCGGCCCTCACGTTCCAACTGTGGTCCTGATACTCGTCCACAATCACGGTGATGACATCGAGGACGGTTTCGGCGTCGCGCAATTCGCCAACTGAGATGCCCATTCCATTCACGGCGTTGAAGTCGGCCCTGAATGCGGGATCGCTATTGATCATGTTGGGCAATATATTCGCCGGGTTGCCACCGGCGAAGAATTTGGTTAGCGGGTCCGTTGTATTGACCCCTATGGTTCCGTTTGGGTCCAGAATCTTTCGGACCCGCCGGCCAATCTGACCGACCCTAATGGTTCTGGTATCGCGACTGAATGCATAGAGTTCCCCAAGACGCATGTTAACCCTCCCCAAACTCCAACCAAAGTTAAACACAAGTCGAACCCCCACACTAGGAATATCTCGACCCCAGGGCGATTTCGAGACGGCCCAACAATCTGATTGCAATCGCAATGAGGGCGTGCATGAATACTATGTTGTATTATTGAAGGGAGAAACAGATGTATACCGAGGTTGCTCTTGGCGTAATCAAAGCGGTCGCGACCTACGCCGCCGATCAGTACGCGCAGAGGGAGCAGGCCGAGCGATTTGAACGCATGGAAAGGCGAATCCTCGAGGCAATCAATGCTGCAAAAGTGGAGATACTCTCGACCATTCGGGAGGTGAACGATGAACGGCTGCTGGACGCTGCGACTGCAATAATAGAAGTATTCAGGAGCTATGACAGAGGAAGAGAAGAATACAAGCGACTTCAGGATATTACATCTATAGACGGCATTAGTGCTCAGACAGAGCTTGCCCGAAGGATAAGAGATTTCGCTCCGGTTGATATAGAATATCATAAGTTTTTTGTCGCATGGCTGCTCGTCAGTTGTGCCCGGGCATTTGCGCATATCGAGCTAACGAAACTGCGCAAGGCCAGTGATTTTGATAGCGCACTTGAGCAGTTCGTTTTGATCAGAGATGGAACTCAGGGTGCTCTAGCCGGTGTTGAGACAATAAACGCCCGGCGATTTAGCGGCGGGGTCTTCGAGACAGCCGAGGTAGGCGCTGGGGAAGGTCTCGTCGCTACCGTCGGGTACTATTTTGACCGACAATTCGTTGACGTTGCTAGCTACACGCGGGTACCCTTTGACCGCAATGGGCGCGATCGCGCCCGGGCCAAAGCTCAAGAGCGGCGAAAGAACCACATAAAAGAACTGTGGGAGAGCTCCGAAGAGCGAAAGACCCTTCAACATGCACTCGACGAGGCTTGCCGACATGTCAACTGTGGGGAGCCCCGGTTTCCAGCATTCGCCCCTGCAGAGGGACTAGCATAAACACCTTCTGTTGAAGCGGCACGTGGGCAAATGAGCCGATCTCAGTTCAAATTCGGTCCTTACTCCTCCCAACAGGCGCAGGGCGCTTGGCGTGCCCTAGGCGCCTCCCAGCTATTTCTTACTGCCGGTATTGTGCTTCTTGGGGTATTTTGCGGCCTTAGTGCCTCATCCTCCATGGAGAACTACCCGGAGATCCCAACTATCGACGCCGACAGCACAGCCCGCGTGTTGGCAGCCTCAGGTTTTTGCCGTGCTATGGCCGAATACATTGAGGGTCAGAACAAGAGTATCCACGTTACGCCCACAGACACATCCACAGTTCTTGTCGTTCTATCTAATAAGGCTCCCGCTCTCGCCATCGAATACTCGTCTTTTGACGATCTGAAGACGCATGTTACGGGGGCTCGCAATCTGAACTGCAATGGCGGAACAGCGGTGTATATTTACCGCGCCGCCAACGGTGTGATGTATCGCTCTTTTAAGTCCTCTCCCCATTGCGCCGCATCTGAAAATGCCGGTGTGGTGTGCGGAGGAGCCATACTTTCTCCCGGCTATATTTCCGTTCAATTCCGTATTGGTCGAGCAGATGAAGGACGTGAGAGGCTGAGCGCATCCTATGATCTTCACGCTTTCATGAAGACCGAGGTCATCGGCCATAGCGACGAGACGTACTACACGATAAGTGTAGATGTGGGATCGGAAGAGGCGTGGGTAAGATTTCTAAAACGGCTGCCGGAAGTCGCTGAGGCGTCCCGCGCACGACTTGAGTTGGCAGCAGTGGACAGTCAGGGCCTTGTCGCGGAGTACGAGGCACTTAATCGACAACCGAGAGTACCAGTGCTCCCCGCATCGACCAGGGCGACTACAACCGTCGAAAGGGCTGTTGAGTTTTTCAAGCAAGATTATCTTAGCAAGGCTGACGTAATAATATTAAAAAAGAGCGAAAAACGAGTCTCGATAATGATTGATGGTTTGCGTGGGGAGGTTCTTCCGGCTGAAGGCTTCTGGGAAGTGTTGCTAGTTAATTGCGTGTTCTCAGAGGATCGTCAGAAAACAGAATTCTTTATCAATACGACCGGACGGTATGCTGGCGGTATCGGTTCGATTCGCCCGTCCAAAGAAAGTTATAGCGATATGGATCGTGACTATTTTGAACAACTCCAAAAGTATTCAGACGAACTGACCACTGCACTGCAAACTTATTTAGGGGGATGACGTGAGCGAGCGCTTTTTGGCTGGTTTCGTGGCGGTGGTGTTCATCACTTCAAACATTTTGACCGTATTCCTCGTAATAGTCCTTTATTTTCTGCGAGGTTTCACATTTGATGAGACGACTACAACGGTGGCTATAGTTGCTCCGGTGTTTGCGGCTTATGCCTCTGGCATCATACGATTTTCAGTCAAGCATCGCGACGCCAAGACTCAGCCGCACCGAGACGCACCACAAACATTCGTATTTTCTTTCATTTCGACCTTCATCCCGATCATGTTCGTTGTGGCAATAGTCGGCTTGGTAGTCCTTAGGGCAGCAAATTTGGGTATCACATCGTTTGAGCAGTTTAAGATACTGTTGGGCATCGCTGAGGCATTGTTCGCTGGCTATGCGGCCCTTCTTGTTGGTGCGTTGTTTGGTTCAGATGCGGTAGCACCAAGAGACGAGTCACACACGCTGGCGCCCGCGTCAAGGAAACCACCTACGGGTCATACAAGCGACTAGTATGCGTGACTACATGAGTCGCGTGGCGAACGAGGATGTCGAACGGGCGCGCCTGATAGGGGCCCCACAAGCCACCCCTACCCCCCGCCACCGACAACACCCCGGCGGGGCAGGTGCCGGGAGCGGCTACGATGGCAGATTGCCTGCGCGTTTTTATCGGCGCAGGTCGATAATTTTGAAATCCGCTTCCAAGTCGTCTCCTTCGGCCGAAACGGAGAATGGGCTCACCATTACCTTGGCTCGATCATATAGGTCGACAAACAACCGCTTTGCTGCCTCGAGGTCGGGCGCGGAAAGCTCCTCATCGTTAACCTCAACCGCCCAGTCGCCATAAGGCGTGCACCAAGTTTGGCCTACTTGGATACCGCCAAGCATAGTATCCACGAAATAGTGGCCGCTATCGTTGACCCAGAGCTGAAGAGCCATCCCGTCCTCCCAAAAATCAAAACAATCGGCAGCATGGCTACCACCGCGATCCGAGGGGTGTCCGCATCAAGGGATCCGCGGTCTCGGCGTCGTTTTTCAGCTCGGTGGCAATTGGTTTAAGCGTCGACGATGATGACTTGGCTACGATCTTTTGTGTCGTCCTGCGCTCACCTACCCTTGCTGCCAGCATTCGCGAGATGGCAGTCGGTGTGTACTGCGTTCCAGCACTAGACAGATACCCGGCCCCCGCCAACGCCTTCGCAATATCGGCCAAGGTGCGCTGGTGGCCATTGACCGGGTACCGGTGCAGCTTCTTTGCGAGCGCAATCATCTCAAGTCCGCCGAGAATCTCGGTATAGTTTCGGCGCCCGCCGACTTTCTTTCCGGTCTCGCGGCGCTTGCGCTCGCGGGCACCCTTGAGCTTCTCCACCAGCATCGCCTTCTCGAACTCAGAGACCGCGCCGAGCACTTGGCGGATCAGGTTCGCCGTCGGGGTGTTGCCGACAAAACTGTCTGGGCTGTCGACAGCGATCAGCTCGATCCCGCGTGATTTCAGCATCTCGTAGCCAGTCTCCTGAACGATCAGGTCGCGGGCGAAGCGGGAGGCAGTCTCGACGAGGATGGTGCGCACGCCATTTGACAGGAGCCGCTCGAGCATCGCGGAAAAGCCGGGGCGCGCTGTGACTGCATCGGCGCCACTCACCGCCGCGTCGTAATAGCTCTCGATGATTTCATAGCCGTTTGACCGGGCAAACGCCTCAACGGCCTCGCCCTGGCGCCGCTCGCTGTCTTTGTCGGCGCCAACGTTGGCTGCGGACGAGGTACGAAGATAAGCCACAGCCTGTCTCAAAACCTTGCTAGTCATAGCTTGTCGCCAAAATTCCATATCGATTGCTTCAGCATTTGATAAATTTGACGCGAAAATGGCCGGAAATCAAGCTCAGAAAGTGCCGACACTAAGGTAGCGCCCCAACGTCCGCCCATCTTGTGCTACATTGCAATTTCAACACGCACAGGAAGTGTGTGCCGAACACGGGCTGGAGCCCCGCGCTTTCGTTGCTGGATTGACCCGCGAGGAGGATCAAGCATGTCTGACCGCGCCGACGTAGGCCCTCTGCAACTGGGCGAACGAGCGCCCAATTTCGTACTCGACGCAATTACTCGCGAGGGCAAGATAGCTATCGACGATTTCCGCGGCGAGAAGCCAGTGCTGGTTGGGCTGTATCGAGGTCTGCATTGTCCGTTTTGCAGGCGTCATATCGCGACCGTTTCGCTGCTCACACCCGCCCTCAACGCAAAGGGCATCGAAAGCCTCACGGTGGTGAACACGCCCATCGAGCGGGCGCGCCTTTATCTCCGGTACCATCCGATGGTTGGTTTGCTTGCTGCATCCGATCCGGAGCGGGCGTCACACCGAGCCTTTGGATTGCCGAATATGCAGATCACCGACGGCGAAAGCGCATGGCCGCAAAAGGTTTCGATGAGCGATGTGAAGGCGATGCGGCTCAACGTGCCGGGCGAAATGCCTGAGCCGATGGATCCGTTTGCCACGCTCGAATATCTGAACAAAAAAGACAATTACGACATCACTGAAGCGGACCAGCAAATGATGGCGACCGGCGTGGGCCAGCTCACCGGCCAGTTTCTGCTCGACCGCAACGGCGTCGTTCGCTGGACGTTCTCCGAGGTTTTCGATGGCGGCTTGGGCGCCCACCCGAACTCTGAGGCGATGATGTCGGTCGCGTCGCATATTGGTCAGTAGCGGCGCGGTTGCGGACATCGGCTGCAAGCGGCAGGGGAAGAAGCTGCACGACTGGGGCACAGGAACTGGGTCGAACTCGGTCGTTCAGGGTGATTGGGCTTTAACCCCTAGGCGAGGTCGACCTGTCACGTCTTGCCGCCTTGGCCCGCCGGATGGTTTCGAGGATCCCGATCTCGTCCGCCGGCTCCGGCTTCTCCGGTTCGGCGGCGCCGTCGCCGTCGCTGGGCTTCGGATCGAGCATCTTCGGCGCAAATTCTTTCTGCCACTGCTCCAAGCTCATCTGCTTGGCCTCGCCGGGCTCGCGCAGCGGCTTGCGCTGGACCTGTTCGACCTCGGCCCGGTCGACAATCAGCCCCAAGAGCTTCGCCTTGCCCAAGGAGGCCGCGACCGCCGCTGCAAGCTGTTTGTGGGCCAGCGCAGCCGCGCGTGCCTCCTCCAACTCCGCTACGATGCTTTCGACCGTCACATCGAGCCGCCGCACCTGCCGCGCCTGCAATTCGGCAACACGGGCCGCAATCTTACCATTCCTGACCAATTTCGTTGCTCCGACTTCAGCGGCATTGCCGGTCGACCGATAACCGGCTTCGACGTAGGCAGCCTTGCCGCTCAGGCCCTTAGCGAGACCTTGCGCAAAACGTTCGTGGCGCGGGTTTTTAAGCATCGACATGTCCGGAGAATAGCGCAACCGAGCGCGGTGGCAAATTGTGCGCGCTGTCAGCGCCTGCGCGCTTCGAGCCGTTCTCCGAGCAGAACGAGCACGCCTTGCAGTAAGAGATGTCGATGGAGGATCGGGTTCCGTTTCAGTCGCTGAAAATTCACATCTGACATCAGCGCGTCGGTGATCGAGCAATCATCAGCACAGACGCGACTGCTCCGCTCGATCATGGCCATCAACTCGTCGGGAAACGGTTCGTTGTCCTGTTCGACCAGAAGCTCGGTCGGATCTAAACCGGCGTCCCTGATCCCAGTCAGGATATCATCGATCAGCGCATCAAGCTTGGAATTGGCAATCATCATTCCTTCCTCCTCTTCATCCATGCCCGGCCTCACGGCCCAGGTTTTCGCGCACCCGGCTGCCGGCGGCCATACCGATGTCGACGGCCAGCTGTTTGGCATCGCCCACTGGCACACCGGATGCGAGCAGAGCGCCGGTCAGCATTATCACGTAGTTGTGCCTGATGCCCTCAAACGAGCCGTCGGGACCGAAGACCGGCATGGGCGGTATTGATCTCAGCGCCTGTTTAATTTTCTTGCGGTGCTTACGGTACAATTCCAAAATTTCGGCTTCGGTCATGGCAGGCTCCTGCGGTGAGGGGTGCCCTCTGGCTTGCCATCCGGCGGAATGGCGGTCGTGCATGGGTTTGGTATCTTTCTGCCTACGCGCGACGCCCAAAACCTCCCTTGGATGCCCGCCCCAATCCCTAAGGGATTGGGATTGGGCGGGCACCACGGCGGGAGATGGTCGCCGGCCTGAAGCTGCCCGTGCAATATTGTGAAGTAACCTATTGCAACGATTGCGAAATTCGTCATGGCTGCCCATTCAATATTTTGTCTGGGCACCCGCGCGGGCAGGCTAATGTTGGCATGGGCACCTGCCCACCGCTTTTTGGCACCATTACTCGCCGTAAGTCGGGGAGATTTTTGCATTCAGCCCGACCCCAGTTCGAGGGCGGTTTCGCCCTCTTTCGTGAGCTTGAAACGCCCGGAGTAATCGCGCAGCCATTTCTTCTTTTTGAGCGCCGCAATTTCCCGCTGGACCGTGGACCGGCCAACACCGAGCAGGCTCGCCAACTGCGTTTGCGGAATGGTGGGCGATACCCGAACGGCCTGCAAGATCGCGATTTCGCGTGCATTGCTCTGTTGCGTCAGTTCGGCCTCGCGGCTGTCCAGCAGCGGTCGGATGATGGTGCAGGGCATCTGGTTGCCGTCGGCATCGACGAGGCCCTCCGGCTTGATCACCTTCGTTTCCAGCTTGATGGCGTCAAACGGCACGCCCCGGATCTTGCCGTGCCAGTGCAGCGTCACCACGTTTCTTTCGCCGTCGAGCCAGCAAGTCAGGTTTCCGTCAAGCTCGTTGGTAAGCGCCGAACCGCCGCGCGGCAGTAGGTTGTCGCGCGAGGCATTCTTGACGGGATGGGCGAGGATCAGGCTGGTGGGCCGGTTTGGATGGCCTTCCGAAAGGTTGCGGAAGTCGATAGCGGCAGCGAGCACTGCCATGTTCTGGTTGTCGTCTTCGCCGCTGAAAAAGGCCTGCAGACTATCGTAGACGCAGAGGGCGAGGTCAGAATACGAGGCCAGCGCAGCGCGCGCCTTCTTCAACGCGCCGTCGAGATCGAAGGCACCCTTGTGCCAGATGATTGGCAGCATCTGCGGGTCAATTTCGAGGTCGCGGCACAGGGAATAGAACTGGACCATGACGTTCTCGGGGTTCTCGCCGCAGAAAAAGGCGACTGTGCCCTGCTTACATTTTCTGCCACAAAACCAGTCACCCCGAGCAACCTTGATTGCCAGCAGCAAAGCAATCAGCGTCTTGCAGTGGCCGGCGTTGCCGGTAAGCGTGTAGGCAGCGCCGCGCAGCAGCAGGCCATCGATCAGATAATCCGGCGGGCGCATCAGCGCCACAAACTCCGCCGACGACATCAGGTCGTGAAAGTCGCGATTGCGCCGGCTACGTCTCGCCGTCCTCATTTCCTGGTGATCGGACCATGTAGCGCTGTACTCAGGCTGATATCGGGTATTGCTGTCGTAGCTCGATGGCTTCGTCGCCGCTTCCGGCTGACGGGTCCGGTCGATCTTCTCCCGCAGGATCGCCTCGCCATTTTCGCGCAGGATGTCGTTGGCATCACGAGCCATCACAGAGCCTCCGTTCCGGGGGCGCTCAATTCGGCTTGGATGCCGCGTTGAACCAGCCGTTCGACCAAAGCCGGCGCGTGGCGCCGACCGGCGGCATCGTCATCCGCCAGCACGGTGACGCAATCGATATAGCCGGGCACAATGCCCGCCAGCGCCGGCAGCCGCGAGGCCGAACCTGCCGCCCATGCGCCGAGCCCGGTCGCTTCATGCACAGAGAGCGCATCCTCCACGCCTTCCGTGATTGCCAGCCCGAGGAGATCGTTTGGCGGCGCGACGACAATGGGAAATCCTTGCGCACCGTGTCCGATCATGAGCTTCGCATTCACGGTGTGCTTGTCGCCGCCGCTGGTGAGGCGCGTCAGGTGGACAGCCATGATCGCCTCTGGTCGGATCGCCAGCAGCCCTGGCTCGACCTCGTGCGCAAGTCCAAACGGCATAACGACCGCTGGCGGGTAGCGCCCGTCGCCTGGCAGGAAGCCCATCGTAGCAGGCAGCCTGCAGGTGATCTTGCGATGCTGGCGGAAGTACACCTCGCCTAAGCTGTCTTCGATAGGCCGACGGCGTGCATAGATGGAACGCGCAAGTTCACGCGACGCCGCAACAGCCTCGGCCTGCAACGCTTCGCGTTGCTGTCTCGCCTCGATCAGCTTCTCGGGACTGATCGGGCCCGGCTTGCCGCTTTCCCATACGCACCCGGAAATTTCGCAGTGGACGCAATGGTAGGAGATGAGCCTCTCCACGATCCGCCACAGGCGCAGCACCGGCTTGCGCCGGTTGGCGGGCTTGCGATGGGGGCTGCAAGCAGGGCACGGCACGTCGGCGCGGTCTTGGCTGCCGAGTAGCCAGGCGAGCGCGGTGTAATCGACCGTCATGGCCGTGCCCCCAACTGCCGCCGAATGATGTCCTTCGCCGCAGTGACATGGCCGTTCTTAACTTGTGCCAGAACGAGGCGAAGCACAGACTCCTGTTTCGCGAAAAGCCGCTCGATATCATGCTCGCGCAGGTCGAAGAGATCACGACAGGTCCGGAGCAGCTCAAGGATGGATACCGTCATGGCCGAAACTCCCGGCCGACAAAGCGGGGACTACCGCTGTGAGCCGCATCAAAGCGCGTCATGCCACGGCCTCGTTCCCGAATAGGGTGTCGCGGAACCCGCTCTGGTCGCCCCAAGCCGTCCAGCCAGGGCGGGAAAGGCGCGCGAACAGTTCGAGGTAAGGTCCGGCCACCAGCGCCTCGATGCGCTCGTACTGTTCATCGGGCTTCGCCGAATGCAGCCCCCGCTCGCAGAAGATCGCCTGCCGAATACCTTTGCTCAGGCGCGGAGGCCTGCCTCGTGTGAACAGCCAGCACTGCTCCGTCTGCTTTCGGGTCCAGTACCCCATGCCGATCTTGGGAAGGACGCCCTCGTTCCGGCTTTTGAACCAGACAAATGCGCAGGTCTTGAACCGGAAGCCCCAGGCCTCGCCGAGCCGCAGCGCCGCGTCGAGGTGCGAGTCGACAACCCACATGAACATCGCACAGTCCCTGGCCGCAACAGAGCCGACCGGCAGGGCAGCCAGTTGATCGAAGGACATGACGCTGTAGTGATCGTCCTTGCCGCGATGCGGCGTCGTGCCGGTCCTGTTGCTGTACGTGCCGGAAGCCCACGGCGGATCGGCAAGCAGGCACCCAAAAGGGCCGGCCGGAAGCATGGACGCGTTCACTGTTTGCCTCCATACGGCGCCGCAATGCTGAGAGCGATCTCATCAAGAAGCCGGTCGTCAGCTTCGAGGATGCGCTGCAGCTCGGGCCGCATCGCTTCAAGCCGGGGATTTGTCCGGGCAAGTTCCTCAAGGATCGCAACGGCTGCCATGAGATCATCAGAGGATTGCTGATCGCAAAGTGCCTCGAGCCGTTCGCAGAGTGTCCGCAGGATTGCCTTGATGGGAACGCTGTTCATGCTGGGGTTCCTCCAGGGTTGGAGAACCGCCGCGACGCTTGCGCTTCAGGTTTCGCAGGACTAAATTCCGACTGTTCCGGTACCCAATAATGTCCCTTCGAAGCCGTTCGCGCTCCCACAATCGCGGCGGCTTCTGGCTATTCGGTGCTCTCGTGGCGCGCGGCAGCTGCTTTCTGGAGATCCGCGTAAAGTTCACCGCTCCGCCAGCGGTTGGAATTCGGTCCAATCTTCAAGGGCTTGGGATAGCGACCCGCATTGATGCCGCGCCACAACGTCGAGCGATGAATCGGCGTATTCCGACCGCCGATAATGCGACAGGCATCTGCCTCATCGACAAGATCGTCGATCAGTTCGTCCAGAGGATCAGATTGCTGCATCCTTCTTCCTCGCGATTTATCTCATCGCAAGAAGGATCGACTAATGGCAGCCTCCCGTCACCGTGGACTCTTTCGCCCGTTCGAATACCTGCCGAGTCCACCCGTCGCCGAGCCAGCACCGGCTACGCTTCCTCTTCGCTGTCATAATAGTTGCCGGGACCGCGTCATTGCTCGATTTCTCAATCTTTGCTGCGTATTAAGCGTCCCTTACGCGGATTTCCGGACGACTTCGCTTCGCGATAAAGTCTAACAGCGTGGGTTTGCTCGGTCGCAGGTCCCCGATCGCGATTGTCAGGCAAGCGTCAACAAAACGGAGCAGTGGATTGTCTGGGTCCGTGTCTCTCCGAGGTAGCCCAAGCTGCCCATCAACGTGGTCGTGCCAGACTTGGCAAAGGCTATGAATCAGCTCTTGAAGAAGAAGCGACAACCTGGAGCCGGGCCATGGTGGCTTAGACCAATGATCCTTCTTTCGAAAATCGCCGTAAGCACCCAAATCCGTAAGTTGCGTCTGGATTTTTTTGTACCTTTCCCAAAGGCCACACGTCATCCAATCGCGGCCATATATCGCGAAATCTTCGTCTCGCCCCGGCGCGGGAAAGACGTCGCCGCCGATCCAGACGGGTTCTTCTCCCTCTGCTTTTAGCCAACGATATGCACTGGCCTCATCATGGAAGGGCGCAGAAACGCCATCGGGATATTTCCAGTCTTGGGCTATGATTGGCGCGAGCGCCATATTTAGCCCGTCCAATATCCTTTCGAGGCGACTACGCTCGCGTTCGACAGCCGCAGGCCAATTCTCATGGAAGTGATTGATAGACTCTTCAATCAAGCCTGAGATTGCCTCTTCTTGTTCCTTTGTGATCGCTGCAGCCTGCCGTGCATGCCGTAAGAAAGTTTCGGCCTCGATGGCCGATATCCTTGATCGGTTCAAGCCGCCACCCCCGCTCGAAGTTGCGCCACAGTACCCCTGCCATCAATGATTGCAGCAAGCCGATCAGCCCAAAGGTCTAGTGCCTCACGCTTTTCGCGCATGTAGTCGTAGCGTGCATATACCCGCGACGTAACCGTGCTCTTGGTAACCGATACGTGGTTCAGTACGTGCCCGACGACAAAGGGCGAAATGCCGATCTCCTCCATGCCGGTCGCAGCCGATCTTCTCAGGTCGTGCGGTGTCCACGGCGCAATGCCCAGGATCGTCGCTACGCCGCGCTTGGTAATCTCTTCCCGCTTCACAGCCTTAGGAACAGATGCGCCGGTGACGGCTGCGCGCGCGCCGGGTCCGGGAAAGACGAAAGGCGTGACCGCCCTGCCCTTGCGGCCCGACAGCGCGTTCACGTCTGCGATTTGATCGCCGATGATCCTGATTGCCATTTCGCACAGGGGGACAACATGGTCGCGACCGTTCTTCGCGCGCCTAGCTGGTATCGTCCAAAGACCACGTGTCAGGTCCAGCTCGCCGCGCAACATGCCGGCGATCTCGCCAACACGCTGTCCGGTAACCAGACACAGGCGCAGTATGCGGCGGGTGCTTTCCCGCATGTTGGCTTCCGGCAAGGTTGCCCACATCGTTTTAATCTCGTCGGCCGTCAGCACGCGGTCGCGCTCGACCGTTTCGGTCGGCCTCGCCATACCTTCGGTCAAGTTGCTGTCCAGATCGCCACGCCCGCGCGCCCAGCGGATCATGGCCCGAATGTCCTCGAACACCCGGTTTGCCTCGACAGTCGCGCCCCGGTCCTTCACTGCATCGATTGCCTTGGTGATGTCGCGACGATGCAGGTCCGCGAGCTTCACCTCGCCGATGCAGCCTGATGACGCCTTCTCAACCTTCTTTCCGTCAGCGTCATAGCCGGACACATTCTTGCGCAGTCGGCGCGCGATCTCATCGACCGACCGCCGCGATGATGCCCGGCGGGTGAGATAGCTCTCGACCAGATCAGAGACGGTCATCGAGGCGGCGTGCGCCTTCTTGGCGGCTACGGGGTCACCGCCGTCTTGCACGCTGGCGCGCGTGTCCTTGGCCTTCTGGCGAGCGCCCTTGTCGGTGCCGAGTGGTGTCTCGGGATAGCTGCCGAGCTTCAACCATTGCCGTTTGTTCGGCGGCCCATAGACCGCGAACCAGGTCTTTTGCCCACCCGCCGAGACGCGCAGCACAAGACCTTTGACGGTCGTGTCGAAATAGTCCGCCTTTCGGCCGGAACCGGCCTTCGCGGCCTGGCAGAATTTGTCGGTAAGTTCGAGTTTTGGCATCTGTCCAGCGACCAACCTTGCTACAACCGGTTTGCCCGGGGCTCCGTGATTGATCTACATTATGATCTACACAAAACCACGCGCTTTGTCGATACCGGCTGCGACATGTAGCAACGGCCTGAAGCTATAACACATTGATATTGACGAGTATTTTTAAACTTAAAGCTGTCGCATGCCGATGCAGGAAATCGCTATAGAAACCCTCTGTTAACCGGTTGGTCGCTGGTTCGAATCCGGCCCGGGGAGCCAATCTTTTCAAAGGCTTAGCAAACATTAGAAGCCGCGGACAAATGGCCCAATCCTCGTCGGGGCAACGTCTGGGGCAACAAGCGCACCGAATCGAATGATAAAGCCCGCCACCGTGAGGCCAGCCGGGGCTTAAGCCGTTTCACAACGAAGGATGTCAATCGCCGCGAACTCTGCCGGCTGAACCGTTCGGAAACAAACATACCACGTCCGAGCTTTCTGGTGGCCGCCACCCACTTTCGAAAGCGTGTCGAACCATTCTCGTTCCAAATGCTTTCGCCCCCATGGCACCCACCGCTTTAGGTCATGATCCGTCGAGGGGATAACAACCTTGATCCTTACGGCTCGCTTATCGAGCCACTTTAGGCCCTCATCTGGTGCGCTGGCCGCTATAAAGCCCTTTGCCTTCAATATTTGAATATGGTCCCGCGAGAGCGTCTCGCCGTCGCTAAGACCATGCCCAGCAGCCTCACTGTCGGTCGTGAACCAAACGGCGTTTGTCGTTCGCCGCGCAGTCAGTGGGATCTCGCCCTTCGAAAGCCCCTCTGCCTTGATCTGGTCGAGCAAACTGAGAGCCGTAAAGTGATAGAGGATCATGTTCGGAAATTCTCCAGGGGAAAGCCCGCCAGCCGGAGCCGGCGGGCAACATTAACGGTTTTTACAGAGACACCAGCACTTCCTGCGATTTCAGGTCATCGCCCCACATGACGGTTTCGCCGTAGGTGTCTGGACAAGGCTCTGCGTCGCCGCCTTCCTCCAGGTCGCAGTTGTCTTGCTCCAGATCATCAAGGCAGCCTAGCGACGGCTCATCATCGGCGGTTTCTTCCAGATCGCAATCGGCTTCCATGAGATCCAGCGCTGTTATAAGGCTCATGGCGCGGTCCAGGAGGTCGTTCAGGCGCTTCTCAACCGACTGGCGCCATTGGCGCGGGTCAGCCCCCTGCGGCATCCCGTAGGGCTTCAGAATTCTAACGTGAGCGTTCATTGATGGTTGGTCCCTGGTCTAAGGGCTATCACGGCCCTGCACGGCAGACGGCGCCGTAGCCGGGGGGTGATAACCTGCCAGGAAGACAGGCCGAACGCTTTTAAGGTTTCCCTCTGGACAGCACGCTCGCCCCCGGCCATAAAGGCAGGGTTCGGAGCCGTGCCGCCAAGCACGTCCGTTGTGTCCAGAAGGACACGTTCGACCGCACTTCCTCGCCAAAGGAAGCACCAGTGTCTCGGTGAAGCGGTCTATTCCTAGTCCGGGTTATCACGCCCACGGACAAGATGCTCTTATTCGGTTAATACTTCAAGCACGCCCTTGCGGGGGCGAAGCTATGGGGGAGAGCATGGGTGACAAGCGCAAACTGGTCATTATGGGGATCTGGTTCGCCGGAGCCGTGGTGTTAAGCCATCTGTACGGCGATGCCATCTTCGCCTGGGGTGGCGAGGGGCTGATTGTTGCAGCCGGCCTCGCCTATCTCGCGGTGCTCATCTTCGTTGTGGAGTGAGCATCATTAAGACCACGCACCAACAGCAACGATGGTGTCGGATCCCCAAGGTTCGAGTTCGAAATAACTGTTCAGTGCCGTGTTGCAGGTGCCGGTTGGACCGGCAGAGAAGGTCACTTGCGGAATGATCGTGCCGGCTGTGCTGACACGCATGATCCCCTCGATCTGAATATCCGTTCTGGCGACGATCGACGCTGCAGTGAGCACGACAGCCGTAGCGACTGAGTTAGCCACGGGAGTCATCTGCGGGACACCTATAGTGTTGGCAGCAACAGAGGTCGCGATGGCTTCATAGCCGATTGACGAGAATGTGGCTGTCCCACCCAATCCAAAAGCGGTCGTGTGTGAGGTCGTCCCGGTGTTGAAGCAAAGCCGCGCCTTGAACCGATAGGTGACGTTCGCCAGCACGGTTAGCGTGTCGTTGGCCGCGTCGAAGATGTTCTGTGCCGATGTCGAGCTATTCGAAAGCGTGACGGACGCGGGCGCCGTGACGAATTGCCTATCGCCGACGATCTGCGCCCCGGTGTTGCCCTGCAATAGATACGGGATCGTCAGAGGCCCAAAGGTGCCACTATTTACATACGAGTTAGGCCCGATGATGCTGCGTTTCGGGTAGCTCGCGCCCACCAGAACTGCGGTGACATCAGAGCTTGCGTAGAAATTATTGCTGGTGCAGGTAAAGGAGATGCCAGCCTGGATGTTGACGGGGTAATTTGCGCCAAACTTGACCGAATTGCCGGTGAAGGCACAGTCCCAATGAACGCCTGATTGGTCGCTCCCAAAACTTGAAGGGCTGGGGTGGTATTGAGGCTGAAACGGTTGCCCGTGACCGTCACGTCCTGCACCGCGCCAGCGCTTGCTGCCGGGAGCGAGACAGCAATACAACTGACCGCGATGCCCTCGAAAGCGTTTCCGGTGATCAGCAGTGCCGCCGTCGTCAATGAACTTAGCGGCTGGCAAAGAACGCCGTAGTCATAATTCTGGAACGTGTTGCCGTAGATGCGAAGCGTGCCGGGGCTGCTGTCCCAATAGATCGCCACTGCGTTGCCGGCACTTGCAACCAGAGTGTTGAAGGTGTTGCCGGTGACGACCGCCTCGCAGCCGGCCGTTCCTACCGCTCGGCCAAAATAGATGGCGTCTCCTTTGCACGACAGGAAGTAGTTCCGGCTGATCGTCGGGATCAGCGTCGTTTCACCGTAGACACCGTGGTAGAGGGCGACGGCTCCCGAAGGGCCATGCAGTCGACAGTTGTCTACGACGTCACGCGCGCCATCGCCGGACAGCATGATGGCCGCACCTGCCGACTTATCAACACTCGTTGTAATACCCAAGTCGCGAACGATCAGGGTGCTAGCGGAGTTTCTACGAAGAATGTGCGCGGTGGCTGATGTCGTCTTGAGAACGGAGGCGTTGAACCCCAGACCGCGAACCGTCTTCGTCCCGGTCCCGATGTACGCGAGTTCGGCCGAGATCCTGTATGTACCAGGCAGCATGATTAGTTCTTCGTCCCGCGCCATTGCGTAGGTGAGGGCCGACAGATTGTCGGTGGCATCGTCGCCGACCGCACCGAACCACGACGAATAGATCGTGCCCGCAAATTGCCGAACCCATGCGCCAACCGTGGATGCAATCGCCGTGGCCTTGACGTACAGAC
Organism: Mesorhizobium sp. M0088; assembly: GCF_040322895.1. Classification (NCBI taxonomy): domain Bacteria; kingdom Pseudomonadati; phylum Pseudomonadota; class Alphaproteobacteria; order Hyphomicrobiales; family Phyllobacteriaceae; genus Mesorhizobium; species Mesorhizobium sp. M0088. Next base: position 171,951 of record NZ_JAMYUI010000009.1, read on the forward strand.
CTTCTGTCGTGTCGGCCGCGATCTGTGTGGAGAAGTTGCCGGCCGTCCAGATGAAGACGCCTTGGCGTCCTGCCTCGGTCAGACTGATGATCGTGTCCTTGCTCGTGTCTACTGCCTTGAGCGCCGCGCGGCTTGCGACAGAGGGGAACCTGCCAGAGACGGACAGGGCGAAGCTGATGCTGGTCGTCCCCACAGTGATAGGATCGGGGGTCGTCACGTCCCAAAGGCCAGAGCCGACCGTGCCGCCAGACACATTGACCAGCGTTCCGGTCTTCACATCGCGGGTCTTGTTGAAATCCTTCGACCGGCGCCATGATCCCGTGTCCACGACATAGATGCCGTTGTCCGAAGCGGTCGTTTGGTCCTTGACCAGCACGCGGTCACCAGTGACCACGGCCACACCGTCGATAGTCTGCTCTCCGGAGAGAGTGATGTTTGCCGTGGTGGCCGCGCGGCATGGGCCTTTGATGGCAACCGAGGACGATAGGCCGTCTTTCAGATCAATCTGGATCGAGGTCATAAATGGGCTCCATCTAAGGGACGGGACGTCATCCGACGTTCCATTGCGCTCTTGCCGAAGGAGCGGATCGGCTTGGGGTCAAAGGCCCCCGAATGGGTCTAGCGGCTTGGGAAAGACGCTGTGCTGCCCGTACTGCTTGCGCCGCTGGCTTTGCTGGCGCTGATAGGCACCAGGCGAAGCCACTTCCCGCATCGAGTGCAGGATTAGGAAATCCAGCACCGGCCTGACGTAGAACAGGTTCACGTAAGGCATATTTTGCGTGGCGAAGTTGAACAGCTCGGAGAACTTGAACTGCTCATCCTCGCTCAAGCCGGCATCCCGTGCCTTCATCATGAGGTCACCGAGATCCGCGATGGAACCCAAGCCCGGGCCAATGGCGGTTTCCGTGAGTCCGCAGTGGAATTTATGCATGGACGCTCTCCAGCATTTCGGTGGCGGCAACAAAGGCCGAGATATCCACAGGACGCCAATCCGGACCTATGGGCTGGGTCGCCCCACCGCACATCCACGGCCACATCAGATCAAGCGCAACCTCAAGGTCAGCGTCCTGTTCAGCGGTGTTTTCCAGTCCCCACGGGGTTTCCTTGGCGCCGACAATGAGATGCATCGCAGCCATGTGGGTTTCTTCCACGGCAAGGACGATCGGCGGATCGAGCTGGGCCAGCATGTAGGCCTTCCGGCCGGCTCGGGTTGTGCTGGTGCCGAGGAACATCTTCACGACGCCAAGCCAGCCGTTGCCGTGCAGAGAGAGAGCCAGGCCGCGCATGGGGCCGGTTTCTTTCAGCACAACAGCGACGAGTTGGCCGGGGTTAATCTCAGGCTCTGGATCTGCTTCCAATTGTGCGCCGGTGGGGACAAAGCCGCCCATGCAATGACCCTCGGTGTGAAACGTGTAGGTCATGCCGCCACCTCCAACCATGCGTGCTGGAAAGGTTTGTGGGCCTTCATCGGCAAAAACTCGCCCTCTCGAAAAGCCGACACAGACAAGATGCGAAGCGCACCGGGATCGAAACACACGAACTCATTGGTGCCCCGATCCCGCTTTTTGCAGCCGACATAACCAGCAGCGGCAAGCATGGGCTCCAGAGGGGTGCCGTTCTTGCGACAGTAAGAGAGAAGCTTGCCGACTTGGCTGTAATAGGCCCGGTTGTTCGGTGCATCAGCGAGCACGTGGAGCCAGTAGCCCCTCGTTGGCCCCCTGCCTTTCAGGGCGGAAAAGCCCTTCTCGAAAATGGAACGGGCCGGCTGCGGATGCTCGGAGCAGAGAACGTCATTGTCGAGGAACGGACCATCCGGCGCTTCGACCTTGTAAACATAGCCCTGGCCGCGCGTCCCCTCTTTGCCGTTCGGCGTAGGGTTTTGGTGCCAACCGTACCATGGCTGCGGGACAGCCACGTGCATCGAAGCACCCGGCAAAGCGTATCTGGCAGCTACCTCACGGTCGTCGACGAGATAGATTCCAAAACCCTCGGAACCGCCATATCGCCATTGCGACCCGATCTTGCCGGCGTCGAAGTGCTGGAACAGGCAGGGCGAGCCATGAAAAGCGATCATCGATCACCCCGCCATCTTGCGGAAGATCGACATCGCGGTTGCCGGCGGCAATTCATCGAACCACGTCCAGAACTCGTCTGCATCTTCCTCGGTCATGGCGTCCGTCATGCGCTTTGCCCGGGCGCGCAGCATCGCGACCCTTTCAGGTGCGCTGGAGCCCCATTCGGCGACAAGCAATTTGCCGGCAGATGTCGTAGCGAAATGCTTCACTTCCGCTGGAGAAGCCGGGGTGGCGTAGAGCGTGCCAGATGCGATCTCGGCATAGACCGCATAGCGAGCCGGCTCCGGAACATGGCGGTCGAAACGCTCCATGAACACGCGCTGCTCACGATTGCCGCCAAGGGGGCGCACCATATCGGCGGCATCGCGTTGCACGTTGGCAAGGTGAGCCCGGAACCCGCCAAGCTCGTCCCAGTCCGAAACCAGCCGGCGGCCAGCCTCGGAACTGCAAAGAGAGTTGCGGGATTGCTCGGCATCCATGGGTCGGGTCGGATTAACCAAATCGGGGTTAATCTCGGCCCGCTCGGCCTCCAGCAAAGCAGCGTATTCCCGGTCAAGTTTCTCGTCATAGTACCGGTGGATATCGGTTGCCATGATGCTGGCGATTTCTGCCTTACGGGTGGGGTTTACAGGCAAGGAGGCAAAACCCGCCCGCTCCCCGCCACCCGTAAGGCCTTCCGTCGCAGACGATCCAGACGCCGCGCCAGAATTCTCGGAAATTGTGAGTTCGTTGCTCATTTGTTGGCTCCTCTCGCGTGCAGCCAGACAGTAATTGCTGTGGTGCCGTCCCCTGCCGTGACACTGGGGCGGATCTGGTACGGCAGCATGCCGACTGGCTTCATGCCGGCAGCCGTGAAGGTCAGGGCGTTGCCAAGCGGATCGGTGAGAGTGGCCCAGGTCGTGCCATTGTCGTTGGAACCCTGAATGGTGACAGAGCCGCCAGTGCCGAACGTGCCAAGCACCTGGACTGTGCGGTCGTGGTAGACGTTGAGGGCCACAGCATTGCCCTGGTTGCCGTTCGGGATCGCCAGCCATTTGTACCGGGTGGCGTGAATATCGGGGTCACTGACCGAAGCGCCGTTCGTGGTGGCCATTTATGCGACCCTCGCCGGGTAAAGCTGGGCCAGGAGGCGCGCGGCAAGGTCGGGATTGGCGGTGGGCTGGGTCATTGGATGACCATCAGACTTGCGCTCCACGATGTAGCCGAAGCCGTTCCATGCGATGCGATAGTTCTCGTCCTGAAACAGCGTGTCATAGCGCTCGGGCATGGTCGTGACGCGGGGCTTGGCAAGGACAGCGCCTTTGATGTCGGCGCTGGCGACGATGGCCTCTGCCACCCAGCTTTCATCGAATGCGACCACGAAAACGCGATCGAACTTCTTCAACCCGAAGCGGCCGGCCTGAACCTTTTTCCAGATCGCCGGCTCCTTCAGATCGTCGGCGACGAAATCCTGCGGCGCCCTGACGAAGTATTCGCGCCAGACTTGGCCGGCTGCCTGGACCTGCACGCGCGCCGGGTCGATCTCGGGAACCTGCCGATCGACAGATTTCAGCATCTTGGGGTCAATTGCCTTGTTCATTCGGAAAATCCTTTCAGGGCTTTGGAAACATCGGGGCCGGCGACTGCCTGTTCGGCGGCGCGCCACGGGTCGTTGAAGGGGCTGCGGGCTTCTGGCGTGACGATCTGGCCATAGCGGCGACCGAAGCCAGTCAGCGGCTTCAGGGCTGCCGTGAGGCGCCAGCTCATGCGGTTTTCAGTCTCTTCGAGAGGCAGGGAACCGCTGCCAAGTGCACGTAGAAGCCGGGCAACATCAGCGGCGCGGGCTCGAACCTCTTTCAGGTTTTCAACGAGGTCTCGGGCGGCCTTCTCGGCACGGTCTACAGCCGCAAGCCGGTTTTCCTCGACAACCGTCAGGGTCACCCGCAGATTGGCCATGCGCTCCCGCTCTGCCTCGGAAGCGGCCACGCGTTGACGGCGCATTACCTCCCCTTCGGCGGCATCGATGGCGGCAAGCTCCGTCTCCAAGGCGGTAAGCTCGCGAGGGTCAAAGCTCTTGCCGTCGAGCAAGGCCGTGCCTCGTGCCTGTTGTAGATCGGCAATGCGGGTCTCTGTGGTGGCGCGGCGGCGGGCGAGGTCCATCAGCACACACCACTCAAGATGCTAGTCATGGTCTCGGCGTCCACAGTGTCAGCGGCGCTATCCTCTGCGAGCGGCGGTTCCTCTCCGTCCGCGAAGTCTGCCAGTCTCAACTCAACCGCCAGTTCGGCAAGCTTCGGATGTAGCCGCTGGCCTGTCTCTTTGGCCTGTGCCACCGCGTAGGCGATGCGCCGCGCAACCTGGTACTTGGCCTTCTCTTTACCAACCACGACGCCAAGGGTCTCAATGCTGTCCCGCACGTCAGCGATCCTGCGGCCATCACTGCGCAGAATGTTCATGGCCGTTATGTCTTGAACCCGTGGGCCGCCTGTCGGTGGCCGGAGGCCAAGCACCTCCAGATGGCGGCGGAGCGTGTTGCTGGCCCGCTGATAGCTGTCTAGGTCTTCGGGGGTGATCTGCCCCTTGGTTGCGAAGCCTGCCTCCAGGCGCTCCAGTTCGACCGACAGGGTGGCAGCGCGGCGCACCAGCGACCGTTGGGCCTGGTTGATATTGTCGGACCCACCGAGATCCTGCTCATGAGCCTCGATGAGGTCACGAAGGCGACGGACCCATATCGTGCGGCCATCCATCTCGGTGCCGACCTTGGACCCGTTTGTCACCTTGGACCTACCGCCGGTCTTTCCGGGAGCTTTCGTGTCTGTGTCTGCCGTCATTTTGTTGCCCTGCTGTTGCCCCGTGCAAATCACTTGCGAAAACTATCACGCAGAAATCCTTATGTTGCAAGGGTTTGAAGCCCAAAGAACAACCGGTATTGAGCCGGTTGGCGCTAATGTGCGCTGATTTATGGGGATGCCAGCCTCCAGAAAAAGCGAAGACGCTTCGCAGGTGGATTCGGGTCCAATTCCAGCCCCTGTTTTCAGAGTGATTTCAGGCAGGACAAGCGGGACAAAGCGTGACATGTCCCGGTGCGTCCCGGTGGACGGTAAAGCGGGACAGGACGGGACATATACCTTTAGGTATGTCCCGGTGTCCCGGTCCCGGCCTATGCGAAGCATCGCCATGCGTGATCGTCGTAGAACTGCACATGACCGTGCTCCCTGAGAGCGTCGCGAGCCCGCTGAAATGCCTTTCGCTTTGCTTCCGGCGAATCGTCCGCGGCGTGAAGGTAGAAATGTTTCCGCCATTGCTCGGTAAGGACGACGTCGCACGGTGGCCAGTCGGCTCCGAACTTCCTCACGCCGTGCCCTGTCAAAGCGTCATCGAGGGCGTTGAGGGCTGCACGGTACTTTGCTGATAGCGTCTTCTTGGCAGTCCCTGTCTTGACGGTGCTGTCCATCTCGGGAACTAGGCTCTCGCCTGCCTGTGCCATCCTGAAGCCCCATGACCCGCTGCTGTCGGCATCCTTGTGGCGTTCAACCGTCAAGGTGCCTGTGAGCGCGTCCTTGTCGCCCTCCATGCGCAAGCGGCTGTCGAAGCTACCCCAGAAGTGTGTGTGCATCCGTGCCCTGCTGTCGTCCTGCCAGCCTGTATGGGCCACCACCAGCACGGACGCGCCTGTCTCGCGAAGGATGCGCTGGATACCGTGCACCCATGCCCGAGCAGTCTTGTCCTCGATCTCGGAACCCTTCATGGAACCGCCGAAAATGTCGATGACGACAAGAGCGAAGTTGCCGCAGATATTCATGGCAGCGATCAGCGAGGTTACGTCGTCCGGGGTGTCCAGGCAGATCTCTTGCGGGTAGAGAAAGGCCCTGCGGTCTTCCTCGGAAACGGCGTGGTGCTGGTACCATGTCGGGATACGCAACCGCCCAACACCGTTGGCGCCCTCGGTGGCGACGAACAGAACGCCGCCGGCCTTCACTGCATTACCGTGCCAGTCGCGGCCGGTGTCGACCGAAAGGCCGATATCGATCGCCAGGAACGATTTAAACGAGTTCGACTTGCCGAACATCAACGCGGTGCTGCGCTTCTGGATCAGGCCCTCAACAAGCCATTCCGGTTCTGGCATCGCCTCCATTTCGGCGTAGCTGAGAAGATGCAGTCCGGGCCTCGGCTGCCGTTTGTCACTGCCACCCAGCCTGCTTGCTCGCGCGCGATCCTCCATCAATAGCCCCTCCTAGCCTGGCGGCGATACTCTTTGACTGCGCGCACGATGTGAGAGGGTTGAGGTGGTGGCACCGGCCGATACCGCCTGTCGCTGAACTCGGCAACGATGCCTGCGACGTAGCTGTACGACCGCGCGGTCGGGTCGTGTTCGTAGCCCGCGTCATCGAAGCGGAGCATAGCGCATTGAAGGTGGCTGCGCGCGGCAGCCAGATGCCGGACGGCAGCGTCCATGTACATGTCTTCAGTGCTTGGGATGCTGTTGGCGATCATGCGTCACCGCCGATCTCGGCAAGCTCTGCAACGACCAACGCCAATGCGAAGCCAACGCCGAAACGACGAGATATGCGCCGTGCCGCTAGACTTTTGAGGTTGAGAGGGCTAGATTCCCAGCTATCAGCCGTTGCCAAATGCCTGATGAATATGGCGCCGTTCCCCGAGGGCAATCGGGGTGCGGCGTCTCTCGTTTCGATGGCGCTCAACATTACGCGGCCACCTCGTCACGCTGATCGACGCGGGCTTTGACCCAGGCGTCAATCTCGGATTCGAGGAAAGCTCGACGCCGCGCACTTAGAAAGACGGGCTTGGGGAACTTGCCTTCCTTGATCAACCGGTCGATGTAGTTTCGGCTGTAGGTTATCCCCTTGGAGGGGAGGTCATGCAGTGGAATGAGGGACATGTGTGTAGCGCCTTCTTGCGGTTTCTAACCACTCGAAGGTGCGGGATGTCCGGGGGTAGAGAATTAGTCGTTTTACCCTTTTTGCAGATGAAGGCGCTTTGCCTTGTCCTTCATGGTTTCAACAAACTTGTCAGCCGACATTTCTTTGAACCGTCGGCGGGTCGCTCGCCATTCGGCGTACTCACGCTTCGCGTCCTCGCTGGCCCTGCCCTTACCGATGTTCTTCCGAAACTCGCGAAGCCTGTCCTTTGTCGTGCCTATGACCGCAGCCATTTCCTCAAGTGCCTTGTCGGTTGGCGTGCCGCCATCGGACAATACAGTGACAGCAAACGCCGCCATGACGAATTCGGCAGTGTCCAGTTGGCGGGTTCTCTGCGCGTTTTGCGCCTCATGGAATGGCCCTGGGGAAAGCAACGGGTTCGTCCGTCGCTGTTCGATGTCCTGGATAGCACCTATCAAGTGAAGGAATGGCGCGCGAAGCAGATCTTCGACGCCGATGGCGGCAAAGTAGCGATGCGCTGCATCGAGGGCATGCAGGGCCACCGACCTCTGCACGTTCTCCATATCGTCGCCTTGAAGATTTCGAGCAGCCTCTAGATCGGCCAGGAGTGTCGCCAAAGGATCAGACATTGGCCACCTCACGCAAGGAAATGACGTTGCTGGCCTTCTCACGGCCTGTCAGTTCCGCAAGCTTCGCTTCCCAGGCCATCAGGGCACCACGCTTGACGTTGAGCCTGTTAGATTTGCTGTAGGTTCTGACCAGCGCAGGGGGCACATGACCGATGACGGCCTCCGCCACCTCATCCATCACGTCCTCTTCGGACAACCGGGTTCGAACCGTTCGTCTGATGTCGTGGTTGACCCATGCCGGGAGCGTGGCCTCGGGATCATCTTCCCGGAGCGCCGCAAGCATGGCGGCATCAATCCGCAGTTTGACCTTGTGGCCGATCGTCACCGGTCCCTGCCCGTCCAGCGAGCAAAGCCAGTTGCACCGCTTGAAGCGTGGCAGCTTGCCAATGATCTCGATAGCGTCATCAGTCAGCGGAACAACATGGTCACGGCCAGACTTGAACCGAGCCGCCGGCACGGTCAAGGTTTTGCGGTCAAGGTCGATCTCTGACCATGAGGCTTGCGCGATATCGTTCAGCCGCTGCCCTGTCAGCAGCAACAGGCGATAGACGGCGCTGTAGACGTCACCAGCAGCCGTGGCGGTCCACAGGGCTCCTATCTCGGCATCAGAGAGAACGCGATCCCTCGATGTCTTCTCGCCGATCGTGGTGCGCACCTTCTTTGCACGGAAGGGCGAGGCGGTAATCAGATCGTCGTCAACGCACCAGTTGAAGAATGTCCCGATCTTCTGAGCCATGTTCAGCGCCTGCCGGGTCGCACCGCGCTTGTCGATCTTTTCCAGCACCGCCATCACATCAGCGCTCTGAATGTCCCCCACGGCCTTCCCTCGCCACGCTGGCAGGCATTCGCGTTTGAAGTCGTTGCGGTCTTCCTCAACCTTGCGGATGCCGTCCCGCCGCCGTGCGGCAATGTAGCGGACTAGGACGCGCTCAAACTGCTTGCGCCGACGATCTGCGGCGCCCCTCACCCGCTCACGCTTTTCGGCCTCTGCCTTCTCTTTAGCCTCGGCCTCCTGCTCTTTCGGATCGATGCCCCGCGAAATGAGGGCCGCCCATTGTCTGGCCGTGGTGCGGGCTGCATCGAGCGACATGATATCGTATTCTCCGAGCGCCCTGCGAGCCGGCTGCTTGGCCCCGCCAAAGCGCGCGATGTAGATAAAGCTGATCTGCCCTGCCTTCAGCTTCGAACCGTTCAGCGGGGCTTTGTCAGTGACGCGGACACCCATGCTCGGAACCTGGGCGTCCATGATCACATAGCGCTCCCCAGGTTTGGCAGGCTTCAATGCCTTCAGGCGGTTGTCTGTCAGGTTCTCGCGGGGCATAAGGGGCTCTCCGGGCAACGTTGGGGCAACAGGGTTTGCCTGCTGCCTATGTTGCCCTAGTGTGCGCTAATGTGCAAGCGGCAATGCATACATACTGAAAACAAACGGATTTTCAGAGAACGACCAACCGGTAGTTGGCTTTAGTTGGCTGTCAGTAGAGCGGCTGTTAACCGGTTGGTCGCTGGTTCGAATCCGGCCCGGGGAGCCAAATTTTTCAAGGCCTTGAGACGGTCAGGTCGCCCATAGGGGCTGATCTATGGCATGTCTGCAAAATCGCGATCAGCAGGTTGATTCTCAACTTGACCTGGCGCCGCTGTCCAGCGCTCTCGATGACGCCGCGGCATCGGGAAGGTTCGCGCGAGCAGGCATAAGGCCTTGCTGCGATCTCGGCGATCTCATCTCTTGTCGCCGTTCGGGTTGGGTGCCGGTGCCTCTCGCACATCTCGCGGTGGCGGGTCGACATGCTCAAGCTCTGGCGGGGCTTCTTTGTCCCGGCGTTGGACAGGTACCTTCTCCGGTGCGGGCTTCGATGGTGGCTCTTTGATCTTGCTCGGCATAACCGAGTTAACCGCCCTGCCGGTCTCTTGTTCCGTAGCGAGCAGAAAACCTGAATGCGTGGGGAACCGGGAACATCGAAGAGCGTTTTCTCGCATGCTGAAGAAGATCGCCCTCGCCGCCGTGCTGGTCCAGGTTGCCGCAGTTTCCGCTCTCATCACCCAGACGGTGCTCTTCGCGTCCACGGCCACACAGGCCGCCAACGCGCAGCCCGATGACGCAGTTGCTGTGACCGCCGAGAACGAACGGGACAAGCCGGCGCAGCCTATTGTTGCCGGCCAATGCCCAACGCGGCTTGTGGCGAGCAAGGTCTTCACGGGGAACCTGATTACGGCGCAACAATAGCTCGCCATCGACGCCGGCCATCCGTCGATCCCCCCAATTTAAGTCAGGGAGATGTGCTTGAAAGCGCAATGATTCCTGTTACTTGCGGCGCAGGGCGAGTGCGTTTGGGTTGGGCAAGAATTGGTATGATTTCATCGAATATGGAATGCCCGCGCTGTCATGGCAGCGGCAGGGTTTTCGACTGCTCCAAGTGGCACGCGTCAAACGGGCACTGCTGCCCGCAGGGAACCCATTGGGGCGGCTGCCCCGGAAAGACGGGCGCCTGCGCGGAATGCGACGGCCTTGGGACGATGGCGGAGCCTCCGCTGAGAGCCGTGGCGTAATCCGCGAGAGCGGCCCACGCCGCTGATGACGGCGCGGAGGCGCCCGAACGAGCATATCTTACTCTGTTGGTGTTTCTACGGGTGGTGCGGTCAGAACCGTGATGTCCATCCTGGCGATCTTGGATGCCGCGCGGCCTTGCGCGCCAGCATCCATATCGCCGCCTGCGGCAACCATGATTTTGGCCAGATGTCCCACGGCGTCCGCGCTGCGGCCCGGCGAAAATCCTTCGCCGGTTTGCGGCTTCCCCACTGCCGTTTGTTTTTCCGGGACATGCGGATGTTGACTTGCGATAGCGGAAACCATTGAACCTCCTGTGGCGACGCTTCGAACATTATATTAGCGCCAACTGTTGCGAGGCTGACCTAGCCAGTCGCCAAAAACCGCACCAGGAGTTCGAACAAACGATCGAGCCGCCCCGCTACAAGGTGAACTGGTAGGACAGCTCACCTTGTAGCGATGTGAAAACGACGAGGCAGGCCCGGCCATCCTGGTAGCGCCGCCCTTATCAAGGCTAAGCGGTAACCCCACCGCGACCTGACCTTGTGCCGTCCATCCAAGGAAACTGAGCAAGCGGGTCCTGCAGGATCTTGACGGATCTTGCGAAGCCGGCGACGGCATCGCGCGCCACCGTCAGCGGAACCTGGCCGTCGTGAGCACGCTGGCAGGCTCGAAAGGCCGTTTCGAAAATCGGACCCCGCCGTTCCCTTGGCCACTCGTCAAAGAAGTCGAACGCGTCGTCGAGGCAGCCTATTTCTTGAATGAACCCGCCATTCTTGACCAGGACCGGTTGGTCGAACGTCCTGTCACTCATGTAATCCTCCATTCGGCACGGTGGTTTGTTGCTGGTTCGGGAAATCATGCGATTGCATGCTCCGGCTCGGCCAACATGCCGCCACCTCCACGCCCGGGCGGCACCGTTGCAAAGGCCGGGATTGGCGGCGGATCATCGTCGTCATCTCGCCAGGGGTGCCGCATCCAACCGAGACGGCTCTTCCTGCGGCGCCGGTCGAAAGACAGGCTGACGGTTGCCGACACCTTTGAAACACGCGTTTCCCGCCCGGATTCGTCCAGGAGGTGGAGCGCGCGAAGTATGTCGCTGACTTCCACGATGGCGCCGTTGTCCAATTGCCGCAATGCGGGATTGTCAGGAACCGCATGAACGTCGGAAGCCCAGAAAGCGAGCAAAGCCCGCTTTGCACCGATCGTCATCGTCTCCTCGTTCAGCACATCATCCGGCGTCCGTAATCCAGCGGATTCCGCGGCAAGATTTTTCGGTTCAGGTTGGTGAAAACTGTAGGTTTCGGTTCTCATCTCCATTCTCCGCGATCTGTGCCTCCCGGCCGAACCGGGAGGCGGACCGTAGATCCAGGTTCCAGGGAATCAGGCGACCTCGCGCTGAGGCTCCGCATCCGAATCGATCAACTGCTTCTTGCCGGGTTGCTCGAGCGAAACCGCTTTGGCTTCGGACCCTATCTCAATGCGCCGAGGCTTGAGTTCCTCGGGCACTTCGCGGATCAGGTCCACCGACAGCAAGCCATTCTCGAGGTTGGCCGCCTTGACCTTTACGTGGTCGGCAAGCTTGAACACCTGCTTGAAGTTGCCCGTCGCCAAGCCGCGATGAAGGACCTCCCGATTTTCCTGGTCGGGTTTCCTTTGGCCGATGACAGACAATTCGGGGCCGTTCTGCATGAGTTCGACCTCATCGAGAGCGAAGCCGGCGATAGCCATCGTAATGCGATAGTCGTTCTCGCCAATCTTCTCGATATTGTAGGGAGGCCAGTCAGAGCGCACGCTTTTCTCGAGCATATCGAAGAGACGGTCGAAGCCGACCGTTGTGCGGTAAAGAGGGGTATAATCAAAACTTCTCATAGCCACATCCTCCGTGAAGCAACATGGGTTACGAGGCTGTCGCAGCGCCGCTGCGACGCCAGTATGTCGAGCCGAAGCCTCGACGGAAAACGATCTGGTAATCGTGTTTTTTTCCTTCAAGAGGGACGTCAAAAATATTTTTGGCCGGCAGGCAGGTGCCCAAGGCGCTGCCTTGCGTGCTGCTGGCCACTGCGCGATGTTGACGCCAGGGGTGGAGCGAATCATGCGAAAAATTTTGATGTCCGGACTGCTGCTCGCGGTGGCCTTTTCCGCGAACCCGGCCCACGCGCTGGACAGCAGCGGCACGCCTGTGGTCGTGACACCTCTTGCGTCGCGCACGACGACCGCGTCCGGCCAACCGATCACGTTGCCGCAGAAGAACGTGCAGGTGCTGGTCTCGACCTACGACATCGCGTCGGGCGCGACCTTGCCGGTCCACAGGCACCCCTTTCCGCGCTACGCCTATGTCCAGGCCGGCACGCTGAAGGTCACCAATGTCGAGACCGGCATCAGCAACACCTACAAGGCTGGCGATTTCATCATCGAAATGATCGGCCAGTGGCATCAGGCCACCAATATCGGGGATGTCGAAGTGAAGCTTCTTGTGATCGATCAGGTCGAGCAAGGCGCCAAGAATACGGAATTGCGCCAATAACCGCCAAGTCTGTGGGCGAAGGCGGAAGGCTGTTCCCGCTTTCCCAGCAACCGGCCCGGTGGTAGGGCTGGCGAGAAATCATGGACTGGATCTGCCCTTGACCAAAGCTCTCCGCCTGCCGCTGATCGAAGTCTGTGTCGAAGGCATTGACGGCCTTCTCGCGGCCCAAGCCGCCGGCGCCGACCGGGTCGAACTATGCGCCAGCCTCATCGAAGGCGGTATCACGCCGAGCCTCGGCACGGTCCGCGCCGCCCTCGAGCAGGCAAGTGTGCCGTTTCACGTCATGGTGCGGCCGCGCGGCGGCGATTTTCTCTACAGTGAGACCGAATACGCCTCGATGCTGGCCGATGTCTCGGCATTGCGCGAACTCGGCGTGCCCGGCGTGGTGTTTGGCTGCCTGAACGCCGATGGCACCATGGACGAGGCGCGCATGAGCGAACTGACGCAGGCGGCCGGCCCCTTGAACGTCACCTGTCATCGCGCTTTCGACATGACGCGCGACCCGGCCGAGGCGCTCGAATCGCTGATCCGCAGCAAGGTCGGCCGCGTGCTGACCAGCGGCCAGCGTGACACTGCCATCGAAGGTTTGCCGCTGTTGGCGGATCTGGTGCGGCAGGCCGGCGACCGGATCGTCATCCTCGGCTGCGGCGGCCTGGATTTGCACAACATTGCCGAAGTGCGCAGCAAAACCGGCCTGTCCGAAATGCATTTTGCCGCCCTCAAGGATGTGCCGAGTGCCATGGACTACCGCAATCCCCATGTCGGCATGGGTGGTTCCGATCTCGATCGCGAGTATCGCAACACGCTCACCGACACATCACTGGTGGCGGCAACGATCGCGGCAGCCAAGGCATGACCTCGACCCCTGCCCCGATAGCCCGTGTATCGGCCGCAGACGAAGCGGCGATCCTGGCGCTCAACAATGAGCATGCCGCCGAACTGTCATGGCTGGAATCCGAAAAGCTGTCCTTCCTGCTCGGCGAAGCGTTTTACACCAGGCGCATCGGCGATCTCGATGCCTTCATCATGACCTTCGACCAGGACGCCCGCTACGACAGCCCGAATTTCCTCTGGTTCCGCGAGCGCTATGAGCGGTTCGTCTATGTCGACCGCGTCGTCGTGGCGGCGCACGCGCGCGGCCGCGGCCATGCCCGCCGGCTCTATCAGGATCTGTTCGGCCATGTTGAGCGCGCCGGCTACAATCTGGTCACCTGCGAAGTCAACACCGACCCGCCGAACCCCGCCTCGGATGTCTTTCACGCCGCCCTTGGCTTCACTGAGGCCGGCGACGCAGTGATCCATGGCGGCAAGAAAGCAGTGCGCTATTACGTCAGATCGCTGCAGGCATAGAGAGGGCGGGCGCGCCGCAAGACGGCCTGAACGCCCTGTTGCTCACCAGTTGCGGTTGAGCCATTCGCGCGCCGGGCGCTCGATGAGGTAATAGCTGCAGGCCGCGCAAGCGAAGACCGCGGCCAGCATCGGGATCGGCGCGCTGCCTTGCTCATAGACGAATTTGTAGAACGGCTGCTGCCACAGATAGAGCGAATACGACCACAGACCCAGCGTCGCCATCGGCCAGGAGGACAGCAATCCGGAAAAATACCGTGGGCTGAAATCGAGTGCGTTGACGGCCAGAGCCAGCAGCGGCACCGCGAAGAGATAGTGGATCGGCGTCGGCACCTGATCCAGGAACAGGACAACGGCGCAGATCGTCGCCACCAGGGCCACATGCTTGCCTCTCAAAAACGCCGGCAGCATGCCGTCGGCCTTCAGCAGGCAGATCGAAGCCGACAGCAGGATCGACGCAATGTGCACGTCGGTGCGCCAATAAGTGGTTTCGTAGTCCATGCCGAAGACCCAGTACGAAACCGCGCCATTGGCCATGGCCAGCAAGGCCAGCGCCAGGAGCAGCACGACCACGCGAGAGCGACTTGAGACGATGACGCTGATCAGCGCCAGGATGATGTAGGCGTGCTCCTCGATGCAGAGCGACCAAATATGGTCGAGCGCCCCTGCCCGCGTCACGAGAATGCCGGCATAGTTGTAGGTGAATGTCAGCGCCGTCAGCGCCGCCTTCCATTTGAAGGCGATGAATGTGCCGGACAGCGCAACCATCGCGACGACTACGAAGACCAAAAGAGCCGGATAGATGCGGGAGAAGCGGCGTTTGAAGAATTTTTTCAGCGGGTAGCGTTCGATGAACAGGATCTCGCCCATCAGCCGGCCGCTGAGCACGAAAAAGAATTCGACGCCCAGCACGCCAAGATTGATTCCGGGAACCGGAAAAAAATGGCCGATCAGCACCAGTGCGATCGAAAGCCCGCGCCAGCCGTCGAGATAGGCAAGTCTTGTTCTGGTTGATCTGTCGGCGGCGGATCGGGACGGAACGACATGCGTCGCGGAAATGTCGGTCATGCCGATCCTCTCGCAAATAGGCATGCGAAAGGGCACGACATTTCGAACCCGGCTCGCATTCCCGCCCAAATCCATATTGCAGTGCAATATGGATTTGTGCAAGTGCGAGATTGCCGCCGGTGCAGTTCCAGGTGAAGTGTCGGCGGAAGAAATTGCTCAGGCAAACGATTGGTGCAGGGCGATTCCATCAAAAGTTTGGGCAACTACAGGTCGCCACAAAAGGAAACGGGGCCGCATGACCCCTTCTCCGTGTCCACAACGGATCGTGTCAGGCGTTGGCGGCAGCCACCGCGCGCTTGGCCATCACCGCGATCAGATTGGCGCGGTAGTCGGCCGAGGCATGGATGTCAGTCATCAAATTCTTCGCTGGCACTTTCACCCCTTCGAGTGCCGAGGCCGCGAAGTTCCCGGCTAATGCTGCCTCGATCTCCTTCGAGCGAAAGACGCCGTCATCGCCGGCACCGGTGACTGCGACGCTGACGCCATCCTTGCCCTTGGCCACGAACACGCCGACGATGGCGTAGCGCGATGCCGGATTGCGGAATTTTTCATAGGCCGCCTTGGCCGGTGCGGTGAAGGTGACGGCGGTGACGATCTCGCCATCCTTCAACGAGGTCTCGAACAGGCCCTTGAAGAACTTGTCGGCAGCGATCTCGCGCTTGTTGGTGACGATGGTCGCGCCCAGCGCCAGCAGCGCCGCCGGATAATCGGCCGCCGGATCGTTGTTGGCGATCGAGCCGCCGATCGTTCCCTTGTGGCGCACCGCCGGATCGCCGATCAGCGATGCCAGATGGGAAAGCGCCGGACAGGCCTTCTTCAGCTTCTCGTCATTGGCAACAGCATTATGCGTGGTGGCAGCGCCGATGGTGACGGTCTTGCCCGACACCGTGACGCCCTGCAGCTCCGTGATCCGCGACAGGTCGACAAGGTCGGACGGCGCGGCAAGCCGCGTCTTCATCGCCGGGATCAGCGTCATACCGCCCGAAAGCAGCTTGGCGTCGCCGGTCTTGATCAGCTTGGCGGCATCGGCGACCGAGGCGGCGCGATGATAGTTGACTGCGTACATTTGTCTTTCTCCCCTGGGTGAAAGAGCGAGCAGGAAGTAGCGAACATTCTCTTCCCTATTCGCTACCCCTATTCGCCATTCGCGTTCAATGTTTCGTCGCGCGGATCGCGGCCCACACGGTGGACGGCGAAGCCGGCATGGCAAGATCGTTGCTGCCGATGGCGTCGGTGATAGCGTTGATCACCGCCGGCGGCGAGCCGATGGCGCCGGCCTCGCCGCAACCCTTGATCCCCAACGGATTGCCCGGGCAAGGCGTGTTCGAGGTCGATACCTTGAACGACGGCAAATCGCCGGCGCGCGGCATGGTGTAGTCCATGTAGCTCGCGGTCAGCAATTGTCCGCTGTTGTCGTAATGGGCGCCTTCGAGCAGTGCCTGGCCAATGCCTTGCGCCAGCCCGCCATGCACCTGGCCCTCGACGATCATCGGATTGATGATGTTGCCGAAATCGTCGGCGGCGACGAACTGGACGATCTCGGTCACGCCGGTTTCCGGGTCGACCTCGACCTCGCAGATATAGCAGCCCGCCGGGAAGGTGAAATTCGACGGATCGTAGAACGCCGTCTCCTTCAGCCCGGGCTCCATGCCATCAGGCAGATTGTGGGCGGTGTAGGCGGCCAGCGCCATCTGGAACCACGGCACGTTCTTGTCGGTGCCGGCCACCTTCAGCGCGCCGTTCTCGATGATGATGTCGCCTTCGTCGGCCTCAAGCAGGTGCGCCGCGATCTTCTTGGCCTTGGCCTCGACCTTGTCGAGCGCCTTGACGATGGCTGACATGCCGACCGCACCCGAACGCGAGCCATAGGTGCCCATGCCCATCTGCACCTTGTCGGTATCGCCATGGACGATCGAGACCGAATCGAGCGGCACGCCGAAGCGCTCATTGACCAGTTGCGCGAAGGTCGTCTCATGGCCCTGGCCGTGGCTGTGGGAGCCGGTCAGCACCTCGATCGTGCCGACCGCGTTGACGCGCACTTCCGCCGATTCCCAAAGGCCGACACCGGCGCCGAGCGAGCCGACAGCCGCAGACGGCGCGATGCCGCAGGCCTCGATGTAGCAGCTCATGCCGATGCCGCGCAGCAACCCCTTGTTGGCGGCGGCGGCCTTGCGCTTGGCGAAGCCGGCATAGTCCGACGCCTGCATTGCCGCATCGAGCGAAGCGGCATAGTCGCCGGCGTCATAGCACATGATGACCGGCGTCTGATGCGGAAACGCTGTGACGAAGTTCTTGCGCCGCAGCTCGGCCGGCGAAACGCCGAACTGGCGGGCCGCCGTCTCCATCATGCGCTCCATGACGAAGGTCGCTTCCGGCCGCCCTGCCCCGCGATAGGCATCGACGGGCGCGGTGTTGGTGTAGATCGCCTTCACATTGGCGTGGATGGCCGGGATGTTGTATTGGCCCGACAGCAGAGTCGCATAGAGATAGGTCGGCGTCGCCGATGAAAACAGCGACATGTAGGCGCCGAGATTGGCTTGGGTTTCCACCTTCAGGCCGAGGATCCTGTGGTCCTTGTCGAAGGCCATTTCAGCATGGGTGTGATGGTCGCGGCCATGCGCATCGGTCAGAAAACTCTCGGTCCGGTCGGCCACCCATTTGACCGGCACGCCGGTCTTCTTCGACGCCCACAGGCAGACGATCTCTTCGGGATAGATGTAGATCTTCGAGCCGAAGCCGCCGCCGACATCGGGCGCGATCACGCGCAGCTTGTTTTCCGGCGCGACATTGTAGAAGGCGCTCATCACCAGCCGCGCCACATGCGGATTCTGCGAGGTCGTCCAGCAGGTATAGTGATCCTCGGCCTTGTCGTAATGGCCAAGTGCGGCGCGCGGCTCCATGGCATTGGGCACCAGCCGGTTGTTGATGATGTCCATCTTGACGACATGGGCTGCCTTCCCGAAAGCCGCCGCGGTGTCGTCGGCATTGCCGATGTCCCAGTCGAAGATCAGATTGTTGTCCGCTTCGGGGTGGATTTGCGGCGCACCCTTGTCCATCGCCTTGGAGGCATCGACGACGGCCTTCAGCTCCTTGTAGGTGATCTCGACCGCCTCGGCGGCGTCGCGCGCCTGCCCCTTGGTCTCGGCGACGACGATGACCACGGCGTCGCCGACATAACGGACCCGGTCGAAGGCGAGTGGCGACCACGCTCCCATCTTCATCGGCGAGCCGTCCTTGGAGTGGATCATCCAACCGCAGATGAGATTGCCGATGCCGTCGGCCTTGAGTTCCTTGCCGGTCAGCACGCCGATGACGCCGGGCATGCCTTGGGCCTTCTTCACATCGATCTTCTTGATCTGCGCATGCGCGTGCGGACTGCGCACAAAGGCGGCGTGCTTCATGCCGGGAACCACCATGTCGTCGACATAGCGGCCGGCGCCCGTGATGAACCGTTTATCTTCCTTGCGCGCGACCCGAGCGCCAACACCTTCAATGCCCATCAGAAATTCCTCCGGAATTTATGGGAGTAGGGCAGTAGGGAGTAAGGGACTAGGGAAAAGGGCCTCGTTGCGTTGGCCTTTTTGCCCTACTCCCCTACTGCCCTACTCCCTTATTCCCTTGCCTAAGCAGCTTGTCTCGCCTTACCCTTGGACCCCTTCATCGTCATCGATGCGGCGAGGATCGCCTTGACGATGTTGTGGTAGCCGGTGCAGCGGCAGATGTTGCCGTCGAGCTCGGCACGCACCGTCGCCTCGTCGAGCCCTTCGGGGTGGCGGCTGATCATGTCGGTCGCCGTCATGATCATGCCCGGCGTGCAGAAGCCGCATTGCAGCCCGTGATGTTCCTTGAAGGCGGCCTGCACCGGATGCAGGTCGGCGCCATTGGCCAGGCCCTCGATCGTCAGCACGGTGGAGCCGGAGGCCTGCACCGCAAGCATCGTACAGGATTTGACCGCCTTGCCATCGACGTGGACGACGCAGGCACCGCATTGCGAGGTGTCGCAACCGACATGCGTGCCGGTAAGGCCGAGATTTTCCCGCAGGAAGTGAACCAGAAGTGTTCGGTCCTCGGCAGCACCGCTGACCCGCTTTCCGTTCACCATCAACGAAACGTCCGACATGGTCCCTCCCTGGGTATCAACCTTGGTATCCACGCTGCCGACGCGGTATTCGCGCTTCGGCGGTGCATTATTCGTACACCGCACATCGGACAAAAAACAGCACGTCGCAAACGCGGAACATTGTACTTTCGGTCATGGCCGCGCCCAAACATGCGGTGCCGGTGGCCCCATTGCCAAACCGCCGATTGAAGGCAACAATGTCGGTCGACGCCCGCGCGCCAGAAGCATTTAAAAACAGCCGCGCACAAAAAAGCGTCGGAGGAAATGCGGAGAACATCGCTGGCCAATTCACAGACGCGCTATGCATGCGGCCTGTCGGCGCTCACCACGGACGAGCCCGACATGGAGGCGTTCGCCAAGGCGATCGCACTGGAAGCAGCCGCCATCGACGCAGGCTTTGCCCTGCTGTTCTTTTCCCAGAGCCTGGTCGAAGCCAGCGCCCTTTCCCAGGCGCTCATGACCCACGCACCGGCGCTCCACCACGCCGGCTGTTCGACTGCCGGCGAGATCACGCCGCAGGGTCTCGAGGATGGCCATGTGCTGGCCATGCTGCTTCCGTCCACCGCGTTCACCGCCGTCAGCGTGATGGTCGAAAATCTGTCCTCGTCGGGTATGGACAGGATCACCGGCGAGGTGGAGACCCTGCGGCGATCGCTGCGCGCGCGCCTTGGTTGCGATCGGACCAAAGGCACTTTCGCGCTCTGCTTCATCGACGGGCTCTCTTATGCCGAAGAAGCGGTGAGTTCAGCCATCCACTGGGGCCTCGACGACATTCCGCTGCTTGGCGGCTCCGCCGGCGACGATCTGAAATTCGAGACGACGCGCCTGATCTCGAACGGCAAGGTCACCTCCGACAGCGCCATCATCGTGCTGATATCGACCGAAATACCCTTCCATGTCTTCAAGACCGACAATTTCGTTCCCACCGATGAAAAACTGGTGGTGACGGCTTCCGATCCCGATCATCGCATCGTGCGCGAGTTCAATGCCACCAATGCGGCGCAGGAATATTCCGCGTCCGTCGGCATCGTCGCGCAGATGCTGACGCCACTGAGCTTCGCCTCACATCCCGTGGTGGTGAAGGTGGGCGGCCAATATTATTGCCGGTCGATCCAGAAGATGCATGCCGACGGCTCGCTGTCGTTCTTCTGCGCCATAGACGATGGCGTTGTGCTGTCGATCGCTCAACCCAAGGACATGGTCGAATCGACGCGCGCCGCCCTGCGCGATGTCGAGGAGAGGCTTGGCGGTATCGACATGATCCTCGGCTTCGACTGCGTGCTGCGCCGGCTGGACGCGCGCAATCGGCAGGTATTTCGCGAGATCTCGGAACTCTACCGGGTCAACAATGTCATCGGCTTCGGCACCTATGGCGAACAGTACCGGTCGATGCATCTGAACCAGACTTTCACCGGCATCGCCTTTGGCGAGCGCCAGGCGGCGGAATAGGACGGCGCAAACAAGATGCCGCTGAGGGACATAAACGATCTTGAAAAGCTGAAGAAGATCAACGCGGCACTGGTCAGCCGCGTCGAGCGCTCTATGGACCAGCAAGGCAACGCCTTTTCGCTGTTCCAGACCGCGATTTCGCTGGAAAACCGGGTGCGCACCCGCACCGAGGAACTGCACTCGACCTTGCGGCGGCTGGAGCAGTCGAACATCGACCTCAGCGCCGCCAAGGAAAACGCCGAACTGGCGAACCTGTCGAAAACCCGTTTCCTCGCCGCTGCCAGCCACGACGTGCTGCAGCCGCTGAACGCGGCCCATCTCTCGGTTTCGGCGCTCGCCGAAGTTCAGACCAGCGACGAGGGCAAGAAACTGGTGCGGCAGGTCGAGCGCTCGCTGGAGACGATGGAGGACCTGCTTAGAACCCTGCTCGACATCTCAAAGCTCGATGCCGGCGTGGTGCAGCCCGACATAAGCGATGTCAGCCTGGAAGCGCTGTTCTCGTCGCTCCGCTCGGATTTCCTGCCGGTGGCGGAGATGAAAGGCCTGTCGCTGAAATTCCGGCCGGTCCATGCGGTGGTCCGCTCCGACCGCACGCTGCTGCGCCGCATCCTGCAGAACATTCTCTCCAACGCGCTGGGCTATACACGCTCGGGCGGCGTGCTTGTCGGCACCAGACATCGCGGCGACACCATCCGCATCGACGTCGCCGATACGGGCTGCGGCATTCCCGACGACCAGCGCGAGGCGGTGTTCGAGGAATTCCATCGCGGCACCTCGCCGGCCAATGCCGAACTGGACGGTGGCGGTCTCGGGCTCGGGCTTGCCATCGTGCGCCGCATGGCCAGCGCGCTCGGCCATCCCGTGACATTCTCGTCGAAGGTCGGACGCGGCACGATCTTCCACATCGATGTTCCCGTCGGCATCGGTGCGCCAGCCGATGCCATCGCCAGCGTTGCCGACATGGAACGGCCGCGCGGCTATGGCCTGTTCGGCACCAAGGTGCTGCTGGTCGAGAACGATATCGAAGTGCTGCAGGCCATGACCTTCCTGCTCGAACGCTGGCAATGCCTGGTGCGGGCCGCGACCTCGACCGACGATGCGCTCGACATGCTTGGCGACACCGACTGGGTGCCCGACATCGTCATTGCCGACCAGCATCTCGACGGCGGCGATCTCGGCACCACGACCATCGCCGAAGTCCGCGACTATCTCGGCCGCGCCGTGCCGGCGCTGATCGTCACCGCCGACAGTTCGGAAGCAGTCGCCAAAGCCGCCCGCTCCGGCGGCATCGAACTGATGCGCAAGCCGCTGAAACCGGCACAACTAAGGGCGCTGCTGGCGCATTTGCTGGCTTAGCTCCGTTATCAACGATCTTCCGATCGGTTTTGCGCAAAGCCGAGAGCATCGGTCGGCCGGTGAGTGGCGAGGCATTTCTGATCCGGATTGCCGGACAACTGGAAAAGCCGTGAAGCCGGGGAAGCGAGGCAGGCCGCAAAAAGAAAATAGTGCACTGTCACCGTAATTCAGAGAAAAAGACTGGCAGCGACGGAGGACAAGACAAAAAGCCTGCAGGAAAGAAGCCATGACTGATGTGACGTTAGACATATTTTCTGTTGCCGAAGCGGGGGGAATAGGGGGAGTGCGGGTTGGGGAACATTTGAATGAAATTGCGGAGCTGGTTGGGCCTCCAGACTATTGGGGTTTTGGTCCCGACGAAATTTTCAATGGTTACATGGGATTCGGACCAATTGAAATATGCGTAAGATCGAGATTTGATATGCCGTTTGTGTCAATGATAAAAATCGATTTGATGGTAAGAAAGACTTTTTTTCGCCTAAAGAGTAAGTCACAGTCAGATCGTTACGCTGTTACGTTACCAAAAATTGAAAAGAGAACATTCGACGATACTTTGAACGAAGTTAGGCGTAGAAAAATTCCGTTTTCAACAGAATTTGGCGAAGAAATGGGTCCTGACACATCCAGAGTAATAGATTTTCTAAATGGATCTAGATTTTATTTTGCAAATTTTGAGAATCCTATCCTGTTTTCGTTAGAAATACTCGACCCATAAAGGAATTGCGCATGAGGAAGTTACGGTGACAACGCACTTTTCATGTTTGTCCGACCTTCACTGCGTGTAGCCATGCCAGCATGCTCGCCTTGCCCGGATTGTCATCCCCGGTCTGCCGCACCATGTAACCCGGCGCGGCTATGGGCGCGCCAAAGTGCTTTTCATGCCTGAAGACTATGCTCTGCAAGAACCCTGCTGGTCGAGCATTGTCGCGCCGCCGATGTCGGCATCTGGGCACCCTCTCAAAATCCCGCCTGGTCCCGAAACAGCTCGGCATTGTCCAGCTTGGAAACCTCGATCACCGCCTGCGTGCGGCTATAGACATTGAGCTTGCGCAATATTTCCGAGACATGCGCCTTCACGGTCGTCTCGCCGACCTGCAACTCGTAGGCGATCTGCTTGTTGAGCAGGCCCTGGCGCAGCATCTGCAGCACGCGCAATTGCTGGGGCGTCAGCGTCGACAGGCGCTGCACCATGTCGGCGCGGTCGACGCTTTCGGCGTCCGGCGTGCGGCCTTCATAGGTTTCCGGGACATAGATCGCGCCTTCCATCACCGAGCGTATGGCGGCGGCGAGGTCGCTCTTGCGCGCCGATTTCGGGATGAAGCCGGCAGCGCCGTAGGACAGCGCCTCGGAAATGATCTTCGGCTCCTCATAGCCTGAGACGATGACCACGGGCAGGCGCGGATAGCGGGTCCGGAGTTGCAGCAGCCCGTCAAAACCGTGCACGTCGGGCATCGAGAGGTCGAGAAGCGCGAGGTCGAACGGCTTGGCATCGGCCAGAAGATCGAGCGCCTCGGTGATCGAGCGCGCCTCCACCGTGTCGACTTCCGGATAGGCCATCTGCACGGCGCTGTGCAGCGCCTCGCGAAACAGCGGATGGTCGTCGATGATCAGGAACCGGGCGCGATCGTGGGTTGCGGTCATGGGGTTCATTTCAGTTCGTGAGCGATTAGAATAACCTCTCCACCATGGCCAGATTATTGCCAAATAGTATATCGCCATCTCCGGCGGAAAGTGCCGCCGGCACTTTCTCGACCAAATCGCCTTGTCCAGGCCCTAAATCGGTCGAATGTTCCGGCAACCAAGCAGAGACCCTTGATGACAGAATTCGTCCTTCCCCTGCCCGCAACCGCATCGGTGGCCGTTGCCGGCTCGTCCGATCGTTTCGCGGTGCGCCGTATCTACTGCGTCGGCCGCAACTACGCGGCGCATGCCCGAGAATTCGGCAATGACGAGCGTGATCCGCCCTTCTTCTTCACCAAGCCGGCCGACGCGGTGGTCGATTCCGGCACCGCTATCCCCTACCCGCCGCTGACGGCCAATCTGCACCACGAGATCGAACTGGTCGCCGCGATCGGCAAAGCCGGCTTCCGCATTCCCCGTGACAAGGCGCTGGACCATGTCTGGGGTTATGGCGTCGGCATCGACCTCACCCGCCGCGATCTGCAGGATGAGGCCAAGAAGGCCGCCCGTCCCTGGGACTGGTCGAAGGCCTTCGACCGCTCCGCCCCTTGCGGCCCGCTGGTGCAAGCGCAGGAATCCGGCCACCCGCAGAAGGGCCGCATCTGGCTCGCCGTCAACGGCAAGATCAGGCAGGATGCCGACCTCGCCGAACTGATCTGGCCGATATCGGATATCGTGTCGATCTGCAGCGAGGCGATGGAACTCGAGCCCGGCGACCTGATCTTCACCGGTACGCCGGCAGGCGTCGGCGCGGTTGGCCCCGGCGACACGATGACCGGCGGCGTCGACGGCATCGGGACCATCGAAGTGACCATCGGCCAGCCGAAGTGAGGCCATGAGCGAACTCGTCCTGCACAATTACTATCGCTCCTCCACCTCCTATCGGGTGCGGATCGCGCTGGAGATGAAGGGGCTGAGCTACGACTACGTCCCGCATCATTTGCGCCATGGCGAGCATCTGGAACCAGCCTATCTCGCGGTCAATCCGCAAGGGCTGGTGCCGGCGCTGATCCTCGGCGACGGCACGCTGCTGACGCAATCGCTGGCGATCATCGAATTCCTCGACGAGACCAGCCCGGAACCACCGCTGCTGCCGAAGGACCCGGCCGGCCGGGCCCGCGTGAGAATGCTGGCGCAGATGATCGCCTGCGACATCCACCCGGTGAACAATCTGCGTGTGCTGACCTCGCTGCGCACCCTGTTCGGCGCCGGCGACGAGGACATCACCAACTGGTTCCGTCACTGGGTGAACGAGGGCTTTCAGCCGCTTGAAAAGATCATGGCGTCGGCGGCGGCGGAGACGGGTACATTCTGCCATGGCGACGCGCCGGGCCTGGCCGACATCTGCCTCGCCGCGCAGATTGCCAGCAACGCCCGCTTCGGCGTCGACTTGACGCCCTACCCGACGATCGCGCGCATCAACGCCGCCTGCATGGCGCTGCCGGCCTTCCAGAAAGCCGCGCCCCAGAACCAGATCGATGCCGAGTAGAAAGGCCACCGACCCAGGTGAAGCCAAGGCGCTGGCCGATATAGAGGCTTATGGCTGCCACATCTTGCATGTGCTGGAGGAAGGCGACGATCCGCCTTTCACCTATTCGGTTGGAATAGAGCACAACTTCAAGGCGCCGGAACTCATCGTCATCGGCCTGAAGCCGGAAATCTCCCAGTTCATCATCAACGAGTATTGCAGCCGCGTCCGCTCCGGCGAGGTTTTCCAACCAGGGCAGCGATCGTCCGGTTTTATCGAAGGTTTCGACTGTCAATTCGGCGCCGTTCATATCGACCACTACCGCGAGCATTTCGGCTGGGACCTCTGGTTCTACGGCGGCCTGGATTTCGGTGTTCTCCAGCTGATCTATCCCACTGTGGACGGCATCTGGCCGTGGCAGGCCGAGGCGAGCGACTGGTTCCGAGCCTGGCAGCCGCTTCTCGACACCGCGCCGTCGCCATAGGCCTATCTGCCGACGCGCAGCGTCAACGCCCAGAACAGCAGCGCCAACAGGCCGATGCCGGCGCCAAGCACACAGACGCCATTCCAGCCCATTGCACCATAAGCCATGGTCGAGGCGATGGAGCCCAGGGCACTGCCGACCGAGTAGAAGATCATATAGCCGCCAACCAGTCGGCTGCGCGCATCCGGGCGGCGGGCGAAGATCAGGCTCTGGTTGGTGACGTGGACGGCCTGGATCGCCAGATCCAGCATGACTATGCCGGCAACGAGCAGCCACAGCGACATGCCCATGAAGGCGATCGGCAGCCAGGCTGCCATCATCAGCAGCAGGCTGAAGCCGGTGACCAACTGGCCGCGTCCGCGATCGACGAGGCCGCCGGTCCAGCGCGCACCGAGCGCGCCGGCGACGCCCGCAAGGCCGAAAAGCCCAATCT
Source organism: Mesorhizobium sp. M0088 (assembly GCF_040322895.1). Lineage (NCBI taxonomy): Bacteria > Pseudomonadati > Pseudomonadota > Alphaproteobacteria > Hyphomicrobiales > Phyllobacteriaceae > Mesorhizobium > Mesorhizobium sp. M0088. Next base: position 198,009 of record NZ_JAMYUI010000009.1, read on the forward strand.
CGGTATGCGAAAGTGAAAATGGCGCAGCACTCAACGGCAGCACCAGCGGCGCCCACAGCACGTTGAAGCTGGCGAAGATCAGCATGGCCAGCACCGCCCGCACGCGCAGCAGCGGCTCCTGTACGAACAGCAGCAGCACCGAAGCGAGCAGGCGCGGATAGGATGTGCGTGGCCGCTCCGCCTCATGGCGCGGCAGGATGAGGTAGAGAACCATCGCCATGACGAGCGTCAACCCGGCCGAGACAAGATAAACCCAGCGCCAACCGGCGAAATCGGCGACGACCCCTGAAGCGAAGCGGGCAAGCAGGATGCCCAGGATGACACCGCTGGTGACGGTGCCGACCGCCCGCCCCCGCTGCGACGCTACGGCGAGGTCGGCAGCGAAGGCGACCAGCACCTGCACCACCACCGCAAGCAGCCCGACCACCGCCAGGCTCGCCAGCAGCATCGCCGCATTGGGCGCGACCCCGACCGCCACCAGCGCCACGGCAGACAGAATCGCCTGCCCGGCAATCAGCTTGCGGCGATCGAACAGGTCGCCCAGCGGCACGATAAAGAACAGGCCGAGCCCATAGCCGATCTGCGTTACCGTCACCACGATGCCAACCGAGGCCGGCGCGATAGCAAAATCATGCGCCATGGCGTCGAGCAGCGGATGGGCGAAATAGACATTGGCAACGCTCAGGCCGCAGGCGATGGCGAAGATCAGCGCGGTCAATCGTGACAATCCCGCAGGCGGCGGCGCCACCCGAGGCGGCCCATCGGATTGCTCGAGGCTTGTTGCACCGCTGTTCACCACCTGCATGTTCATGTCTGCTCTCTCCATAAAAGGTTTCAACTTGAAACCTCTTGCTGGATAGGCAGAACAGTTTTATGTTGCAACCGAAAATCGAATGCTGGACCAACGACTGCCATGGTGAAACGAACGAGCCACCACGAAGCGGATTGCCTCATAGCGCGACCACTGGACGCGATTGGCGACTGGTGGTCGCTGCTCATCGTGCGTGACGCGTTCGACGGCTTGCGGCGCTTCGGCGAATTCCAGAAGAGCCTCGGCGTCGCCAAGAACATCCTGTCGTCGCGGCTGCGCAATCTCGTCGCGCATGGCATCCTCGAAACGGTCCCGGCACCCGACGGCAGCGCGCACCATGAATATGTGCTGACGCAAAAGGGACGCGGCCTGTTCTATGTCCTGGTTGCCCTGCGGCAATGGGGCGAGACCTACTTCGCCGGACCGGGCGAACCCTATACCTTCATGGTCGACAATCTCACCGGCCGGCCGATCAAGCACCTGGAAGTCCATGCCGAGGACGGGCGGCAGCTTGCCCCCGGCGAAACCCGGCTTGCCGACTTTCGCAACCGCGAAACCGGTTAAGAGCTACTGCCTGCCAACAGGCGTGGCGGAATCGATTTCCGCTCGACCAGACAGGGAATCGGCTATCGTTTCCTGCAGCACAGAGGGTGGAGTGACCGATGAAAGCCGTCGTCTTCGAGAAATTCGGCGAAGCGCCGACGATCCAGACCGTTCCCGATCCGAAGCCGGCAGCCGATGGCGTCGTCATCAAGGTCGAGGCGACCGGTCTGTGCCGCAGCGACTGGCATGGCTGGATGGGTCATGACGACGGCATCACGCTGCCGCATGTGCCGGGCCACGAACTGGCCGGTATCGTCGTCGCCGCCGGCAAGCAGGTCACCCGCTGGAAGGCCGGCGAGCGCGTCACGGTGCCGTTCGCCGTCGGCTGCGGCCGCTGCTTCGAATGCAATTCGGGCAATCACCAGGTCTGCGAGCATCAGACTCAACCCGGCTTCACCGGCTGGGGTTCGTTCGCCGAATATGTCGCCATCGAGCACGCCGACACCAATCTCGTGCGCTTGCCCGACGAGATGGAATTCGCCACCGCCGCCAGCCTCGGCTGCCGCTTCGTCACCTCGTTTCGAGCCATTGTCGACCAGGGCCGGGTGAAGCCGGGCGAATGGGTCGCGGTGCATGGCTGCGGCGGCGTCGGCCTGTCGGCGATCATGATCGCCAGTTCCATGGGCGCCAATGTCATCGCCATCGATCTCACCGACGAGAAACTGGATTTTGCCAAAAAGATCGGCGCCGTCGCCACCATCAATGCATCTACGACGCCGAACGTGGTCAAGGCGGTCAAGCAGATCACCAATGGCGGCGCGCATATGTCGATGGACGCGCTCGGCCACCCCACCACCTCGTTCAATTCGATATCCAATCTGCGCCGGCGCGGCCGCCATGTGCAGGTCGGCCTGATGCTGGGCGAGCATGCCCGGCCGCAGGTGCCGATGGACAAGGTGATCGCCTTCGAACTCGAAATCCTCGGCAGCCACGGCATGCAGGCCTACCGCTACCAGGCCATGATGGACATGATCCGCAACGGCAAGCTCAAGCCCGAATTGCTGGTCGGCAAGAGGATGAGCCTCGACGAGGCGCCCGCGGCCCTGATGGCGATGGGCGGCTTCGAGGGGATCGGCATCGGCGTGGTGACGAAGTTTTAGGCGAGGACGGCATCGTCGTCAGGCGATCGCGCGTCGTGGCAATTCCTGCTTCGCGAATTGCTTGGCGCCTACGACGCAAAGCACCACGCCGACCGTAACGACCACCATCAGCGGGCTGACCTGCTCGTGCAGCAGCGTCGCTGCCAGTGCCAGTCCGAAAAATGGCTGCAGCAGCTGCAACTGCCCGACCGCCGCGATGCCGCCTTGCGCCAGCCCGCGATACCAGAACACGAAGCCGATCAGCATGCTGAACAGCGAGACATAGGCAAGCCCTATCCACGCACTGACGCCGACGCCGTCGAACGATGGCGGCATGGTCATCAGCGTCAGCACCAGCATGATCGGCAGCGACAGCACCAGCGCCCAGCAGATCACTTGCCAGCCGCCGAGCTTGCGCGACAGCGCGGCGCCCTCGGCATAGCCCAGGCCGCAGGCGATGATGGCAGCCAGCATCAGACCATCGCCCACCGGCGAGGCCGTCACGCCCTGCGTCAGGGCAAAACCCGCGACCAGCGCGCTGCCGATGCATGAAAACAGCCAGAACGCCGGGCGCGGACGGTCGCCGCCGCGCAGCACGCCGAAGATCGCGGTCGCCAACGGCAGCAGGCCGACGAAGATGATGGAATGGGCCGTGGTGACGTGCTTGAGCGCCAACGCGGTCAGCAAGGGAAAGCCGACAACCACGCCAAGTGCGACGATCACCAGCGACAGCAGATCGCCGCGCTCCGGGCGTTTCTGCCGGAACAGAAGCAGCAGCGCCAGGCCAAGCAGTCCGGCAATCGCCGCCCGGGCCGACGTCAGGAATGTCGGATCGAAATCCTTCACCGCCACGCGCGTTGCCGGCAGCGAGCCGCTGAAGATCAACACGCCGATGAATCCATTCATCCAGCCGCTCGCGGTCTTGTCCATCGTATGCTCCGTTTGTCGGCTCCGTATCGCGCGGAGCCGGTGGTATCGCCAGAGACAATGCGGTACAATTATGCAAAACTGTCATGGTCAGCAGAGCAGTACGGATGGACAAACAGACAACAGGAAGCGAGAGCAGCGGAACGCTGGTCGAAGGTGTCATGGCGACGATCCGCCAGCGGATCGCGGCGCGCAGCCTGACGCCGGGAGCGCAATTGCCGTCGATCCGCGCCTTTGCCAAATCCATGCGAGTGTCCAAATCCACCGTGGTAGAAGCCTATGAGCGGCTCGCCGCCGAAGGCGCGATCCGCTCGCGGCCGGGCTCCGGATTCTATGCCGCCGGATCGCTGGCGCCCCTGTCGCTGGCCGAAATCGGTCCCCGCCTCGACCGCGCGGTCGATCCACTCTGGATCTCACGCCAGTCGCTGGAAGCCGGCGACGAGATGCTGAAGCCCGGCTGCGGCTGGCTGCCCGCTTCATGGATGCCCCAGGGAGGTCTGCGCCGGGCACTGCGCACGGTAGCGCGTGCGGACGATGTCGCACTGGCCGATTACGGCACGCCGCTCGGCCTGCCACCGCTACGGCAATTGCTGGCGCGGCGTATGGCCGGGCACGGCATCGAGGCCTCTCCCGAGCAGATCATGCTGACGGAATCAGGCACGCAGGCCATCGACCTCCTGTGCCGGTTCCTGATCGAGCCCGGCGACACCGTGCTGGTCGACGACCCCTGCTACTTCAACTTCCATGCTTTGTTGCGCGCCCACCGGGCCAAGGTCGTCAGCGTTCCCTACACGCCGTCGGGGCCGGACATCGATCTGTTCGCGCAGGCGCTGGCCGAGCATCGGCCGCGCCTCTACATCACCAATTCCGCCATCCACAACCCGACCGGCGCGGTGCTGTCGCCAGTCACCGCCCATCGGCTGCTCAAGCTCGCCGACCAGTCGGAATTGACTATCGTCGAGGACGACATCTTCGCCGATTTCGAACATGCGCCCGCCCCCAGGCTGGCGGCGTTCGATGGTCTCAACCGCGTCGTCCACATCGGCAGCTTCTCCAAGACGCTGTCGGCGTCGGTTCGCTGCGGCTTCATCGCAGCCCCCCGCGACTGGATCGAGCCCCTGACCGACCTGAAGATCGCCACCACCTTTGGCGGCGGCCGGCTTGCGGCCGAACTGGTGCTGACCCTGCTGAAGGACGGCAGCTACCGCAAGCACATGGATTTGCTGCGCGCACGGCTTGCGCGCGCCATGGGCGAGACCAGCGTTCGTCTGAAGGCGATCGGCATCTCACCCTGGATCGACCAGCCGGCCGGCCTGTTCCTGTGGTGCAGTCTGCCGGATGGCGTCGATGCGGCCGAAGTCGCCCGCCGCGCTTTGGCCGACAATATCGTGCTGGCGCCCGGCAACGCATTCAGCCTGTCTGGAACGGCCAGCCGCTTCCTGCGCTTCAACGCTGCCCAATGCGCGGACGAGCGGATTTTCAGGGTGATCGAGGCTGCGATGACGCGACCAAGCTGATCCTGTTGCCTGGACAACCTCTGGCTGCTAAGGGACGGATCTGCGCGTCGAGAGAATATCCGCGCGATCCGGGATAGCGACTATGGGAACCAGCAAGTCAGCAGACAAGTAGGCCGCAACAGCAGTTCGTTGTTGCGGCGGCCCGTCATTTCCCATCTTCAGTGAGAACGGCAGATCGCCGCCAAATGTAGCCATTTGAGCGGATGTTCAATCATGCCTTGTCCAAAAAACCCGACATGGACCACTTCCCTGCCAGCAGCCATGGTGCTGATGGCGCCCTTCGACATCCTGGCCTCGCTGGCCATGGACATCTACCTCCCGATCGTCCCGGCGATGCCGGAGATCCTCAAGACATCGCCTGATGTCATCCAACTGACGCTGAGCCTCTACATGATCTGTCTTGGGCTCGGCCAAATCGTCTTCGGCCCGATTTCCGACAGGATGGGCAGGCGTCCGGTGCTGATCGGCGGCGCGCTTTTGTTTGCAGGCGCTTCCGTCCTGCTCGCCTGCACCTCGCTGGCCATGGTGTTCGTTGCCTTGCGGGTCGTGCAGGCCATCGGTGCATCCGCCGTTCTCGTTGCGACCTTTGCAACGGTTCGCGACGTCTATGCGCAGAGGCTTGAAAGTGCCGTCATCTACGGCCTGTTCAGTTCGATGCTGGCCTTCGTGCCGGCGTTAGGGCCGATTGCCGGTGCGTTGATCGCCGACAATCTCGGCTGGCGCGCGATCTTCCTGACGCTCGGCGGTCTGGCGGTAGCCGCCACCCTCAATGCATGGCCGAGATGGCATGAAACACGACCATTGAATGGCAACGACAGGCGAATGGCGTTTCGTCCCATTCTCTCCAGCTTCGCCTTCTGGGCGTATACGCTCGGCTTCAGTGCCGCCATGGGCGCCTTCTTCGTGTTCTTTTCGACGGCGCCCCGGGTGCTCATGGACCGCGCCGGCTTTTCACAGCTCGGTTTCAGCCTGGCCTTCGCCACCGCGGCGCTGGTGATGATCGTGACCACCCGCTTCGCCAAAAAGTTCATTGCACGTTGGGGCATTGCGGGCAGTGCTATCAGAGGCATGGCGATGTTGCTGCTCGGCGCGGCTCTGCTGGCGGCCGGGCAACTGTTCGCGGCGCCGTCCTTCGCGACATTCGTCTTACCGATGTGGGTCGTTGCCGCGGGTATCGTCTTCGCTGTCTCAGTCACCGCGAACGGTGCACTCGAGGCGTTCGGCGATGTCGCGGGAACCGCCGTCGCGCTCTACTTCTGCATCCAGAGCCTTGTCGTCGGCATCCTCGGCACGCTGTTCGTCATCCTGCTTGATGGAGACACGGCGTGGCCGCTGGTGGGCTACTGTTCGGTCATGGCGACGCTCACACTAAGCGCACTGAGGCATTTGCAGAAACGCCAAACCGAATAGACGGGACAGATGAGAAGCCTGGGCGGTTGGCGCAGGCTTCTCATCGTTGTCAGCGCGACGCCGCGCAGACCTCCCGCACGCGGTCGCGCAACCAGCGTTGCGCCGGATCGGCATCGAGGCGCGGATGCCAGAGCATGGAGATGGTGACCTCGGCGGTGGCAACCGGCAGGGGAAAACTATGCATGCCGGTGCGTGCACCCTCAGTATGCCGCTCCGGAACGCTTGCGATCAGGTCTGATGTGCGGGCCATGGCAAGGGCTGCCGAGAACCCGGAAACCATGCACACGACCGTCCGCTGCAGCCCGAGCCGGTTCAAAGCCTCGTCGATCGGCCCTTTCTCGCGGCCACGCCGTGAAACGCTGATGTGCCGGCCTGCGGCATAGCGCTCCGGCGTCACCGCGCCCTCGCTCAACGGATGGCCCATTCGCACGGCGCCGATGAAGCAGTCGCGAAGCAATGCCTGGATGCGCACCTCCGGTCCGGTCTCGCCAGCGACGCCTATGTCCAGGTCGATCGCCGCATCGCGCAGCGACATGACGTCTCTATCGGACTTCGGCGCAAAGCGCAGCCGCACGCCGGGCGCATCGGCCTGGATACGGGCAACGAGACGAGGTGCGAATTCTTCGACGAAGCTCTCATTGGTGCGCAGCGTGAAGACCCTGTCCAGGCTCGGGAGATCGAGCAAGGTGGCAGGGCGCAGCAGCGCCTCCGCATCCTGGACGACACGGCCCACCTGTTGTCGCAGTTCTTCCGCACGCGGCGTCGCCACCAGGCCGCGACCGGCGCGAACCAGCAGCGGATCGCCCGTAGCCTCGCGCAACCGCGCCAGCGTCCGGCTCATCGCCGAGGGGCTGAGGCGCAGGCGGCTGGCGGCACGCGCCACGCTGCCTTCGGTCAGCAGGATGTCGAGAGCGAACAATAAGTTGAGATCGGGTGATGTCATCGGCAGATCATGGCATCATATGGCGCCAAACGCACGAATAAGATGCAAATGCTGCGCCTTCCGCCACATTGGCCAAGGAACTAGATCTCCAGCAGTTCCGGTTGTGGGACTGATGGAAGGAGATCGCCGTGGCAATCGCTGAGCAAAATCGGGACGGGCGGCTGACATCGGCGCCGCCACGGATGCAATCCGCCGGCTGGGCGTTGGCAAGCCTGTCGCTCGCCACGCTGCTATCCTCGCTGGGAACCAGCATTGCCAGCGTCGGGCTGCCGTCGCTGATGCAGAATTTCGGCGCGACGTTCCAGTCCGTACAATGGGTTGTTCTGGCCTATCTGCTCGCCATCACCACACTGATCGTCAGCGCCGGCCGGCTGGCCGACATGTTTGGACGCCGGCCGTTGCTGCTTGGCGGCATTGCGCTGTTCACATCGGCATCGGTGCTCTGCGGCCTGGCGCCGACGCTGTGGCTGCTGATCGCCGCACGCGCCGTGCAGGGACTTGGCGCGGCGCTGATGATGGCGCTGACGCTGGCCTTTGTCGCCGAAACCGTGACCAAAGACAGAATTGGCAGCGCCATGGGCCTGCTCGGCGCCATGTCCGCGATCGGCACGACACTTGGCCCCTCGCTCGGCGGCCTTTTGATCGCCGGCTTTGGCTGGCGCGCGATCTTCCTCGTCAATGTCCCGCTGGGTGTGCTCACCTTCGCTCTCGCCTGGCGTGCCTTGCCGGCACGCAATAAAACCGCGCGGCTCGACCGAGGCACGTTCGATGTCATGGGCACTGCCCTGCTGGCCCTGACATTGGCCGCCTATGCGCTGGCCATGACGCTTGGCAGAGGCAATTTCGGACCGCTCAACGTCGGCCTGCTGGTCGCTGCCGGCATCGGTGTTTTTCTTTTCGCCGCCGCGCAGGCGAGTGTGAAAAACCCCTTGATCCAGCTTGCCAGCTTCCGCGACTTCCAACTGAGCGCCAGCCTCGCCATGAGCCTCGTTGTCGCGACGGTAATGATGGCGACTTTGGTGGTTGCCCCGTTCTATCTTTCGCGAGGACTTGGGCTCGATGCCGCAATGGTCGGCCTCGTGCTGTCGACCGGGCCGCTTGTCTCGGCCCTGTCGGCGCTGGTGGCTGGACGCCTGACCGATCGCTTCGGCGCCCACAAGATGATGGTCGCCGGCCTGCTCAGCCTCACGACAGGCACGTTCCTGCTGTCGCTCGCCATGGTGACGCTCGGCATTGCCGGCTATGTCGTTCCGATCACCGTCACCTGCATCGGCTACGCGCTGTTCCAGACATCCAACAATGCAGCCGTCATGGCCGGCATCAGTGCCGGCCAGCGCGGCGTCGTCTCCGGCCTGCTCAACCTTTCGCGCAATCTCGGGCTGATCACCGGCGCCTCGTTGATGGGTGCCATATTCGCCGTCGCATCGGCCGAAAAGCACCAAAGCATTGGTCTTCTGAGTTCCGAGGCCGCCCGGGGGATGCAGGTCACATTTCAGACGGCGACAGTGCTGGCGCTGATCGCGCTGGTCCTCGCGCTGCTCTCTGCCCGCGCCGCAGGCCGCACGGAATCCAGGGGTTCGTGACGCGCCACACCGCTCAGAGAGTAGAATTCCCAAACAGGCTCAGGCGCCTGCCCGCTTGCGGCGTTCATAGAGCATGACCAGCGTTTCAGCCGTCAAGGCAGGCTTTTCCTCGCCTTCGATCTCGACCGTATTGGCTGCCTTCATGAGATACTGGCCGGGACCCCTGTCCTCCATGGACAGCAGCGTGATGCGCAGCCTGATGCGCGCGCCGACCTTGACCGGCGCCAGGAAGCGCACCTTGTCGAAGCCATAATTGAAGGCAGCCTGGGTGTTCTCGGGCACGATGCCCATGCCGAGCGCCAGTGCGCCGATGATCGACAGCGTCAGATAGCCATGCGCAATCGTCGTGCGGAACGGGCTTTGCCGCCGCGCCCTTTCAGGGTCGACATGGATCCATTGGTGGTCGCCGGTGCATTCGGCGAACTGGTCGATGCGGTTCTGGTCGACCGTCGTCCACTCCGATACGCCAAGCTCCTGCCCGGCCATCATCCTCAACTGCTCGTAGGTCGGCGGCGCTTTAGGCCGTATTTCGTTCATTCCTGGTTTCCCGATCGCTTCCAAAGCCTCCGGACCACGAACTGACGGCCTCTGTCAATTCGCTCGGCGCGAATCCGTTCCGCCGGTTTCGGCCGCAATCGTGCCACGCCGCGAGCGCAGTCGCAGGCTAAATCGGGATTTCCAGGCTTCAGGGGCCGCTGGCAGCAACGAGCCAGCCTCGGCCATTTCCGCTACTTCTTCTCGTAGCCGGCGCGGATTTCCTCCATCGCCTCCTTGATGCGCGTGCGCAGGATGTCGACCGATTCGGCGCCGGATTTCTTGACCAGTTCAGCCACTTCGCCCGCATTCTTCAATGCGACTTCGAAAGACTTTCTGGCAAACTCCGTCTGTTTGGTCATCAGTTCCTGCGGATTGCCCGGCGCCCTGTAGCTTTGCGCCATGTCCGTGACCTCGCGCAGCGTGTCCTCCAGCATCTCGCGCTGCCTGGACAACAGCGAGGTCGCGCCGGCGGCACTGGCTCGTGCCGATTTCTCTAGCGCTTCGAGGTTCTTGCGGTGATGGGCGAGGATCACCTCGACATCGACATTGGGCACCTTCAGGTCGCGGCCGAACCTGCCGAACATGTCCATGAAGGAATCGGATTCCGGTTGTTTCGCCATGCTCGTTTGCTCCCCTTTGCCGCATGATGCGGGCACCCTCGGCGGGAGAATAGCACTCGCATGCCGTGAGTCCATTCGGACACGGAGGAGTGAGCGCCAGTCTGGTCGCGCATCAATTCACGAGGAACAGCCGCTCGGCCACATAGAGCACGACACCGGCGAGCCCGCCGATGATCATGCCGTTGAAGCGGATATACTGCAGGTCCCGACCGATGTTGATCTCGATCAGCCGCGTCAGCTGCGCAAGATCCCAGCGCTTGACCTGGTCGGCGATGAATGTCGACACGCCGGCCTTCTGGCTCTCCACGAACGACGCCAGAGCCACCACGAACCCTTGGTTCATGTCGGCCCGGATCTGCGCATCCCCGGCAAGATGGCGACCGACCTCGACGAACATGTTGGCAAGATGCGCGCGGACAACCGAATTCGGCGCCTTGGCGTCCTGCTCGATGAACTGGCTGAGGCTTGCCCACATCTCGCCGGCCAACCCCTTGACCTCCGGCCGGGCCAGGAAGTCGCGCTTCAGCTTCTCGGCCCGTTTGGCGTATTGCTTCGATGTTCTCAGCTTCTCGACGAAGCCTTGGGCGAAGCGGTCGAATTCGGCGCGCATCGGGTGGTCGGGATCGGCCCTCACCTCGTCGAGAAGCGAGCCGGCCGAGGCGACGATCTTCTTCAGGAGATAGGCGTCGGCGCGGAACAGGTTGAACAGCGACGGCAGTTCCTCGCGGATCTTTTCGCGCATCGTCGCCAGCGCCTGTTCGTCATTGAGGAACCTGCCGATCACCTTGGTGAACTCGTCGAACAGTTTCTGGTGGCGGCGGTCGTCGGTAAGCGCTGACAACAGCTCGGCGGCCAGCGGCGCCAGCGGCACCTTTTCGATCTGTTCGAGCATGCGGCTGGTGACGAAGCCGCGCAGGCCGGATTGCTCGACAGCGGCCAGCGTCTGCGGCACCAGCCGCACGACGAAGCGCGACAGGCCGGCGGCGCGCTCCGTATCGGCCAGCCAGTCGGCGACGAGTGCCGAGAAATCCACCTCGGCGAGCTTTTCGCGCACCGGTTCAGGCGCCAGGAAGTTGACCTCGATGAAGCGACCGAGATTGTCGGCGATGCGGTTCTGGTTCTCCGGGATGATGGCCGTGTGCGGGATCGGCAGCCCCAGCGGCCGCCTGAACAGCGCCACCACCGCGTACCAGTCGGCCAGACCGCCGATGGTCGCGGCCTCGGCAAAGGCGGCGACGAAGCCGAGCCATGGATAGGTGCGCTCGAAGGATTTGGCGAGCGCAAACACCAGCACGCAAAGCGCCAGTGCGGCCGCCGCGAGGAATTTTGTCCGCCGCAACGCGGAAAGCTTGGCATCCGCCTCGGCATCGAAACGGACCGGCGCCAGGGGCGAAGCCGATTGTGACATGGGTGAGCCGCTCCTCGTCGATCTCAGCCTATTTAGTGTTCCGATGGCCGAAATACCCGCGACAGCGGGTTTCGTCCGGAACTTTCCCCGGCCGCGCACACAAAGTTGAGGACAAAATTCATCTATCGCACGAAGCTAGTCTGGAATTATTCCAAGGTATAGGCCATATTCCGCCCGAGCCAATGTGGCGAATCCGGAAATTCGGGTCAAAGCCATATCAGCAAAATTTCCAGATCTGGCGTGGTTGCACCGCACCAGTGCCTTGTGAGGACAAAATGCGGCTTACGCGCCAGACCAACTATGCCATGCGCATCTTGATGTATTGCGCGGCCAATGATGACCGATTGAGCCGCATCCCCGAGATCGCGGCCGCCTATTCGGTGTCGGAGCTTTTCCTGTTCAAGATCCTGCAGCCCCTGGTCGAGCACGGCCTCGTCCAGACCGTGCGCGGTAGGAATGGCGGCGTCAAGCTTGGCCGGGCGGCCGAAGCCATCAGCCTGTTCGATGTCGTGCGCGTGACAGAAGAGAGCTTCGCCATGGCCGAATGCTTCGAGAACGATGCCGCCGAATGCCCGCTCGTCGATAGCTGCGCGCTGAACTCGGCGCTGCGCGAGGCGCTGAACGCGTTCTTCGCCGTGCTGGAGCGCTATACGATCGCCGACCTCGTGGCGGCACGTCCAAATGTGCGCAACCTGCTCGGAATCGACATGCTGGAGCGCCGCGCACCAGCTGCCTGACCCAGCAGAGGCGCGGGCTAGATCTGCAATCAGGCCGCTGACTGAGGCAGCACGAACGGCATATTGCCGGCCGGCAGCACGCCGACCCTGAGCCGGCAGTCGAACACTTTTTCGATCAGGTCATCGCTCAGCACATCCCGCGGCGACCCGGTGGCGGCTAGCCTGCCGCGATGCATGACAAAGATCCGGTCGGCATACATGGCCGTCAGATTGAGGTCGTGCAGGATGGCGACCACGCCGCCGCCCCTTCTGGCGAAGTCGCGGGCAATGTTCATGATGATCAGCTGGTGCTTGATGTCGAGGCTGGAAACCGGCTCATCGAGGAACAGAAAGCGCGGCTTGCCGTCGAGCACCGGTGCCCAGACCTGGCTCAGCACGCGTGCGAGCTGAACGCGCTGTTGCTCGCCGCCCGAAAGCTCCTGGTAGAAACGGCCGGCAAAGCCGTCGAGATCGACACGCGCCAGCGCCCGTTCCGGCAGCCGCGCATCCTCGCCCGGCAAGACGCCTGAGCGGCCGCCGACAAGGCCGAGCTTGACCACTTCCCGCACGGTGAACGGGAACGACAGCGTCGTCGCCTGCGGCAGCACCGCACGATGGACGGCCACTTCGACCGGCTTCATCGTCGAGAGATCTCGGCCGTTGAGGGCAACGCGCCCGGTGTAGGCGAGTTCGCCGGAAAGCGCTTTGAGGAAGGTCGTCTTGCCCGAACCATTGGGGCCGACGATGGCGGCGATCTCGCCGGGCCGCGCGTGGAAATCGATACCGCTGACGATAGGCTTGCCGGCGATATCAACCGAAACATCCTTGGCCTCGATCATCAAGCCTCACAAATCAACCACGCCGCGCTTGCGCAGCAGGATCCAAAGGAAAAACGGCGCGCCCGCTATCGCGGTGACGATGCCTATCGGCAGTTCGGCCGGCGCAACGATGGTGCGTGCGACCGCGTCGGCCAGAAGCAGCAGCGAGGCACCGAGCAGCGCCGACGCCGGCAGCAGATAGCGATTGTCCGGACCGATCAGCAGGCGCAGCAGATGCGGTACCACGATGCCGACGAAGCCGATGCCGCCGCTGACGGCGACGGATGCGCCGACCGCGGCAGAGACGCCGACGATGGCCGTGTATTTCAGCCGCTGCACCGGAATGCCGAGATGACCGGCGGTCGCCTCGCCAAGCGCCAGCGCGTTGAGGCCGCGTGCCAGGAACGGCATCGCCGCCAGCGCCAGCACGATTATCGGCCCTACCGACGCGATCTTCGCCCAGGTTGCGCCGCCGAGCGATCCGAGTTGCCAGAAGGTCAGGTCGCGCAACTGGCGATCGTCGGCCATGAAGATAAGAATGCCGGTCAGCGCCATGGCGAGCGCCGCCAGCGCGATGCCGGCAAGCAGCATTGTGGCAACCGAGGTTTGCCCCCGCCGCGTCGCGACCTGGTAAAGCACCAGCGTGGTGGCGAGCCCGCCACAGAAGGCCGCCAGCGGCAGTGCAAGCGTGCCGAGCAAGGCGGTCACCGGAGCCAATATCGTGGCGCCGAGCACGATGACGGCAACCGCGCCGAGGCTGGAGCCGGCCGAGACGCCGATCAGGCCGGGGTCGGCCAGCGGATTGCGGAACAGTCCCTGCATGACCGCGCCGGAGACCGCGAGCGCCGCGCCGACCAGCATGCCGAGGATGATTCGCGGCAGGCGGATGTCATAGACGATCAGGCTGTCGCGGGCGCTCACCGCGGCGTCATCAGGCACTGTGCCGAACAGCCAGCCCCCGATGACGTTGACGGCCGATGCGTCCGAAGCCCCCGATGTCAGCGACAGAAAAATGGCAGCCGCCAGCCCCAGGCACAGCAGAAGGATGACGATGCGGGCGCGGCCCGACCTGTCGCCTCCGGATACGCTTGCCATCACCGGGCCGGCGATCGATTGATCGACCATGATCCGCCCGTTCAGTCCGTGACCTGCCCGCCATAAAGCGAGACAGCGAGGTCGTGGATGGCATCGGCCGTGCGTGGACCGAAGCCGAGCAGATAGGCGCCGTCGACGCGGATCAGCTTGCGCGCCGTTCCGGCCGGCGTGGAGGCGATCGACGGATTGCCGAACAGTTCGTCGTCCGACACCGGAGGCCCGGCATTGCTCATCATCAGGATCACGTCCGGTCTGGCGGTTATAATCGCCTCGTCGGACATTTGCTTGTAGCCGGAAAAGCCCTCGACCGCGTTGACGCCGCCAGCCAGCTTGACCATACCGTCGGCCGCGGTCTCGCTGCCGGCCGCCAGGATCTTGCCGCCCTGTATCGACAGCACGAACAGGATGCGCTTGCGTTCCTTGATCGACGTCGTCTGCTTCTCGGCTGCCGTGAGCTTGGCATCGAGTTCCCTGGCCAGCACCTCGGCCTTGGCGTCGACGCCGAGCGCCTTGCCGACGATACGGACCTTTTCGAGGATGCCTTCGTGGCTATAGTGCTCGGGCACTTCGATGAACGGGACGCTCGTCTTCTTCAAGACGTCGACGGCTTCCTTGGGACCGCTGCCATGCAACGCCAGGATGCCGGTCGGGTTGACCGAGAGCACGCCTTCCGGTGACAGCGCACGCATGTAACCGACATCGGGCAGATCAAGCGCCGCCTTTGGGTACCGGCTGGTGGAATCGCGAGCCACCAGATGCTTTTCCTCGCCGAGCGCATAGACGATCTCGGTGATCGAGCCGCCAACGGCCACGATTTTCGAAGGATCGGCAAACACGGCCGTGCCTTCCATGGCGCTGGCGGATTGCAGTGCGATAACAGCCATGGAGAGACCGATCACCGGCCCGAAAATAGATCCGCGCACGGTCGACAATCTTGGGAAAAAACGCATCGCATTTTCCTCAGGCTGCGGTCGGGCTTGGGATGCGCGGCAGGTTTTCCGCCAGGAAGCGCCAGTCGTCCCGCTCGCTTTCGCCTTCATGGCGCTTGCCGAAGAACTGGATGAACATCTTGCCGCCGGAATCATAGACCTCGAGCGAGGTGACATGACCGTCCTTGGTCGGCTTGCGCACCGCCCAGACCTCCTGGATGTGGTCGGTCCGCAAATGCAGGTGGAAGGTTTCGTCCAGCACGTTGATCCATGGCCCCATCGGTTTGATCGACTTGATCGGACCGGAATGGATCTGGATGCAGCCGCGGTTTCCCACAAAGCACATGATCGGCATCTCGCCCTCCGCAGCGTGATGAAACATGGCACGGACGGCATCATTGTCGAGCTGCCAGGCATAGTCTTGCCCGACCAGGCGCACCGCCTGCCGGCGGCTGAGCTTCAGCGTCTTCAGCATGCCGAAGAACTGGTGCACATCGGTCAGCCGGCTCCAGCGGTCGCGCAGATCGTCGAGATTGGCGGCCGCTTCGTCGCCATGGCTCTCGTCATCGGGGAGTGGTCCCGAAATGTCGACGGTCGGCTCCTGATTGGACGAGTCGAGCGCGGCAACCAGCTTCTGATAGGCATAGAGGCTGGAGGCCGGACGCAAATGCACCTTGTGCACGGCCTCGCCCGCCGCATCGAAAAACTGCAGGCTGCGGCGGATTTCGTCGCCGTCTCGCTTCTCGACGGCAAAGCCGTGTGCCCAGACCTTCGGGAAGATGCGCAGGTCGATGTTTTCGCCAAGCACCATGGCATTGTGGTTGCCGGTGACGACCTTGTCATAGACGCCGATCTTCTCGTGCACCGCGCTCTCATTGCGGGTCAGCGCCATGACCTCGCCGACGGCCTCGAGGCCGGTCAGAAGATCGTTGACGCGCGGCTCGACGCGCACGACACCGTCGCCGCAGTGCGCGCAGACCAGTTCGGCTTCCGAAATGCCGAGCTGGGCAGCCAGATCACGCTCGCGCGTCTTCGGATTGTCTGTCCGTGCCCGCCGGATTTCATGCGGGGCGGGTTTTACGCGCTGATCCATGTTTCGTCCCTGCTGCCTAGAGCAATTCCAGGAAAAGTGTGAAAGGGTTTTCCGTCCGGAATTGCGTTAAAACAAAGAGCTAGAGCGGTTCGGCGTTTCCGTGAAACGGTGAACCGCTCCAGCCTTACTTGTTGAGAATGAGCTTGCCCTGACGGGTGATCTTCAGCCGGTAGAGCGCACCGTGATGCTCAATGCCGATCTCGTGCTCGCCCTGGAACAGGGTGTTGCTGGACAGGGTTCGCACCGCCAGCGGAACCCGGTCGAAACGGGCGGGGGCCGAGGCATCGTCGGAACGGCGGACGCGATAGCGAAAATCGTTGGGATTGTGGGTGTTCATCTGGATCGATCCCTTTCCTGTGCCGGGCGTCTGGCTAGGCGTTGCGTAATCCGATTCATTTCTTGACTTGAATAATCATGTTTACTAGTCAGTGCAATACCGGATTAAATGAGTCAACATTTAAGACGCCGGAGACGATCAAAAATGCCAGCCAGCCCCGGGCCAGCCAGCATGAAACCTGGACTTTGGAGTTGGGGCATGGGGTTGGTGACTTGGGAATGGCGTGGCCGGTCGGCGGCGAACGGCGCGGCGGCATTGTTGGCAAGCGTGGCGGCTATCGCCTTGTCGGCGCAATTGGCTAACGCCCAGCAAGCGGCGCAGCCGACAGAGCAAACGAAGAAGGCTGAAGAAGAAAACGCCGCACCAGCGGGAGCAACGCTGCTCGACAAGATCCTCGTCATCAGCCGCACCGGCGAGACGGCGATCGAATCGCTGGCATCGACCAGCCATGTCGGCCAGGAACAGCTCGACCGCCGCATGGCGACGACGCCGAATGAGATGCTGCTTGGCGTGCCCGGTGTCGCGGCGCAGGCCGACGCCAGACGCGTCAGCACCAGTATCAACATCCGAGGCTTGCAGGATTTTGGTCGCGTCGCGGTCATCGTCGACGGCGCCCGTCAGAACTTCCAGCGTTCCGACCACGGCACGCAGTCGACCTTCTACATCGACCCCGAACTCGTCAAATCCGTGGATGTTATCCGTGGTCCTGTCGCCAACACCTACGGCTCGGGCGCCATCGGCGGCGTCGTCTTCTTCGACACCAAGGACGCCGGGGATTTCCTTAAGCCGGAAGAAACATGGGCCGGCTCCGTCACGGGACGCTATGAGAGCAACGGCAAGGGCTGGACAACAAGCGCATCCGGTGCCTACCGCCTCAACGAGAACTGGGATGTGCTCGGCAACATCGTCTACCGCAACTATGACGACTACAAGGATGGCGGTGGCGACACCGTCAAGGGCACCGGCTTCGATGTGCTTAGCGGCCTGCTCAAGACCACCATCCGGCCGACCGACAACAGTGAGCTGAAGCTCGGCTGGGTCGGCTCAAGCGACGGCTGGAACGAGATCAGCGGCGGCGTGCCGGTCAATGACGTCGACCTGAAGTCGAACACCTTCACCGCCCGCTACAACATTACGGATGAGGACAAGAGCTGGCTCGATCTCCATATCAACACCTCCTACAACAAGACCAATCTCGATCTGACCAGCCTCGTGCCTCTCAACCGGTTTGACCCGAGCACCGGCCTTCCAGTTGTTTTGCCGGCTGGCTCGACATCGACATTCGACATCGGCACGACCAGCATCGACATTTGGAACACGTCCAGATTCGAAACTGCGGGAATCGCGCACGAACTGACCTATGGCGGCGACTGGGCCGGCGATAAAGTTGAGACCGGCGGCACGGCCGGTGGCGACAGCTTCTATACGCCTTCCGGCAAGCGGAACGTCTCCGGCGCCTATGTCCAGGACAAGCTCACCTGGGAGTGGCTCGAAGTCATCGCCGGGCTGCGTTACGACAATTACAGCCTCAAGGATGACACACACGAAACGTCGGGGGACCGGTTGTCGCCGCGCATCACCGTCGGCGTCTCGCCTTTCGACAGCGCCAGCCTTGCCGGCCTGCAATTCTACGGCACCTATGCGGAAGGATACCGGTCACTCTCCCTGTCGGAAACACTGATCAGCGGTCGCCATCCGGCAGGTGTCACCTTCCCGTTCCTGCCCAATCCCAATCTGCGGCCGGAAACCGGAAAGACCGTCGAATTCGGCGTCAACTACAAGCAGGATGACATCCTCGAAGCCGGCGATGCGCTGCGCATCAAGGCAGCCTATTTCAACAACGATGTCGAAGACTACATCGATGGCGTTACCCTGTCGCGGTTTGACCCGACAGCCGGCTGCCCGAGCGGACCCGGTATCCCGATATGCTTCCAATACCAGAATTTTGCCAAGGCCAAGATCGACGGCTTCGAACTTGAGGGCGTCTATGATGCCGGATGGGGCTATGCCGGGCTCTCGGCCTCAATCACCAATGGTCATACCATTTCCTACAAGGACGTTCGGGCCGACCTGCTGACCATCCCCTCATCCCAGGTCACCGCGCAGCTCGGCTTGCGCTTCCTCGAGGACAAGCTGACCGTGGGCGGCGAAGTGCAATACAATGGCAAGCCCAAGGGCAATCCGATCGCCGAGGACTACACGCTGGTCAATGCTTTCGCCAGCTACCAGGCGACGGACAATTTGAAGATTGATTTCCGCGCCGACAATCTGTTCGATGTAAAATACGCCAACCCGCTCAACCTGACCACGGCCGGCCAGCCGCCGCAGCCGGTTTTCGCGGCCTACGAGCCCGGCGTCACCCTGAAGCTGGCGGCGACGATGCGATTTGGAGGCTGATGACCATGACGAGCTTGATGACATCCCTTCGTCTGCTGACCTCGATGCTGGCGATGTCGCTTGCGATGGTTCCGGCGTGGGCACAAGAGTCCGCGCCGGTCCCTGCGCTGACCCTTGAACTCAACGGTGCGCAACCTTCCGACAAGGGTTGCCGCCTGACGTTCGTGGTCAACAACAATCTCGGCGCCGACCTGTCCAAGGCGGCGTTCGAGATCGCCCTGTTCAACGAGGCCGGCGTCGTCGACCGGCTGACCGTGCTCGACTTCAAAGAATTGCCGGCAGGCAAGACCAAGGTGACGCGTTTCGATCTGGCCGGCACCGAGTGCTCGAAAGTCAGCCGCGTGCTGATCAACAGCGCGACCGAATGCACCGGTACCGGCGTCGAACCGAACGCCTGCATGCGAAAGCTGAAGACGGACACCAAGACCGGGATCGCTTTCGGAGTCTGAGGTGGGGCTGCATCATGCATTGCCGCGAAACACCGTAGTGCAGCCTCTGGCCGGCGATAGCAGACTGCCGGCGAACGATCTTGATTTGACAACTCTGCTCTTGTCGCTGCAGGTCTCGCGGCGAGACATGCAGGACATCAATCCCCTCCCCGAGGCCGGCGCCGAGCTGACCATAGAGCCAACCGAGCCGCTCGCGCTGCCGCGGCCATCGGCCTGGAGCCGCAAATGGACGGCGGCGATCGTCGTCTCCTGCCTGCTCCATGTCGCGGTGGCGGCGGCCTTTCTGATCTCCCCTACGGGGATTTCCAGTTTCCAGGACGCCGAGCAGCCGGAAGGTAGTGAACAGTCGGGCAGCAACGTGGCCGGCAGCGCGCTGGACAAGGACCCGGCGGCAATAAACGTTGCACTGGTGCCCAGCCCGCAACCGGCCAAACCACAGCCGGCAACGCCGCCCAAGCCGTCGCCGCCAACGGAGCCTTCGCAACCCGTGAAGGACGCAGCAAAGCCGCTCAAGCCTTTGCCGGAAGCTGTCAAACAGCAGACGCTGACGCCCGACATATTGGTGGCCGGCGCCCCGCGCTCCGATGATCAGACCGTGGATAGGAAGGCCGAAACACCAGCGGAGCCAACCGTTCAGGCCGAGAGCACGGAAGCGCCTGTCGCCGTTCCGGAGCGGCCTCCGATCCCTAGAGCCAGGCCAACTCCGGCAGCTGCCCCTTCAGAGATGGCGGATGAGAAGCGCGGCACGGCGTATGGCGAGGACCGGTCGGCGCAAGCAGCCAGCAAGGGCAAAAGGCAAAAAGAGGCAGGCACGGCCGCGGAAGACAACTACCGCGGCGATGTTTTTAGAAAGCTCGGCAGCGTCAATCGCACCCTCCCGCCTTCCCTACAGCTGGCGGCACGCAACAATGCGGTTGTCACATTCGTCATAGGCAGGAAGGGCAACATAAACGAGTTGCGCATTCTGGAAACCTCAGGATCGGCGGCTTTCGATCAGGCAGCGCTTGGCATTGTCCGCAAGGCAGCCCCCTTCCCTCCGATTCCACCACAGGCAGCAAGCGCAAATTTGGAGTTCGAGACCGAAATCGGCCCATTTTGAATGTGCGCAGAACAAACGCTGCAGCCGCCAATCATCAACATCCGCACGAAAGGAACCGCAATGTACATCGCAATGAACCGCTTCAAGGTGCAGACCGGCTCGGAGAGCGACTTCGAAGCCGTCTGGAAGAACCGCGATTCCAGCCTTGCTGAGATGAAGGGGTTTAGGGAATTCCATCTGCTGCGTGGCCCGGTCAACGAGACCGAAGGCTACACGCTTTTCGCGTCGCACACGGTGTGGGCCAGCCACGACGATTTTATCGCCTGGACCAAGTCCGAGAATTTCCGCGCCGCCCACAGGAATGTCGGCACGACAAAGGTCCACTATCTCGGCCACCCCCAGTTCGAGGGTTTTTCGGTCGTCGAAGGCGCGTAATGCATGTCGGCCAAAAGTGGTCCCGATTTTTGGGACAACGACATGCATAAAAACAAAAGTTGACCGGGGGGTCAGGCCCCGGCCAGCAAGCTCGCATTGCCGCCCGCGGCGGTGGTGTCGACGCAGACCGCCCGTTCATGCGCATAAGCCGCCGGGTTGAGCACCTCCGTGACCAGCGGCACGATCGGGCCGGAGCGGTCGGCGATGACCTTGCGCACGATGCGCGCGGCCTCCGACGTGCCTGAAAAAGCGACGACGTTGACGCGTAGCGCGCGCGCCTCGACCGGATCCGGCCGGCCGTCGATGGCGGCCAGCGGCAGGCCCTTGCCGGTCAACGCGGAAAGGGCTGCCGGTGCACCTGGCGCAACGGCCAGCACGGCATTGCCGGCGGCGAGCGCCTGGATCGTCTGCGCCAGCAGCGTATCGCCGTCAGGACCAAGGCACAGCACCCGTCCGCGTGGCGACAGCGACAGCGTATTGGCCTCGCCGGTCGGCCCGGGCAGGTCGATCTGGCCGAAATCGATGCCGGCGGCGGCACCTATGGCCGCGGCACCCTTGCCGCGCAGATGCTTCCTCAGAATGGCGATCCGGTCCGGACGGGTCGACCAGCCGCCAAGTGTGGGATCGGGCAGATTGTCGGCAAGTTCGGTCGCCGTCACCTTATGGCCATCCTGCAAATCGGTGCCAGCCTCCGGCCCCTTGCGGAAGCGGCGGAGATAGTGCGGACCGCCGGCCTTCGGGCCGGTGCCTGAAAGCCCCTCGCCGCCAAACGGCTGCGAACCGACGACGGCGCCGATCTGGTTGCGGTTGACATAGATGTTGCCGGCGTGGATGCCGTCGACGAAATGCTGCACGCGGCCCTCGATCCGGGTGTGCAGCCCGAAGGTCAGGCCGTAGCCCTTGCGGTTGATGGCGGCGATGACCGAGTCGATCTCGTCGGCGTCGAAACTGGCGACATGCAGCACCGGCCCGAACACCTCGCGCTCCATGTCCTCGATACCCTTGACGCGGAAGACGTGCGGCGCGACGAAGCGGCCCTCCTTGGGTGCCTCTAGCTTGGCGATCAGCCGGCCCTGCAGGCCCATTTTCGTGCAGTACTCGCGGATCGAGTTCTGTGCCTCGTCGTCGATGACCGGGCCGACATCGGTCGAAATCCGCCAGGGATCGCCGACATTGAGCGCCTCCATGGCGCCCTTTAGCATCTCCAGCATCTTCTTCTCGACGTCCTTCTGCACGTAGAGCACGCGCAGCGCCGAGCAGCGCTGGCCGGCACTCTGGAAGGCCGAGGCGAGGATGTCGCGCACCGCCTGTTCGGGCAGCGCGGTGGAATCGACGATCATGGCATTAAGGCCGCCGGTCTCCGCGATCAGCATGGCGTCGGGCGCGGCCGTCTCGGCCAATTGCTTCTCGATCAGCTTGGCAACCTCGGTCGAGCCGGTGAAGCATACGCCGGCAATGCGCGGGTCAGCGGTCAGCGGGCCACCGACCGACGGGCCGTCGCCGGGCAGAAGCTGGATGACGTCTTCCGGCACACCAGCCTCGCGCAGCAGTTCGACAGCACGGAAAGCGATCAGCGGCGTCTGCTCGGCCGGCTTGGCGATAACCGAATTGCCGGTGACAAGTGCTGCCGCGATCTGGCCGGTGAAGATGGCGAGCGGGAAGTTCCACGGTGAAATGCAGACGATGGCGCCCCGCGCTTGCGTGCCCGCCTCTGCATTGACCGCCTCGGTGGCGTAGTAGCGCAGGAAGTCGACGGCCTCGCGCACTTCGGCGACGCCGTCGGCCAGCGATTTGCCGGCCTCGCGGGTGGCGAGTGCAAAGAACTCGACCGCATTCGCCTCATAGAGATCGGCGGCACGATTGAGGATGGCAGCGCGCTCGGCAACGGGACGTTTTGCCCAGGCCGGCTGCGCTTCCACCGCAAAGCGCACGGCGGTCGCGACTTGCTTTGCGGCGGCTTCGCTGACCGTGCCGACCACTTCGGAAGGCTTTGCCGGGTTGACGATCGGACGCTGCTTGCCGTAGCCGGCGGCCCGCGTGATCGGCTTGGCATACCAGCGATCCGGCCCGGCGAAGGCCGCCCTGGCCTTGTCGATCGCCGCCAGCGTCACCGTGTCGGTGATGTCGAATCCTTTCGAATTGCGACGCCCGGCTCCAAAGATCTGGGAAGGCCGGGCAATCGCCGGATTGGCGGCCGGACCCTGGCTCTCGACCGTTTCGAGCGGATCGCGCGCAATGTCCTCCGGCTCGACGTCCTCGTCGGTCAGTTGGTGTACGAAGGAGGAATTGGCGCCGTTCTCCAGCAGCCGGCGGACCAGATAGGCCAGCAGATCGGAATGCGCACCGACCGGTGCATAGATGCGGCAGCGCGTGCCTTCGGACCGGCGCACCGTCTCGTGCAGCGCCTCGCCCATGCCGTGCAGGCGCTGGAACTCGAAGGAATCGCGATTGTCCGCCATCGCCAAGATGGCGGCGACGGTGTGGGCATTGTGGGTGGCGAATTGCGGATAGATGCGGTCTGTCATCGACAAAAGCTTCTTCGCGCAAGCCATGTAGGAAACGTCGGTGTTGGTCTTGCGGGTGAAGACGGGATAGCCGGACAGTCCGAGCGTCTGCGCCCGCTTGATCTCGGTGTCCCAATAAGCACCCTTGACCAGCCGCACCATGATGTTGCGGTCGTATTTCCTGGCCAGCGCATAGAGCCAATCGATGGCGAAGGCCGCGCGTGGCCCATACGCTTGCACCACCACGCCAAAGCCGTTCCAACCGGCGAGCTCCGGCTCGGCCAGCACCCGCTCGATGACGTCGAGCGACAGATCGAGGCGGTCGGCCTCCTCGGCATCGATGTTGAGGCCCATGCGCGAATGGCGCGCGGCCAGCGCCAGCGACAAGAGCCGGTCTGCCATGACAGGCAGCATCTCGTCCTTCTGCGCCACCTCGTAGCGCGGATGCAGCGCCGAAAGCTTGACCGAGATGCCGTGGTTCTGCCTGATGTCAGGACCGTTGGAGCCGGAATCGAGCGACGAAATCGCGTCGGCATAGGCCTTGTGATAGCGCAAGGCGTCGGCCTCGGTGCGGGCCGCCTCGCCCAGCATGTCGAAGGAATAGAGATAGCCCTTCTGCGTCATCGGCCGGCCGCGCTTGACGGCTTCCGTGATGGTGCGGCCGAGCACGAACTGCTCGCCCATCTCGCGCATGGCGGCGGCCACCGCCTTGCGGATCACCGGCTCGCCGAGCCGCCGCACCATAGAACGCAGCGTGCCCTCGATGCCGCCCTCGCCCTCATCGAGGACGCGGCCGGTCAGCATCAGCGCCCAGGTCGATGCGTTGACGAAGATGGAGCTCGAACCGCCCGAATGCGCCGACCAGTCGTGCGGCGCAATCTTGTCGGCGATGAGGTCGTCCATCGTTTCGGTATCAGGCACACGCAAGAGCGCCTCGGCCAGGCACATCAGCGCGACGCCTTCCTTGGTGGAGAGACCATAGGCCGAGAGGAAGACTTCCATCAGCCGAGGATCCGACGAGCCGCGCACCGCCCGCACCAGATCGGCGGCCCGTGCCGAGATCGCCTTGCGGTCTTTCACTGAAAGGCCCGTCGTCTCGGCCAGTCGCTTCACGGCCTCGTCTTCGTCGGGCAGGTAGTTGGCGCGGATCTGCTGGCGGATGGCATCAAGCGCTGGCATGGCGGTCCCGTGGATCGAGCAAAGGGGATCGGGCCGGCGGTCACCGGACCGAATGGCGCAAGCTAGCACAGGTGTGAATTTTCAGTCGGTCCGAAGAAATCGACATTGCAGGTCATTCGATTTATCCTGGCGGCTCAGACTTGACATATGGACTGCATTTTCGATGATAGAAGACCAATTGGACCGCATTGACAGGAACATCCTGTCGGCGCTGGCAAGCGATGGCCGGCTTTCCATGTCGGAACTGGCGACAAAGGTCGGCCTGTCGAAGACGCCGGTGCAGGCGCGGGTGAAGCGGCTGGAAAAGGACGGCTATATCAGAGGCTACCAGGCGATCATCGACCGCGAGCGCATGGGCGAAGGCCATGTCGCTTTCGTCCAGGTGAAATTGTCCGACACCCGATCCGCCGCGCTCGATGCCTTCAACCGATCCGTACAGGCCGTGCCGGAGATCGAGCAGTGCCACATGATGGCGTCGAGCTTCGACTATCTGCTGAAGGTGCGCACCCGGGATATCGCCGCCTATCGCCGCGTCCTGGGCGAGCGCATCTCGGCCCTGCCCCACGTCGCCCAGACTTCGACCTTCGTGGCCATGGAGACGGTCAAGGATCGGTAGAGCCTAGGGATTTGCCGAAGCCTCCCCAACTTCGTCATCCCTGGGCGAAGCAGGAGCGAAGCTCCGTCGCGGAGACCCTGGGATCCATGCCGCGACCTTGGCCGAAGAATGCAGCGGAGCAGAATTCCGCACCGCAGCAGCGCTTCCGAGTCCCGGCATGGATCCTGGGGTCTGCGCCGCGTCGCTTCGCTCCTTGCTACGCCCCAGGATGACGAAGCGATGGATGTTTGCGCCAATCGCCGAAGCATGCGGTCCGTGCTTAAGGAATTAGGCGCTCAGCGGTCGCCCCACGACTTTGGCGTCCTGTTTCTCGCACCGAGCCTTGATCGAAGCCTCTGCGATTGCGAATTCCTCTTCCAATGCCTCATATTGGGCAGCGAATTTTGAATCCTTGAACCATTCCTTGGCGGCTTCCTCGACGGGAATCATACTCCGGCTCATAGAACCTCCTTTGCTCGCTTCAGCACCAACTCGCCTCGCTTCGCTTATTCCTATAGTCGGCAACCTCACTCCGCCAGCGTCTTCAGGAACGCCACCAGCGCTCCGCGCTCGCGATCCGACAACTCCAGCGGGTGAACCTCTGACCCCCCTTCAACGCTGGGGGCAGCCTTGGCGTAGTGCGCCACCACCTCGTCGAGCGACGAAAACTGCCCGGCATGCATATAGGGCGGCCGCGTTGCCGCTCCGCGCAGCGATGGCGTCTTGTAGGCGCGAACGAGTTCGGGCGCATCCTTGACCATGAAGCGCAACTCGCCGCAGGCGCTGGCGTCGCCATCGCGATAGGCGCCGAAGCAGTTGAACGGGTCTGCCTCGACTTGGTGCACGGCATCGATACGGCCGCGATCCGGCGGCAGGCCCGCAACGGAAGGCACGCCGGTGTTGTGGAAGCTGTTGTCGGTGAAGCGCGGGCCGTTGTGACAGGTCACGCAATTGGCCTTGCCGATGAACAGTTTAAGCCCAAGGATTTCTTGTTTGGAAAAGACAGCATCGCCCTTCGGCTCGGCACCGGTGGCGAGGTCCAGCGCAAAGCGGTCGAAGCGCGTTGGCGCCGGCGCGATCGAGCGTTCGAAGGCGGCAATCGCCTTGCCTAGATTGGCAAAGACGCCGTTGATAGCGTCACGCTGCGGGCCGCTCATCGCATTCCAGGCCGCCCTCTCGACATCGTTTCCAAGCGGGCTGGCATCCAACGGCATGCCGGAAAAATCAGGCAGCGGCCCGAAGATGCGCTCATAGCGTTCGCCGAAGCGCGCCTTGATGTAATGCGCGTAGGCGGTGCGGTTTCCCGCCTGCTCCAGCGGGTTTTCGAGCGGCGTCAGCGCTTGCGCCCACAGGCTGTCGCGGCGGCCATCCCAGAAGAACCAGGGATCGCGCGCCACGCCGGCCAGTGGCATGGTGCGCCGGTTGGTGCGGCCGACCCCGACCGCCTGCGGCAGGTCGTCCTGGAACTGACGGTCGATCTTGTGGCATGTCGAACAGGATACCGACCCGTCACCGCTCATGCCCTGATCGAAGAACAGCGTCGAGCCGAGTGCGGCAGCCGCCGGCACGTCGGCAAAACGATTGGTGGTGTCGGGCTTGAGCGCCGGCAGGGACGACAACGCCAGCGAGGCGATGGTTGTCTTCTCGGCGTCGGAAAAATCCGGCTTCGTGCAACCGGCAAGGACAACGGCCAGCATCAGCGCCAGAAAACGCGAAAGCCGCCTCATGTCCTGCTCACAGCACCACGTTGAAGAGCACCGTGTCGGAGCCGGCGGTGGCCGAGATGGCGAAATGCAACTGCCACCAGCCGCTCATGGTGAATTTCACTCCTTCGATTCGATAACGCCCGTCGCCGAGATAGTCGGTCGCCTGCGGGCTGGTCGGCAGGCCGTGACTGTGCAGTGGCATGCCGCCCGAAATCGCGATCGCGGCACCTTCCACCGGAACACCTGCCTTTGTCTTCAAGGTCAGCAGCCAGGATTGCAGTTCGCCCTGCCGTACGACACCCCGCTCCGGCGCGAAGCTGGCCACGAACAGCGCGTTGGCGGTGTTCTTCGTCCGCGAGACATCCGGGCCGGCAGGCAGCGACGACCGCGGCGCCGTCAGGAAGACGACCGCGAGAATGCCGACCAGCAAGGCAGCCAGACCAAGACCCGCCAGAAGATAACGCCATATCGATGCCAAACCGGTTCCTCTTCCGCAGACAACGCTCTGCCGGACGGATCGCATCCCGCCAGCCTGTGGGAAAACGCTGTGACGGAAAAAACCCTGCTTGCCAAGCATGGCGCTGCCGGTGGCAAAAAGCTACAGCACCGGGATCACTGGAGGATTGTAGATGGCGGGAAACGGCGTCGCCTCGATCGGCGAATGCATGCTCGAACTGTCGGGCCAGACGGGACCGAACTGGCGCATGGGCTTTGCCGGCGACACGTTCAACACGCTGTGGGCGCTGCACGCGCTGAGCACCGAGCGGCCGGCAACCTATGTCTCGGCCTTCGGCGACGATCCGTTCTCGCAAGGCCAGATCGATTTCTTCGCTGAAAACGGCATTGGCATCGGCTCCAGCCCGCTCATAGCGGGCGCGCGGCCCGGCCTCTATGCCATCACGCTGACGGGAGCCGAACGTTCCTTCACCTATTGGCGTGGCGACGCCGCCGCGCGGCAGCTTGCCTCGGACCCGGCCGCATTATCGAAAAACTTGGAAAATCAATCGCTTGTCTATTTTTCCGGAATCACTTTGGCAATTCTGGACGAAGCCGCGCGCGCTGCCTTGCTGGCCGCAGTCGCCAAGGCGCGCTCGGCTGGTTCACTTATCGCCTTCGACCCCAACTACCGGCCGCGGCTCTGGCGTGAGCGCGAGGAGGCGCAGGCAGCGATCGTCGAAGCCCTTGCCGTCACTGATATCGCATTACCAACCTTTCCTGACGAGCAGATGCTGTTTGAGGATGCAACGCCGCAAGTGACCGCTAAACGGATCGGGAAATTGGTTGGCGAGGTCGTCGTCAAGAATGGCGAAGCGCCGGCGCTGATCGCCAAAGGAGGAACGCTGCGCGACGTGCCGGCGATCCATGTCGCAGCTCCCGCCGATACGACGGGCGCCGGCGATTCCTTCAACGGCGGCTATCTTGCGGCTCGACTTGCCGGCCACGAACCGCTGGAAGCCGCACGCCATGCCCATCGTGTCGCCGCGGCCGTGGTGCAGGTACGTGGCGCACTGGCGCCGTTCGAGACGCTGCGGGCGGCGTTCGAAGGCTAAGGTAGCCGGAATCTGTATTCCGTGACGTGGTGGTAGATCGCGCCCGGCCACAGCGTCGCCTGCGGGAAATAGGGCCGGTTCGGCGCATCCGGCCAAATCTGCGGCTCGAGGCAGAAACCGCAAAAGGCCTTGTAGTTCCGCCCTTCCAGCCCGGTGCGCGGCGTCACATACTGACCGGTATAGAGCTGGACGCCGGGCTCGGTGGTCCAGACCTCCATCTCGACACCGGAACTGGCGCCTTGCGTCCACGCAGCCTGTTTGAGCGGCCCGCGTGTCGAAGCGAGGCAGAAATTCTGGTCGTAGGGCAGCTGTTCGCCCTCGGTCTCCATGCGCAACGGCCGCGCCTGGCGGAAATCGAACGGCGTGCCATCAACCGGCTTGACCACCCCGGTCGGGATCATATCGCCATCGACCGGCAGATAGGCGCCGGCATTCAACATCATCCTGTGGTCGAGAATGTCTCCGGCGCCGCCATCGTCCAGGTTGAAGTAGGAATGCTGGGTGAGATTGCACAGCGTCGGCTCCTCACAGGTGGCTGTCAGCTCGACGCTAAGCGTGCCGGGGATCTTCAACCGGTAGGTGCAGGTGACATCAAGCGCGCCGGGAAAACCCATCGCGCCGTCGGGATCGTGCAGGGTCAGCGTGACGAAATCCCTGCCATGCAAGGAAACCGTCCACGGCCGGTGGGAATAGCCTTGCGAGCCGCCATGCAGCGTATGCTTGTCGAGGAAGTTTTGCTCGGTCTGGTAGCGGCTGCCGCCAATGGTGAAGCGGCCGTCGCGGATGCGGTTGGCGTAGCGGCCAACGACAGCACCGAAGAACGCCGTATCCGTCTCGTAGCCTTCCAGGCTGTCATAGCCGAGCACCAGCGGAGCATCGTGCCCGGTCAGGCGCAGATCCTGGATGATCGCGCCCAGACCGATGATGTTGGCTGTGATGCCGCCGCCCCTGATCGTGAAGCGACGCACCTGCTCGCCAGCCTGCGTCGTGCCGAAAACCTCGCCGTCCTTCATCGCCATGCTCGTAAATGCCAGTTGATCCAGAAGACTTCGGCTGGTTTTCCCACGAGAGATGGGCAGGCTATCGGCCTGCTCATCTCAGGGATAGCCTATCAGAGGCCGAGGCCGCCGATGCAGACATATTTGGTGTCGAGGTAATCCTCGATGCCCTGATGTCCGCCTTCCTTGCCGAGGCCGGATTCCTTGACGCCGCCGAACGGCGCTTCCGGCGTGGTGATGAGGCCTTCATTGACGCCGACCATGCCGTATTTCAGCCCTTCCATCACACGGAAGGCGCGGCCGAGATCGCCCGTGTAGAAGTAGCAGGCGAGGCCGAATTCGGTGTCGTTGGCGAGGGCGACGGCTTCCTCTTCGGTCTCGAACTTGAACACCGGTGCGACCGGGCCAAAGATCTCTTCCTTCATGAAGCGCATCTTGGGCGTCGCATTGGCAATGACGGTCGGCTGGAAGAACGAACCGCCGAGCGCATGGCGCTTGCCGCCGGCGACGATCTTGCCGCCCTTGGATGTGGCGTCGGCGATCAGTTCCTCGACCTTTTCCACCGCCTTCTCGTCGATCAGCGGCCCCTGCTGCACGCCGTCCTCGAGGCCGGAGCCGACCTTCAGCCCGTTGCTGGCGGCAGCGAGCTTCTCGACGAACTTGTCATAGACACCAGCCTGGACAAGGAAGCGGTTGGTGCAGACGCAGGTCTGGCCGGAATTGCGGTACTTGGCGGTGATCGCACCGGCGACCGCACGCTCGAGGTCGGCGTCGTCGAAAACGATGAACGGCGCGTTGCCGCCGAGCTCCATCGATACCTTCTTGACGGTGACCGACGACTTCTGGATGAGAAGCTTGCCGACCTCGGTCGATCCGGTGAATGTGATCTTCGACACCAGCGGATTGGCGCAAATCTCGTCGCCGATCTCGCTGGCCGAACCGGTCAGGATGTTGACGACGCCCTTGGGGAAGCCGACTTCCTCGGCGAGCGCACCCCAGGCGAGGCCCGAATATGGCGTCTGCGACGCCGGCTTGACCACCGCGGTGCAGCCGGCGGCGAGCGCCGGGCCGAGTTTGCGAGCCAGCATCGAGGACGGGAAATTCCATGGCGTGATGGCGGCAATGACGCCGACCGGCTCCTTGGTCACCAGGATGCGGCGGTCCGCCCATGGTGAGGGCACGACATCGCCATAGGTGCGGCGGCCTTCCTCGGCGAACCACAATATGTAGGCCGCGGCGGAGCCAATCTCGCCCTTCGATTCGAACAGCGACTTGCCCTGCTCGATGGTCAGCAGTTCGGCCAGCACGTCCTGATTGTCCATCATCGCGTCATGCAGCTTGCGCAGCAGCTTCGAGCGCTCGAGCGCGGTGGTCTTGCGCCACGATTTGAAGGCGGCGGCGGCGGCCTCGATGGCGCGGCGGGTCTCGGCCTTGCCCGACTTCGGCACGGTGCCGATCTTGAGACCGGTGGCCGGATTGTTGACGTCGACTGTCTGGCCGCTGTCGGCCTGCACCCACTCGCCGTTGATGAGATTGGCCTGCCGCATGAAATGGCTGGTTTTCTGAAGCATGGTCTATCCTCCGTTCAGCGCCCTGACGGGCCGGTCTGTGAAATCTTCGGTGAGCGTGCGCCATGGACTGAAGCCGGCACGCCGGAGCCACTGCTCTTTACCGAGGGCAAGGCCCGCAAGCAATCGCAAGATGGCATATAGGGCTTGGGCCACAGCGAGACGAGAGCAGGCGACGTGCTTACCCCGATGCCTTACCCGAAAACGTGCAAGACGACAGTCAGCCAGAAAGCCGTGGTGATGGCTGCACAGGCCGTTGCGATGGTCATCTGGTTCGACGCCAGCGCCTGGCCGGTGTTGAACTGAACGGCGATGAGATAAGAATTGATGCCGGATGGCAGCGCCGCAACCACCACCGCCACCTTGGCCGTCAACGGCGGCAACGCAAGCAGCCACACGAAGGCGAGAACCAGTGCCGGCATCAGGAACAGCTTCAACGCTGAAAGCGCCAGCGCCGGGCGGACATTGCCTGATATGCCGAAGCGGCGCAGGCTGAGACCCATGGCAAACAGCGCCACCGGTCCTGCCGTGTCGGCCAGCGCATCGACCAGACGCATTGCAAGGTCGGGCAATGGCGCCCCGGTCATGCGCCAGGCAAGCCCGGCCAGAATGCCGATGATCAGCGGATTGAGAAACAGCCGTTTCAGAAAGCTTCTGACGACACGCAGGGGATGCACGTGCTCGCTACCGCTCCGGCCAAACATCTCGAAGAGCACGATGGAAGCCATCATCATGATCGGCAGATGCACGGAGACCAGCAGCGACAGCACTTCAAAGCCGCTCGGGCCGAATATGCCGAGAATAAAGGGAGCACCGAGCAGGACAACGTTGGAGTAGGCCGACGATACGCCGCCGACAACGCCGGCGCGTGCGTCGCGCCCGAACACCCGCGTGGTGACGAGATGGCCGGCGGCCCAGGTGATCGCCACGGCCGCGAAATAGGCGCCCCACAGCGACCAGGGCGCCACGCCGTGGAAATCGGCATTCACCATGGTCTGGAACAACAGCAGCGGCATCGCCACGCTGATCGCGAAATCGGCTATCCCCTCGCCGCTCGCTGGCTTCAAATAGCCGGTAAACCCGGCGAGATAGCCGAGCGCGACAAGGCTGAAGACGAAAAGGACGGTTTCGGTGAGCGGAGACATTTTTACCGTGACGGGCGAATTTCCCGTGATAGGCGAGCCACGACCGCGACGCAATCGCGCCTGAATTTGATCATCGTCGGCTGGCAGCGTTATAGAGGGTTTGGATCATCAGGGCGGACACGAACGACAAATGGCTTTTGTCGGACTCTCGAACCTTAGTCGTTTGCGGCGGGCATGGCTGACGGCTATCGTCGCCGCACTGCTTTGCCTTGCCGCGACCGCGCTTGCAGTTGCCGAGACGAAAAGCCTTAAGGGCGTGGCGCTGATCATCGGCCAGTCGAATTACCTGCACATCGCCGCCCTGCCCAACCCCGCCAACGACGCCCGCGACATGGCCAAGATGCTGACCGACCTTGGCTTCGACGCCCGCAGCGTCACCGACCGCGACGCCACCAAGCTGAAGCGCGACCTGGAGCGGTTCACCGAAGATGCCGACGGCGCCGATGTCGCCTTCATCTACTACTCCGGTCATGGCATCGAGGCCGGCGGCGAAAACTATCTGGTTCCGGTCGATGCCGACGTCCCGTCGCTGAAGGATGCCGGCACCAGCCTTGTGCCGATATCGGCCGTCATGGAGGCATTGAAAAAGACAGTGCCGGTGACGATCATGCTGCTCGACGCCTGCCGCACCAATCCATTCCCCGCGGATGCCATGGTACGGCGCTCACCGACCGCTTCCGCCTCGCCCATAGGCGCCGGCGGGTTGGAGCCGGTGCGCGGCGCCAAGGCGCTCGGCAATGCACCGGCGGCCGACGCGAGCCTGGGTATAGTGGTCGGCTTTGCCGCAGAACCGGGTCATCCTGCACTTGATGGCGCCGCCGGCGAAAACAGCCCTTACGCGTCCGCCCTGCTGCGCCACCTCGCGGCGATGAAGGGCACCGAATTCGGCTCGGTCATGCGCATGGTGACCGAGGAGGTCTATCTCGACACAAAAGCGAAGCAGCGTCCCTGGATCAATGAAAGCCTGCGCCGGCTGCTCTATTTCGGCATCGCACCAGTGGAGCCGACCGGCGACGACGGACTGATCACAGGCGAAAGGCGCCAGCTCCTGCTGACGATTTCCGACCTGCCCGACCCGAAACGGGCGCAGGTGGAACTGGCCTCGCTGCAGGAAGGCGTGCCGCTCGACGCGCTTTATGGCGTGCTGAAGGCGCTCGGCACGGAAAAGATCCCCGAAGACCCGACCGACCTACAAAAGGTGCTCGACGCCCAGGCCGAGCGCCTGAAGAAGATGATGTCCGAGCGTGCAGCACTGCGCACCGACGATCCGGAGATCAAACGGCTTGTCGCTTCCGCCGACAAGGCGATCGGCCAGGGCGCCATCGTGACGGCGCGCAAATTCCTCGACGATGCGGTCGGCCGGGTCGAGCAGACCAACGATGCGGTCGATCAAGCCGAGGATCTCGTCAAGCAGAAGCGTCTTGCCGACGCCGCGATCTATGCCAGGCGCGCCGATGCCTCGGGGCTGGTCTTCGATTACAAATCCGCTGCCGGCGACTATGCCAAGGCGTTTTCGCTGGCCGGAAAATGGGACGACAAGCTGCGCTGGAACTACAAGAACCAGGAAGCCGAGGCGCTCAACGCCTACGGCTACGCCACCGGCGACCTCGATGCGCTGCAGCACGCCATTGAGGCCTATCGCACCATCCTGAACTTCATCCCCAATGGCGAACAGAACCGCGACTGGGCCATCACCCGCAACAACATGGCGGTGGTGCTGCAGACCATCGGCGAGCGCGAGACGGAGACCGCGCGCCTTGAAGAGGCAGCGCGGATCTTTCGCGATTCCCTTGTCGTGTTCGAGCGCGAGAAGGACGACCTCAACTGGGCCGCCGCGCAGAACAATCTGGCCAATGTGCTGTTGAAGATCGGCGAGCGCGAGAGCGACCCGAAGCGCCTGAACGAGGCGGTTGTGGCGATGCGCGCGACGCTCCAGAAACGCCCACGCGAAAAAGTGCCGCTCGAGTGGGCCGCTTCGCAGAACAATCTCGGCCTGGCGCTCTATGCGCTTTCCGAGCGCGAGGCCGCCGGCGAACATCTGACGCAAGCCGAGGCGGCCTACCGGCTGGCACTTGAGGAATACACACGCGAAAAGGCGCCGGTGGAATGGGCGATGGTCGAGAACAATCTCGGCAACACGCTGGTGTCGCTCGGCATCCAACTCAACGACAAGGCGAAGATAAACGAAGCGGCCGACGCGTTCCGTGCCGCGCTCGAGGTGCGAACCCGTGAGACCTTCCCCGTCTCATGGGCGACCAGCAGGCTCAACCTCGGCAACGCGCTGAGCGGCGTCGCCCGCTTCGATATGGGCACCGGCGCGCTTGAAGAGGCCGCGGCCGCCTATGATGACGCACTGACGGTCTTTACCCGGCAGCGTTTCCCGATGGACTGGGCGTCGGCGCAGAACAATCTCGGTTCGATCTACCAGACGCTTGGCCAGCGCACCCGCGACGCGGCCAAGCTGGAGCAGTCGGCGAGCGCCTTCCGGGCGGCCCGGCAGGTCTATGTCAGACGGAAATTCCCTCGCGATTGGGCAATGAGCCACTACAATCTCGGCAACACACTGCAGCTCCTCGGCGGCGTCACCGACAAGCCGGAACATTATGGTGAAGCCATTGCCGCCTACCGCGATGCGTTGCGCGAGTACAAGCGGGAGACGAATCCCCGCCAATGGGCGCTGGCCCAGGCCGGCCTCGGCTCGACGCTGCACTGGCTGAGCATGAGCAATGCCGACTCCAGGACCCTGCTTGAGTCCATAGCGGCCCGCCGGGCAGCCCTCGAAGTACTCACCGTCGACGCGGCACCGGTCGACTGGGCCAACGCCCAGAACGGCATCGGCATGAGCCTGCTCAACCTCGGCAATCTCGAACGCACCGGCAAATATCTCGGTGATGCCGAGGCCGCCTTCGCGGCCACGCTGAAGGTATTCACCAGGGAAAGCCTGCCCATGCAATGGGCCTTCTCGCAGAACAATCTCGGTGACGTCAGCTGGAATCGGGCCAGCTATGGCGGGGGCAAGGCCGAATATCAAAAGGCGATCGAATTCTTCGAGAACGCCAAGCAGGGCTTTACCGAAGCCGGCTACACGATCCCCATCCCGCTCACCGACCAGAAGATCGATCTGGTGAAGAAGCAGATGGCGAAGAAGTAGGTCTATGCATCCCGCCGACCGCGCCTTGTCTTTCGGCTGGCTTTACCGTCCCTATATGTCCCGTCACCGGAACCCATTGCCGGGAACCGGAGAAGGATAGCGGATGATTCGATTTGCCTTGGCGTTGTTCCTGTTTCTTGTTCCCGGCGTAGCCCACGCCACGGATGCAGGCTGGGCGCTGCTGCGCGATGGCGGACACGTCGTGCTGCTGCGTCATGCCATGGTCACCGGCACCACCGACCCGGCCAATTTCGACATCGACAGTTGTGCCACCCAGATGAACCTGTCGGCGCGTGGCAAGCAACAGGCGAGCAAGATCGGCGCTCTGTTTGCCGCCCGTGCGGCACCGATCGAGCGCGTGTTGTCCAGCCGCTATTGCCGCTGCCTCGACACTGCCCGCATCGCCTTCGAGGCCGAGCCGGAGCTGTTTGCTCCGCTCGATCTCCTGAAGGGCGACGAGGCGCAGAAAGCCGCGCAGATCGCGGCGATCCTGAAAGAAATCCGCGCCTATTCCGGCTCCGACAATCTGGTCATGGTTACCCATCTGGAAGACATCGTGGCGCTGACCGGCATCTCACCGCGCGAAGGCGAGGCCGTGGTCGTGGAGCCGCAGGGCGATGGCCTGCGCGTGCTCGGCCGCGTCACCTTCTGAGCGCCCTGCGCGCGATCGCTGACGTCGAAAGCGGTGTTGCCTAAATGCCACCGCCGCAAGAAGCCGCAAATCCGCCACGACAATGCCGCTTGCGACAACCCGTCGCAGGGGCTATAGGCGCGCTCCCGGTCACGAGAACCGAAGTGAGCACAACGGTTGGAGCTTTCGCCTCCGCCCGTGCAGACGGCTTTGCCGCTCTGTATACGGCGCCGCTTTGGGGATTGGGATCGTGGATGTAGCTCAGTTGGGAGAGCGCCGGACATAATCCGGAGGTCGGGGGTTCGAGTCCCTTCATCCGCACCACGGATAGCTCAGTTTGGTTAGAGCATCAGATTCATAATCTGACTGTCGAAGGTTCGATTCCTTCTCCATTTGGCCTTGAAAAGCCATCCGAAAAACGGTCCGGGGACTGGAATGCGAAAGACTGGACGGGTGACCCAAGCCCTCGGGCGCGGATCATCCAAGCGTCTCTCGCCATCGGCTCGCGGCCAGGCCCGCGGTGACGATCAAGGCGCAGCGTCGCCGGCAAGGGAGGCCAAGGCCTCCGGCGCCCGCTTCTCTGCCCCGCGATCCGCTCCCGCAGGCCCGCCACGGATTGATGCCACCAGTCCCCGGATCATTCGTGCCGGGCTATGACGCAAGCGACGACGACGTGAAACGAGAAACGAAAGGAACGATCGACGCATGACTTGACGCCTCGCATGGGGCCATGCCCGACAGGAGTATGACAATGACCATTCTCGACAAGGTTCTTGGGCGCGAGCGCGTCCTCGTAAGGGAAAACGAACGTGCCCTCACCCTCCACAAGGGGGAAATCAAGACTGTCCTGCTGCCGGGCGAGCACTGGCTCGCCAACCGGCGCGGCAGCCTCGAAGTGTCCCGGCACGATCTGAAGAACCCGGAATTCGTTTCGGCATACGAGAAGGCGTTGTTCGACAAGCTCCCGGATGTAGCCGCGCGTCATTTCACCGTCGTTCGCACCGGGCGCACGGATGTCGCCATCATCGAGCGTGACGGCAATCTGCACGCCGTGCTGGCGCCGGACCGCAAGCTGGTGCTGTGGACGGATGCCGGCCCGTGGAAGGTGACGCTGATCGACACATCAGTCGATCTCGCCATCGATGCGGCGGTCATGCGCCGGCTCGGCCAGGCCCGGAAGGCGGAATTGATGTCCGTCCATCCGGTCGTCGACGGTCAGGCCGGACTGCTGTTCATCGACGGTGTTCTGGTCAGGACGCTGACGGCGGGCGTGCATGGCTTCTGGAACGTCGGACGCATGGTGCAGATCAAGGTCGTCGACCTCAAGCGCCAGTCGCTCGACGTTGCCGGGCAGGAAGTGCTGACCAAGGATCGCGTGACGATCCGCGTCAACATCGCGGCCGAATACCGGGTCGTCGATCCTGTCAAGGCGGTGAGCATGGTGAAGGACTTCTCCGAAGCCCTTTACCGCGCCCTGCAGTACGCCTTCCGCAAGACCCTTGGCGCGCTGACACTCGATCAGATCCTTGAAAAGAAGGTGACGATCGACGAGGAGGCCGCTGGCAAGGTCCGCGCCGATATGGCCGAGATCGGGGTGGAGGTCAGCGATATCGCGCTCAAGGATGTCATCCTGCCGGGCGAGATGCGCGAGATCCTCAACCAGGTGGTGTCGGCCGAAAAGCAGGCCGAGGCCAACATCATCCGTCGCCGCGAGGAGACGAACGCGACGCGTTCCCTCCTCAACACGGCCAGGGTGATGGCGGAAAACCCGGTGATGCTGCGGTTGAAGGAGCTCGAGGCTCTGGAAACCATCGCCGGCAAGGTCGAGCGGCTGACCGTCCACAACGGAACCGGCGGGCTGCTGAACGATCTGGTCAAGCTCCGCGACAGCTGATGCATGTCGCCCAAAAAACAAAGGCTGACGTGACGTCAACAGAAGGGGCGGCGCGGAAAACACAGCACCGAGAAGCGGAGAGAGGGAACAGGAACAAAAAAAAAAAAGAAAAAACAAGAAAAAAAAAAAAAAGAAAAAAAAAAAAAAAAAAAAAAAAAAAAAAAA
>NZ_JAMYUI010000010.1:0-218437 GCF_040322895.1 Mesorhizobium sp. M0088
GCCGGGGCCCCCCGCCCCCCCGGGGCCGCCGCGCCGGCGGGCCCGCCCCCCCCCGCCCCACCGCGTGGCCCCCCCCCCCCCCCCCGACCCCGGCGGCGCCGCCCCCCCGCCCCCCCCCCGACTTCTTAAAGCGTTTCTTCGCTGGGCTGGTTCAGGTGACCAGAAAAGACGATGCGGTAATCGACAGATGCGGAGAGAGGCTCGCGAAATGGATCTGGTTTGCGCCTCCGACGCCGTCGCTGTCGAAAGAAAGAGCTCCCGTCGAACTGTTGTAGATAATGTGATCGGAACTGTCATGCGCGGCTTTGCCGGCAAAGAAAGCGTCCGACGAGAGGCCCCCCTGATCGAGACCGGCAAAGATGGAATGATCGAGGTGGATTTTGTCCTGGGCTTTGTTGAAATCAGTGATCTTGTCGACGTTTCCAGCACCAAGGGCGGTACTGAACACGAAGGCATCTCTGCCCCCACGCCCGCTCAACGTATCGGCTCCGCCGCCGCCGTCGATCTTGTTGCTACCGGCATTGCCTTGAATGGTCTGTCCGAATTCGTTGCCGGTCAGATTGATGGCGGCCTTGCTGGATGCCTTGGTGGTTGCGAGTTGCTCGATATGCGAGCCAGCCGAAAGAGCGAAGCTCACCGAGGCAAGAACCTTATCGGCGCCGCTTCCTCTCTGCTCCACCACCTTGTCGTGGGCATTGTCGACGTAATAGGTGTCATTGCCGCCATAGCCGGTCATCTTGTCGGCGCCACCGCCACCATTGATCTTGTTGACGCCGCCATTCCCGTAGATGGCTTGGCCGAATTCATTGCCGGTCAGGTTGATGGCCGTCCTGCCCCCAGAGCTGGCAGTGGAGAGCTGCTCGATATGTGAGCCCGCCGTAAGAGCATAACTCACCGAGGCCACGACCTTGTCGAACCCCCCGCTTGGCGCTTCCATCA
Organism: Mesorhizobium sp. M0088; assembly: GCF_040322895.1. NCBI lineage: Bacteria > Pseudomonadati > Pseudomonadota > Alphaproteobacteria > Hyphomicrobiales > Phyllobacteriaceae > Mesorhizobium > Mesorhizobium sp. M0088. The sequence goes on from NZ_JAMYUI010000010.1 coordinate 940, forward strand.
CCTTGTCATGAGCATTGTTGACGAGATATTTGTCATTGCCCTTGGTCGCGTGGAAAACGTCTGCGCCGTGCGTGCCATGGAAGATATGATCGCTGCCCGACGGGGCCGGCGCGGCGGGAGCAGGGGCGCCGGCGTCGCTTGGTGGTGGCGTGGTCGGGGTATCGATCGGATCGCTTGCTGGCGGGGCGGCAGAGCCACCGGTGCTTTGGAGGTTGTGCTGCTGGAAGAAAGCCTGCAGCGCCGGCGAATTCTCCAGAGCTGTGTCACCGTTCTGCGAGCCCCAGGCATAGGCATAGTCGAAGGCAGGCGACGGAACCAGTGCTGCCCAATGATCTATCATCGTTTGCATCTGTTCCGTCGTTGGCATCTGATGCTTCCCGCCCGTGTCGGTCGTCCAGTTGCCACCGCCAAAAGTCTGGTAGACCGGAATGATCTTGTCGATCGGGATGCCGGACTTCACTGCCGCGCCCACAGCCCTGTCAATCATGTTGTAGTCGACCGTGCTCACGTCATCGCGCACCGGGTACGGGTCCAACCCGTAATAGTCGATGCCTGTATTGGCCGGATTATAGGTGTTGGAAAAATCCGGATTTGTAGGAGACCCCATATTCATCATGGTGACGAAGGTCTTGGCGCCCGGAAAATGGGAATGGATCCAATCCGATTCCGCTTTCAGGTTTTCGGCAGTTGCATATGTGCCCCACCTGCCGGTGGGATCTGGCTCGTCCATCAGGAAAAATCCGAACACCTTCGGGTTGTTCAGAAATGGTGTAACTTTTTCAATGAAGGAGGAGGTGACGCCGTCGTGCGCTCCGAGATAGACGAGGCCTTTCATGCCGTCCGGCAAAGCATTGACCTGCGAAAGATATTGAACATCGACCAGGTTGAACCCGGCGGTTGCGACTTCGGTGGCTGATCCACCGGACGCATAATGGAGTGTCATCCAATGATCCTTTGGTTGATTCGATTTATGCCCCGCGTCTGCTTAGGTGATTGCTACATTAGGATGAAATCAAATACGAAACACAGCGAGATAGAATGTTTGATTGATCTAAGTTGTTGCTCAGTAGCAGGTATTTTGCTCAGTCGACTGTGGCACCTTTGAAAGTGTTTGGGAGCAAGGACATACGCCTCTTTTGCCGGCTCCGTTCTGACCAGTTCCTTTAGCGAAAATCGTCATTTTTCGGGAAGTTATCCCCAGACAGGGAGACGTCGGCGGTCGCGTTTCGCCGGCTCATGCCACGAATCCGCTGCATTTTCCTCAAAGTCGACGTATGTAAGCAGAGCGTAATAAGGGGGCCGACGGATAGCGGCTGCTATGCGCATCAAGAAAGGTTTGAGCCATTACAACTTACGGAAGTAACGGCGCGGCAGTGTCGCGCGAACGACCGCTGGTCATGAAAACATCGGGGGCCGGTTCTCCCGAGCTACGTTCCGCCATTCTCGCCTGCATGCCTGGGCTGCTTGGCGTGGCGCTGTTCTCGGCAGTGATAAACATTCTCGCTCTGACCGGTTCGGTCTATATGTTGCAGATTTACGATCGCGTTCTGCCGTCGCAGAGCGTTCCCACCCTGGTGGGGTTCACGATCGGCATGCTGGGTCTGTATGCGGTCCATGGGCTTCTGGATTTCGTGCGGCTTCGCGTGTTGGTCCGCATCGGCAGCCGTCTCTATAGGAATTTGCAGCAAAAGGTGTTCTCCATCTCCCTGTCCCTGCCGCTCAAGGCAGGGCGTGATGCGGACCGTCTGCAGCCTTTGCACGATCTTGACCGACTGCGCGGCTTTCTCTCCGGAACGGGACCGACGGTCATCTTCGACGCCCCGTGGATCCCCTTTTATCTGCTGATCATTTATTTGCTCCATCCTTCGCTCGGCCTGCTGGCGACGGTCGGCGCGATCGCTGTGGTCCTCTTAACAGCGATCGCGGAAGTGTTTAGCCGAGGCCCCGCCGCGCGTGCCTCGGAGGAGCTGCTGTCGCAGCGGGCGCTTGCCGATTCCGGCCGGCGCAACGCCGAAGTCGTTCACGCAATGGGGCTGTCTGGTCGACTGGCTCGACGCTGGAGCGACGTCAGCCGAGCCTATCTCGCCCAGCAGGAACGTCTCTCTGACGTCGTTGGTGGCGCCAGTTCGCTGTCGAAGGCCCTGCGGATGGCGTTGCAGTCCTGTGTTCTCGGTCTCGGCGCTTACCTGGTGATCGGCGGCGAGGCTTCACCTGGGGTGATCATCGCATCTTCCATTTTGCTTGGCCGCGCCTTGGCCCCGGTGGATGCTGCGATCGCAAACTGGAGAGGCTTTCTGTCGGCCCGGCGCAGCTATGCCGAGCTGGCAGCGGTCATGGCGGCATTCGGCCGCCAGGACGAGCCAATGGAGTTGCCTCGGCCGCAGGCGCGGTTTGCGGTCGAGCAATTGACCATTGCGCCGCCCGGCTTGCCAAAGCCAACCGTGGTGAATGTGAGCTTCCATCTGTCGAGAGGCGCTGGGATGGCCGTAATCGGCCCAAGCGGTTCCGGCAAGACAACTTTGGTGCGTTCGTTGGTCGGAGTGTGGAAGCCGCTCCATGGCTCGGTGAGATTGGACGGTGCCTCTCTCGATCAATGGAACTCGGAACAGCTCGGCGCCCATATCGGCTACATGCCGCAGGATGTGGAGTTGTTTGACGGCACGGTAGCAGACAACATTTCGAGGTTCCGAGGCAAGACGGATCCAAAAGGCGTCCTTGCGGCGGCAAGAGCAGCCGGCGTCGAGAAAATGATAATGCAACTCCCTCAGGGGTTTCAGACCCGCATCGGCGAGGGCGGAGCGGCCCTGTCGGCAGGGCAGAGGCAACTCGTGGGTCTCGCCCGAGCACTTTATGGCGAGCCGTTTCTTGTCGTGCTCGACGAACCGAACTCGAACCTCGACGTGGACGGAGACGCTGCCCTGGCCGGCGCCATACGGGCAGTGCGTCAGCGCGGAGGCATCGTCATTGTCGTTGCGCATCGTCCTTCGGCACTCGCCAACATCGATCAGGTACTGGTTATGTCGAATGGAACGGTTCATGCCTTTGGCTCGCGCGAGCAGGTCTTGGCGAACGTGCTCCGACCTTCACCGCCTGTTTCACCTCGGCCATCTTCTTTGGCGCCGATACCGGGTGTTGCCGGACATGCATGAAGGTCTGCTCGAAACATTCGTCACCTTCTCATCGTATGCGCGGACCCTTCGTGGCAGCAAACGGCCTGCCGTGAGCGCGCCAGATCTGCCGGACGGTATACGGGCCAACCTGATATTCGGCTTGGCGATTACCGGTCTGCTGGTCCTTGGCGGCGGCCTATGGCTGGGATTGACCGAGATCGCCGGCGCTGTGGTTGCACCAGCCACCGTGGTGGTGGAAAGCAACGTCAAGAAGGTCCAGCATCAAACCGGAGGCACAGTGGGCGGGATCTTCGCGCAGGACGGAGATCATGTGCGAGGCGGCGACGTGCTGGTCAGGCTGGATGACACGCTGACTCGCGCGAACCTGCAAATCATCAGTGAGGATCTCGATCGCGCGACCGTCCGGCTCGCTCGGCTGGAGGCTGAGCGAACGGGCCTGGCGGAAATGCAACTGCCGGTCGGCCTGAAGGCGCGAATGAACCAGCCGGAGCTGGCTGCGCTCGTCAATGGCGAGCGCGCGCTCTTTGAAACGCGCGCTTCGGCTTTGGCTGGACAGAAGGCACAGTTGAGAAGCCAATCCCAGCAACTTGAACGTCAGATCGACGGCCTCAAAGCGCAACAGAGCGCGGTGGATGAATCGGTTGCTCTGCTGAATAAGGATTTCGCCGACGTTGATTCCCTCTATGCCAAAAAACTCGTCTCCAAGGAGAGGGTGAGCAACATCAGGCTGGATGCCACCCGGGCCAGGGGAGAATCGGGGCGCCTCGCTGCAGCAGTAGCTGAAGCGCAGGCGCGCATCAGCGAAACGGGGTTGCAGATGCTGCAACTGGATGACCAAAGGCGCACTGACGTGACGACCGAACTCCGCGAGACGGAAGCCAAGCAGACTGAACTCAACGAACGGAGGATTGTGGCCCAGGATGAATTGACCAAGACAACGATCCGCGCGCCGCAGTCCGGAACGATACAGGAATCGGCTGTCCATACCGTCGGCGGCGTTATCGCGCCTGGCGAGATGCTCATGACCATCGTACCTGATGCCGACGATCTTGTGGTGGACGCGCTGATCCCTCCGTCGCGGGTCGACGACGTCCGGCCAGGGCAGCCGGTATCGATCCGTTTTCCGGCGTTCGACGTGGGAACCACTCCGGTCTGCCAAGGGTCAGTGAAACACATCTCGGCAGATCTGATTAAAGATCCGCAACGTCAGCTTTCCTATTTCTCGGCGCGTATAAAGGTTGAAAGCAAATCGAACTGCCTGACCGAAGCGAAGGTGCTGAGGCCAGGTATGCCCGCCGAGGTTCATATCCGCACCGATGAACGCAATGTCTGGTCTTATCTGTTGAAACCATTTGCGGATCAGATGTCCAAGGCGTTTACGCAGTGATGGCGAGGAGGGGAGGCGAGTAGGATCGGGATTTCTGGCGGCCCGACGGCTTTTTGGGGGCGGGCGGCCGTCGAGCCTAACCGGCGGCGCGGGGATGAAGCGCCTCCGGCTGGAGGAAACATGCGCGTTATGTGCCGCTACCGCATCATTCGAATAGCGAGGCAGTTTGTCCGCTGTCGGTAGTTTTTTGCCCAATGAAATAAACGAACGCGAATGGCGGATGGCGGGCGAGCGGAACCGCAACATCACCCATCAAAGATCAGTGTTGCTGTGGTGCGAATTGCGGGGGGGCGGCCAATCCCGTGGGCGTCGTGCTGGCAGGAGCTGGCGCAGCCATCGAGCATCACTGGACGGTGGCCTGAGGCGAGTTTGCCAGCCGTGATCTTGCAAAGACTTTGTCTATCCCCGCCCGAAATACGCCTGGTACCACTCGACGAACCGCCCCACCCCTTCGGTCACTGTCGTCGTCGGGCGGTAGCCGACCGCCTGCTCCAGCGCCGAGGTGTCGGCGAAGGTATCGGGCACGTCGCCGGGCTGCAGCGGCAAAAGTTCGACGATGGCTTTGCGGCCCAGCGCGTTTTCCAGCGCCTCGACATAGGCGGTCAGCTTCACCGGGTTGTTGTTGCCGATGTTGAAGATGCGCCAGGGGGCGCTGCTTGTGGCCGGATCGGGACGGCTGGAGTCCCAGGCGGCATTGCCCGTGGGCGGGCTGTCGCTGGCGCGGATCACGCCTTCGGCGATGTCATCGACATAGGTGAAGTCGCGCGTGTGATTGCCGTTGTTGAACAGCTTGACCGGCGCGCCGGCCAGGATGTTCCTGGTGAACAGGAACAGCGCCATGTCCGGGCGACCCCAGGGACCATACACCGTGAAGAAGCGAAGCCCGGTCGTCGGCAATCGGAACAGATGGCTGTAGCTGTGCGCCATCAGCTCGTTGGCGCGCTTGGTCGCGGCGTAGAACTGCAGCGGATGGTCGGCCGGACGATGTTCGGAAAACGGCATGTCGGTGTTGGCGCCGTAGACACTGGAGGTGCTGGCATAGGTCAGGTGCGCGACGGCGCTGTTGCGGCAGGCCTCCAGCATGTTGGTGTAGGCGACGATGTTGCTTTCGACATAGGCATGCGGGTTTTCCAGGCTGTAGCGAACCCCGGCCTGGGCGGCGAGATGGATCACCCGGTCGAATGCATGGTCGGCAAAGCAGGCGTCGACCACGCTCTTGTCGGCGAGATTGCCGCGGATGAAATGATAGCCGGCATTGGTCTTGCGGCTCGCCTCGTCCAGAAGCCGCAGCCTCGCCTCCTTGATCTGCGGATCGTAGTAGTCGTTGACGTTGTCGATGCCGACGACCTCGTCACCGCGCTCCAGCAGCCGCTTCGCTACGTGATACCCTATGAAGCCGGCCGCGCCGGTGACCAGAACCCTCATCAGAAGCGCCCATCCGTAACATGCCTGGGGAACAGACCCTTGATGTCGTAGATGACGCCCGGGGTCTTGGAGGACATTAGCTGATCTGGTCGCGCGGAGTTACCCTCGCCGTGAGGTGAAGGCAAACCGGTGACAGGAGGCTCAACCAAGATCGATATTCGCACTTACAAACCTTCGGCCTCTTCGTCGTCGAGTATCTGTCACCTCAGCGCACCCTTGCCAGCGCGTGTGGGACGCCGGCTTTGTACCCAACCGAATACAGGCACGGGAGTTCCATTCCTGCACGGAATGGGGTGGGAGAGCCGCACTTCATTGCTGGCGATGCTGAATAGGCGCCATGAACCAGCTTCGCTGATACTGGCGCTCACCGGCGTGCCCTTCAGCTCCTCAAACCGGGATCCCGTTCGGGAAAAACGAGACTGGCCAATGGACGCCCGATCGTCTCGCTGCTCCAAACGTCCGCTCCTGGCTCTTGGAGCTGTAAGGGGCGCCATGTCGGCTGGATTACCGCCCCCAGACGACGGCATTCTCGTGCCGTTTGATGATGTGCTTCAGATTCTCGAAGGCGGTCGTGACGTGGCCCGCGAAGCGCTCTGCCGCGGGCGAGCGCGGTCCGCTGACCCGGCGCAGGATACCAAGCGAGCGGCTGGGCTGCGGAATTTCATAGGGCAGCACCGTCACCCGGTTTTCCTTGCGCTGCGCGAAGACCACGGAGAATGGCAGCACCGCCAGCGCATCGGTTTCGGCAAGGAAGTTGATCACGCTCATCAGCGAGCCTCCCGAATAGCGGACGTTGAGGTCCGACATGCCGATGCTCATCAGGATCATCTGCAGGTCCGACATCAGCGGAGAGCCGGGTAGGGGGGCTACCCAGGGAAAGCTGGTCAGGTCATGCGCCCTGAGGCGGCGATTTCGCAGCAGGGGATGGTCGGGCCGGCAAGCCACGACGTTGCGTCCGGGCAGGATTTCGGTGAATTCGAAGCCGGGTCCCAGGTCGAGCACGCCGATCGGCACGATCCCGAGATCGATCTGGTTGCTCTCCAGCGCCGCGACCATCTCGGGCAGGTTCATATAGCTTTGCTGAACGGTGACCTCGGGTTCGAGCTTCTGGAATTCTCCGATCATCCGGCTGATCATCGCATCCATGAAGAAGGGCACGCCGCCGACACGGACGACGCCCTTCGTGCCTTTCATGAAGCCCTGGACCGCATCCGACGCCTTGCGCGACGCGGTGATGATCGTGCGGCCCTGCGCCGCCAACTGGAAGCCGAGCGGTGTCGCCTGCAGCGGCCGGCGACCCTTGAGGAAAAGCGGCTCGCCCACCCGCGCCTCCAGCATGGCCAGCGATCGACTGACCGCCGGCTGGGTCAGACCCAGCATGGCGGCTCCTTCCGACACGCCGCCGGCATCCAGCACCGCGGCGAGCTGCATGAGGTGGCGCTCGTTCAGCTTCATAGCAAAACGCTATACAAGGGACGCCACATCTCATCAAGCATCGCGTCGGGCCGTGCTATCCCGCTTGGCAAGGGGAAGGGAGGCCCCGGCGGAATGCACGGCCAGCACGACCCGAAGCGAGATGAATTCCCCAAGGCGATCTCGACGCAGGCCGAGGAATTCTCACGGCGCCTGACGGCAATGGGCCAGTCCCGCCTGGCGGCGGCGGCGCAGGCAGCCGTCGACGGTTTGCACGCGCTGATCGTCGAGCTGCGACCCTCGGGCGAGGAGTTCCGCCAGGCGATCGATTTTCTGACCGAGGTTGGCCACTACGCCGATGCGCGGCGCCAGGAATGGGTGCTGTTCGCCGACGTCCTGGGCGTGTCGTCGCTGATCGAGGATCAGAACAGCCCGCGCCCTGTTGGGGCGACCCCAAACACCCTGGCCGGCCCCTTCTACCGGGCCGACGTGCCGGAGATGCCGCTCGGCGCGAACATCTCGCGCGATCACAAGGGCGAGCAGCTGGAGGTTGCGGGCCGGATCGTCGCGCTCGACGGCGATGCGATCGGCGATGCGATGGTCGAGATCTGGCAGGCCAATGCCGAGGGTCTCTACGAGAACCAGGAACCCGACAGGCAGCCGGAATTCAATTTGCGTGGACGGTTCCGCACCGATCCGCAGGGACGCTTCGTCTTCGTGACGGTGAAGCCGAAGGGCTACACGTTGCCATCGGACGGACCGGTCGGTCAATTGATGTCAGCGCTTGGCCTTGGCCTCGAGCGGCCGGCCCATATCCATTTTCGCGTCTCGGCGGAGGGCTTCGAAACGCTGACGACCCACATCTTTGACCGGTCGGACCCTGCGATCGGCCGGGATGCCATCTTCGGGGTCAAACCCGACCTCATGGCCGAGTTCCGCGCGCTGCCGCCCAACGGAGGAAAACGGAAGCACGCGCTCGATCTCAACCTCGTGCTCTGTCCACAGCGGCGGGGCGAAACCGAAACCTCTGGGAGGAGATGACCGATGGCACGTGTCAGCGGCTACCACCATTTGACGCTCTCGACCGACAGCGCTCAGGAAGATTTTGATTTCTATACCAAGGCACTGGGCCTGCATTCGGTGAAGCGCACGGTCTTGTTCGACGGCGTCATCCCGGTCTACCACCTCTATTACGGCTCGCCCAATGGCGATGCCTCGACGATCATCACCACCTTCCCGTTCCGCAAGCCGGGCGTCTATGGCCGCCGCGGGTCCAACCAGTCGCGCACCATCATGCAGTCGATCCCCAAAGGGGCCGCGGATTTCTGGGTGGACCGGTTGAACGCGCGCGGTATCGAGGCGATCAAGATCACGCGTTTTGGCGCTGACCGTGCGGCTTTCGCACATCCCTGCGGCATCCCGCATGAGCTGGTGGAAAGCGACAGGGATCCACGCGCGCCCATCACCAACGAGGCGCAGGGCATCGGCAAGGCCAACGGCATCAAGGGAATCTACGGCGCCGTGGTGGCGGTGATGGACCGCACCGCCATGGACGACTTCCTGACCATCGCATTGCCGATGGAGAAAGAGGCCGATGACCACGAGGGGCTTGTGTTCCGCGTGCCGGACGCGGCCGGCGTCGCGCAGCGCGTGGAGGTCATTGTCGATCGCGACAGCCCGCAGGGCACCTGGACGCTGGCGGGCGGCACCATCCACCACCTCGCCCTCAACACCGGCGACGAAGAGAACCAGCTGAAACTGCGCGCTCATATCGAGGGTCTCGGCTTCACCGATATTTCGGAGCAGAAGGACCGCAACTACTTCAAGTCCTGCTATGTCCGCTCGCCCGGAGGCGCGCTGTTCGAAATTGCCTGGACTACGCCCGAAGGCTGGGCCAAGGACGAGCCCCCGGGCCAGATCGGCAAGACGCTGGTCTTCCCGCCATGGTTCAAGGACCGTGAGAGCGAATTGCAGGTCGGCCTGGAAGAGGCGGATTTCACGTGAGTTCAGGCAGCGGTCCGCTCCGGCTTGGGCCAAGAGGCCCGGAGGCGAAGGCGATCTGCGTCTTCGTCCACGGCCGTGGCCAATCGCCCGAAGAGATGCAGTCGCATGTGCTGTCGCGGCTTTCCGCGACCGCCGTGGCCTTTATCCTGCCGCGTGCACCACACGGCATGTGGTGGGAGGCGCGTGCCGTCGACCCGTTGACGCCGGTCGCCCGGGCGCAGCTTTCCGACGCGCTCGACCACCTTGCGGCCGCAATGGTCGCGGCGCGGGCCGAACTGCCCGGACTGCCGCTTCTTCTCGCGGGCTTCTCGCAAGGGGCGTGTCTGTCGATCGAATACCTCTGCGCGGGGCTGCCGCCGCCGGATGCTTTGGCGGCCTTCACGGGCTGCCGTGTCGGTGTTCCGGCGGACGAAAGATCGGAGGCCGCGCCGGCCGGAATGCCGATCTATCTTTCCGGTGGCGATGCCGATCCCTGGATTCCGGTCTCGGCGTTTGCCGATGCCGCGCAATCGCTGGGCCGGATTGGCGCGAGCCTGCGGGCCGATCTGTTCCCGGGCCGCGGTCATGAGGTCTCGGACGCCGAGATTGCCATGCTGGGCACGATGCTCGACGACCTCGCGGCCGGGCGTGGCCCGCGCATGGAGGCGGCGCGATGATGGACAGCTTCACCTTTCCGGGCCTGACGACACGGGTGGTCTTCGGTGCCGGCACCATGGCTCGGGTCGAGGAGGAAGTCCGGCGGCTCGGCCATGACAAGGTGATGGTGCTGTCGACACCGCATCAGAAGGGCGATGCGGAAAGACTGGCCGCAAGTCTTGGCGGCCTCGCCGCCGGGATATTTGCCGGCGCGGTCATGCATACGCCCGTCGAGGTTACGGAAAAGGCCGTCGACGCCTTCCGCAGCAGCGGCGCTTCGGCGGTCGTCAGCTTGGGCGGCGGCTCGACCACCGGGCTCGGCAAGGCCATTGCGGTGCGCACCGGCGCCGATCAGGTGGTCATTCCCACCACCTATGCCGGTTCTGAAATGACCGACATCCTCGGCGAGACGGCGGCCGGCGAGAAGACCACTCGCCGCTCGCCGGACATTCGCCCCGAGACGGTGATCTACGACGTCGATCTGACACTGAGCCTGCCGGTCAGTCTCACCGTCACCTCGGCGATGAACGCGATCGCTCACGCGATGGAAGCCTTGTATGCCCCCGATCGCAATCCGGTGATCGTGCTGATGTGCAGGGATGCCATGGTTGCCTTCCGGGACGGCATTCCAAGGCTGATCGGCGATCCGCGGGATCGCGCGGCGCGGATGCAGGCGCTCTATGCGGCGTGGTGCTGCTCGACCGCGCTCGGCTATGTCTCGATGGCGCTGCATCACAAGCTGGTGCATGTCTTCGGCGGCTCGTTCGACACGCCGCATGCCGAAACCCACGCCATTCTGCTGCCGTACACGACCGCCTTCAACGAAGCGGCGGTGCCCGATCTGCTGGGCCCGATCGCCGACGCATTCGGTGGTGGCTCGGCGGGCAGCGGGCTCTGGGATTTCGCACAGTCGGTCGGCTCTCCGCTGAGCTTGAAGGCGATCGGTATCGAGGAGACCGATCTCGACCGCGCGGCGGCGATCGCGGTCAAGAATGCCTATGCGAATCCAAGGCCCATCGATCCGGGATCGATAAGGGAACTCCTTCAGTCGGCGTGGGAGGGACGCCGTCCGGGGGCTTGAGAATAAAACAAGAGGGAGGAACTTCACATGATCACAAGACGCAGCCTACTGAAAGCCTCGGCGGCGACGGGCCTGGCGCTCGCCGGTTCGCGCCTGGCGACGCCGGCTATCGCGCAAGGCGCCAAGATCCGCCTGGGCTATGTTTCGCCGCAGACCGGGCCGCTCGCCGGCTTTGCGGAGAGCGATGCCTACAACATCAAGGCCTTCCTCGCTTCCGAGGCAGGCAAGAACTTCGAGGTCATCGTCAAGGACAGCCAGTCGAACCCCAATCGCGCGGCCGAGGTGGCGAAGAGCCTGATCGTCGATGACGAGATCAACCTGATGCTCGTCGGCTCGACGCCCGAGAACACCAACCCAGTGGCCACCACCTGCGAGGCGGAGGGCGTGCCGGTCATCTCGACGATGGCGCCGTGGCAGCCCTGGTTCATCGGCCAGCAGGGCAGTCCGGCCGATCCGGCCTCGTGGAAGCCTTTCAACTTCGCCTATCATTATTTCTGGGGTCTCGAAGACATCATCGCCGTCTACACCGGCATGTGGAAGCAGCTTTCCACCAACGGCAAGGTGGGCGGGCTGTTCCCCAACGATGCCGACGGCAATGCCTGGGGCGACCCGAAGAATGGGTTGAAGCCCGGCCTCGACGCCGCCGGCTTCAGCCTTGCCGATCCTGGCCGCTATCAGAACCTTTCGGACGATTTCACCGCGCAGGTCAACGCCTTCAAAGCCGCCAATGCCGAGATCGTTACCGGGGTGGTCATTCCGCCCGACTTCACCACCTTCTGGAACCAGGCCCGCCAGCAGGGCTTCAAGCCCAAGGCGGTGACGGTGGCCAAGGCGATCCTTTTCCCGCAATCGGTCGAGACGCTCGGCGACGCCGGCCACAACCTCTCGTCCGAGGTCTGGTGGTCGGCCTCGCATCCGTTCAAATCGTCGCTGACGGGCGAGAGTTCGGCCGAACTCGCTGCGGATTTCACCGCCAAGACCGGCCGTCCCTGGACCCAGCCGATCGGTTTTGTCCATTCGCTGTTCGAGGTGGCGGCCAATGTCATGGGCCGCGTGTCGGATCCAACCAATGCCGAGGCGATCGCGGCGGCGATAGCGGCCACCGACTTGACGACGGTAGTGGGCAAGGTGGCCTGGAGCGGTGCGGGATTGCCACCTTTCGCCGCGAAGAACGTCTGCAAGACGCCGCTCGTTGGCGGGCAGTGGCGCAAGAAGGCCGGTGGCGGCTTCGATCTGGTGATCGTCGAAAACGCCGGCGCCTCCCAGATACCCACCGCCGGCAAGATGGAAGCCCTGGCCTGACGCTGCCGAGGGCGGCTGATACCGCCGCCCTCGTTCGGCGCGACCCAAGGATGACAGTGATGATACTCAGGCTGGAAAACGTTTCGAAGTCCTTCGGCGCCTTGAAGGTTGCGGATTCCGTGACCGTCAGCGTGCCGCGCGGCGAAGCGCTGGGCATTATCGGCCCGAACGGCGCCGGAAAATCGACGCTCTTCAACCTGATCACCGGCAATCTGTTTGCAAATGAGGGTCGCATCGAATTGCTCGGCCGCGACGTGACCCGTGCTCCGGCGATGGAGCGGGCGCGCATGGGCGTTGGCCGCAGCTTCCAGATTCCGCAGCCTTTCGAGGGGCTGACCGTGTTCGAAAATCTCTTGACCGCTGCCGCCTTCGGCCGCGGCGGACGCGAGGCCGAGATGGTCGACGATTGCGCTGGTATCCTCGAGGAGACGGAGCTTCTCAGGAAGGCCAATTTCGTGGCCGGCTCGCTGAGCCTTCTCGACCGCAAGCGCCTCGAACTCGCCCGCGCCCTGGCGACAGGCCCTGAGCTTCTGCTTCTGGACGAGATCGCCGGCGGTCTGACGGAGGGCGAATGCAAGGCCCTGGTCGCGACGATCAAGGCGATCCATGCCAGGGGCACGACAATCATCTGGATCGAGCATGTGCTGCACGCCCTGAATTCGGTGGTAGAGCGGCTTCTCGTGCTGGATTTCGGGCGTGTGATCGGGATCGGTGCGCCTGATGAGATCATGGCCTCGAAGGCGGTTCGCGAAATCTATCTGGGGCTCGAGGTCTGATGCTGGAAACGCGCGGCCTCACCGCGAATTACGGCCAGTTCCGGGCGCTGTTCGGTGTGGATATCAGCGTGGCCGCGGGCGAATGCGTGGCGATCATCGGCGCCAATGGCGCCGGAAAATCCACGCTGATGCGCTCGATCACGGGCGTGATCGGCAACGAGCCCGGCATGGTGCTGCACAGGGGCGAGCCGATTGGCGCGCTGTCTTCGGCCGAGATCATGAAGCGCGGCATCGCCATGGTGCCGGAGGGGCGCCGACTGTTCCCTTCGCTGACCGTCGAGGAAAACCTGCTGGTCGGCGGGCAGGCGCGCCAGGTGCCGGGGCCGTGGAACCTCGACGCGGTCTATGATCTTTTTCCGATCCTGCGCGAGCGGCGCAAGAGCCCCGGCACAGCGCTCTCGGGCGGCCAGCAGCAGATGGTGGCGATCGGCCGGGCGCTGATGTCGAACCCCCAATTGCTGCTCTGCGACGAGATCAGCCTCGGCCTCGCCCCCGTCGTCATCCGCGACATCTACGCAGCCCTTCCCAGGATTCGCGAAAGCGGCGCCGCGATCGTGCTGGTGGAGCAGGATATCGGCAGGGCGCTGGCGGTGGCCGACCGGGTCTACTGCATGATGGAGGGTCGCGTCACGCTGGCCGCCAGGGCGGCCGAGGTCACGCGCGAAGACATCCATTCCGCCTATTTCGGGGTGGCGGCATGACCAGGGATCCGAGATTCCGTCATCTGCTCGAGCAGCGCTCTTGTGGCCTGATCGAGGTGGCGCGGCGATGATCTGGCTGGACACCCTCGTGCAGGGGATTCTGCTGGGCGGGCTCTATGCCCTGTTTGCAGCGGGATTGAGCCTCGTCTTCGGCATCATGCGGCTGGTGAATCTCGCCCATGGCGACCTCATCATTCTTGCCGCCTATCTGGTTTTGATGGGCGTCACGCTGCTCGGCCTGTCGCCCTGGATCGCTGCCCTGGTCGCCATGCCGGCGATGTTCGCGCTCGGCTGGCTGCTGCAGACCGTCGTGCTGAACCGCGTGCTGGGCAAGGACATCCTGCCGCCGCTTTTGGTCACCTTCGGCCTGTCGGTCGCCCTGCAGAACGGCCTGCTCGAGGCCTTCTCCGCCGACAGCCGCCGTATTCCGGTGGGCGCGTTGGAAGGGGCATCGCTCGATCTCGGGCTGGTCACGGTGGGGATCATGCCGCTGATGACCTTTGCCTCGGCGATCGTGATGATCATTGCCCTGAACGGGCTCTTTTACCACACCGCGCTCGGCCGTGCCTTCCGCGCCACCTCGGACGACGCCGTGACGGCGGGGCTGATGGGGATAGAGCCGAAGCGGATTTTCGCGATCGCCACCGGGATCGCCATGGTCGTGGTGACGCTGGCGGCCCTCTATCTCGGCATGCGGGCAAACTTCGATCCTTCGATCGGGCCGGCGCGGCTGATCTATGCCTTCGAGGCGGTGATCATCGGCGGCCTCGGCAGCCTATGGGGAACGCTCGCGGGCGGGATCATCATCGGCGTGGCGCAGACGTTTGGTGCCGCGCTCAATCCGGAATGGCAGATCCTGGCCGGCCACATCGCCTTCCTGGCCGTGATGCTGCTCAAACCGCGCGGGCTTTTTCCGCGCGCAGTGGATTGAGGGGCGGCATGTATCGACTGACAACCCGCACCCGCGCCGGAACCGTAACCGCGATCACGGTGCCGATCGTCATCGTCGCCGCGCTCGCGCTGCCTGCCGTGGCCTCGCGGGGCGTCATACAGGATCTGTTCTTCATCCTCACCATGCTGACGCTGGCGCAGATATGGAACCTTCTGGCGGGCTATGGCGGCCTGGTCTCGGTGGGTCAGCAGGCCTTCGTCGGCATCGGCGCCTACGCGATGTTCGCCGGCGTGATCCTGCTTGGCTGGAATCCGGTCCTGGCGATCCCACTGGGGGGGCTTGCGGCGCTGGTGCTGGCGGTTCCGACGGCCTTCTTCGCATTCCGTTTGCAGGGCGCCTATTTCGCCATCGGCACCTGGGTGATCGCTGAAGTGACGCGCCTGCTGGTCGCGCAGTGGAAGGCGCTCGGCGGCGGCACCGGCACTTCGCTGCCGCGCGAAGCGACGAGCAGTATTCTGGGCACCGATGCGATCAGGGCGCTGTTCGGCGTCCGCGAGGCCGCGGCACGCGACGTCCTGGCCTACTGGCTGGCTTTGGCGCTGGTCGTGGCTGTGACCGGCGGCATCTATTGGCTGCTGCGCAATCGCCTCGGGCTGGCGCTGGCGGCGGTGCGCGACAATGTCGACGCGGCGCAATCGGTCGGCGTCGATACCGGCCGGCTCAGATGGGCGGTCTTTCTGATCGCCGCGGCCGCCACCGGGCTGACCGGCGCGCTGATCTTTCTGCAGACTGCCCGCATCTCGCCGGGAGCGGCCTTTGCCGTCACCGACTGGACCGCCAACGTCATCTTCATAGTCGTCATCGGCGGCATCGGCACCATTGAGGGGCCGATCCTCGGTGTGCTGGTCTTCTTTGCGCTGCGCTCGGCGCTGGCCGACTACGGCAGCTGGTACTTGATGACGCTCGGCCTCATCGCCGTCGTCGTAATGCTTTTTGCACCAAAGGGGCTGTGGGGCCTGATCGCGTCCCGCAATGGCCTGCACCTGTTTCCGGTCCGCCGCAGGCTGACCGGTCCGAAGATCGAGGGAGGAATTTGATGGCGGATATCGAAACCGACGTGCTGATCGTCGGCACTGGCCCGGCCGGCTCGGCCACCGCCGCGCTGCTGTCCAGCTACGGCGTCGCCAACATGATCGTCAATCGCTATCGCTGGTTGTCGAACACGCCGCGTGCCCACATCACCAACCAGCGCACGATGGAAGTGCTGCGAGACCTTGGGCCGGAGGTAGAGGCCGAGGCCATGATGCACGCCTCCCCGCAGGAGCTGATGGGCGAGAACGTGTTCTGCGAAAGCCTGGCCGGCGAGGAGATCGGCCGCATGAAAAGCTGGGGCGTCCATCCGCTCTCCAAGGCCGAACATCTCCTGTCGTCTCCCTGCTTCATGAACGATCTGCCGCAGACCTTCATGGAGCCGATCCTGTTCAAGTCGGCCTGCGCCCGCGGCACGCAGGCCCGCATGAGCACGGAATATGTCAGCCATGTCCAGGATGCGGACGGCGTGACGACGACCTGCCACGATCGGCTGTCGGGCAAGGATTTCACCGTGCGGTCGAAGTTCCTCGTCGGCGCCGACGGCGGCAACTCGCTGGTGGCCGAGCATCTGGGCCTGCCGCTCGAGGGCAAGATGGGCGTCGGCGGCTCGATGAACATCCTGTTCAGGGCCGATCTCTCGAAATATGTCGCCCACCGGCCGAGCGTCCTCTACTGGGTCATGCAGCCCGGCGCCGACGTCGGCGGCATCGGCATGGGTCTCGTGCGCATGGTGCGGCCGTGGGACGAATGGCTGATCGTCTGGGGCTACGACATCAACCAGCCGCCGCCTGAAGTGACGCCGGAACTGGCCACCAGCGTCGCGCGTCAACTGGTCGGAGATCCCGCGCTCGAGATCGAGCTCCTGGGCGCCAACACCTGGACCGTGAACAACTGCTTCGCCACGCACATGCAGAAGGGGCGGGTGTTCATCATGGGCGATGCCGCGCACCGGCATCCGCCCTCGAACGGGCTCGGCTCGAACACATCGATCCAGGACGGGTTCAACCTCGCCTGGAAGCTTGCCAAGGTCGTCAAGGGGCAGGCGGGGGTCGGGCTTCTGGACAGCTTCTCGGCCGAGCGCGCACCGATCGCGCGCCAGATCGTGACACGGGCGAACCAGTCCATCGCCGAATTCGGACCGATCTTCGAGGCGCTCGGCATGGACGGCGGCGTGGATCACGACAAGATCCACAGGAACATGGAGGCTCGCGCCGATGCGACGCCCGTCGCCGAAGCGCAGCGCGAGGCGCTCCGCAAGGCCATCGCCTTCAAGAAGTACGAGTTCGACGCCCATGGCGTCGAGATGAACCAGCGCTATGCCTCCGGCGCGGTGGTGACCGACGGCCAGGGCGAGCCGCCTTTCGAGAAGGATCGCGAGCTGCATTATGCGCCGACAACGTGGCCCGGTGCGCGCTTGCCGCATGTCTGGGTCTTCGAGCGCTCCGGCAGGAAAGTCTCGACGCTCGATCTTTGCGGGCATGGCGAGTTCACGCTGTTGACCGGCATTGGCGGCGAGGCGTGGGTCGCAGCGGCGGAGACGGTGGGCGCGGAACTCGGTCTGCCGATCCGCAGCCATGTGATCGGCCCGCGTCGCGCGATCGAGGATCATACCGGCGACTGGGCCGGCGCGCGGGAGATCCGCGACAACGGCTGCCTGATCGTTCGTCCCGACCATCATGTTGCCTGGCGTTCCGAAACGCTGGCGGCCGATCCGGCGGCCGAACTGCGCCGGGTCTTCAAATCCGTTCTGGCGCGCTGAGGAGGATCGCATGATCGACGAACACGAATCCGGCTATTTCACCGAAGCGAACTCGGCCGAGGTCGTGGTGGCGCGGAACAGGAACGCCAAGGACGAGCGACTCAAAGAGGTGATGGAGGTCATCACCCGCAAGCTGCACGAGGCGGTGAAGGAGATCGAGCCGACACAGGAGGAATGGTTCGGCGCGATCATGTTCCTGACGCGGACAGGCCAGATCTGCAACGAGTGGCGGCAGGAATACATCCTGCTGTCGGATGTTCTCGGTGTCTCGATGCTGGTCGATGCGATCAACAACCGCAAGCCGTCGGGCGCCTCGGAATCGACGGTGCTGGGACCCTTCCACGTCGCCGACGCCCCCGAACTGCCGATGGGCTCCAACATCTGCCTCGACCAGAAGGGCGAGCCCATGTTCGTGCATGGCCGCATCCTCGATACCGAGGGCAACCCGATCGCAGGCGCCAAGATCGACGTCTGGCAGGCCAATGACGAGGGCTTCTACGACGTGCAGCAGAAGGGCATCCAACCCGACTTCAACCTGCGCGGCGTCTTCCGCACCGGCGCGGACGGGCGCTACTGGTTCCGCGGCGTGAAGCCCAAATACTACCCGATCCCGGACGACGGCCCGGTCGGCAAGCTGCTGGGCGCGCTGGGGCGTCACCCAAATCGTCCGGCGCATCTCCACTACATCGTCGAGGCCGCGGGCTTCGAAGCGCTGACCACGCACATCTTCGACCCGGACGACCCGTACATCGATTCAGATGCCGTCTTCGGCGTGAAGAAGAGCCTGCTCGCCGAATTCCGCAAGGTCGAGGACGCCGAAGCTGCCGCCAGGGTCGAGGTTGCGGCCCCGTTCTACGACGTGGAGTTCGACTTCGTGCTGTCGCACAAGGGAGGAAACTGATGGCCGCACTTGAAAAGATGTTCGATGTCAGAGGCAAGTCGGTGATCGTCACCGGGGGCGCCAGCGGCATCGGGCAGGCCTATGCCGAGATCATGGCCGAGCACGGAGCGAAGGTTTGTATCTTCGACCTGAACCCTGCCGGGCTTGACGCGACCGTGGCCGCGATCAGGGCGGTGGGTGGCGATGTCTGGGGCCAGGTTGTCGATGTCGGCGACCGCGCGGCCATGGCCGCAGCCTTCGACAAGGTCGCCGGGAAGGCAGGCTCGATCGATGTCGTGTTCGCCAATGCCGGGATCGATGCCGGGCCGGGCTTCAACACCCCGACGGGCGAAAGGAACTCCGAGGGCGCCATCGAGAACCTGCCCGACGAGCACTGGGACAAGGTGATCGAGATCAACCTGACCTCGGTCTACACCACGATCAAGCATGCCGTCCGGCACATGAAGCCGAATGGCGGCGGCCAGATCATCGTCACGTCGTCCATTGCATCGCTGATCAACGAGAGCATCGTGGGCACGCCCTACATGCCCGCCAAGGCCGCGGTGAACCATCTCGTTCGCCACATGGCGATGGAGCTTGGCGCCTACAACATCCGCATCAATGCCATCCTGCCCGGACCGTTCATCACCAACATCGCCGGCGGCCGGCTGCGCAATCCGGCGGACCGCAAGGCCTTCGAGGCCCAGTCGCTGCTCGGTCGGATCGGCGACCCGGAAGAGATCAAGGGCCTGGCGCTTTATCTGGCGTCGCCGGCCGCGTCTTACGTCACGGGCTCGCTGATCGTCATCGATGGCGGCTCACTGCTGAGGATGACCTGAAGCCGCTTTGAACTGAGACCGGTCCCGTGGGCCGGAGAAACTTAACCCAGGGAGGAACCGACGATGAGCTACTACAACAGACTGGTGAAATCGGGCTTGCGGCCCAGCCGCCGAAGCGTCCTGAAGGGGATTGGAGCCGGCCTTGCCGCCAGCACGCTTGGCATGCCGGCCTATGTGCGCGCCGCGACGGCGGGAAAGATCAAGCTCGGCTATCTCAGCCCGACGACCGGACCGCTCGCCCTGTTTGGTGAAACGGATGGCTACACCTTGCAGAAGATCCGCGCCCTGCTCGGCGGCCAACTGCAATGCGCCGACGGCAATACCTACGAAATCGAGATTCTTGACCGCGACAGCCAGTCCAATCCGAACAAGGCATCGGAAATCGCCGGCAATCTGATCCTGAACGACGAGGTGCATCTGCTCGTGCCGGCCTCGACCACCGACACGATCCTGCCCGCGGCCGAGCAGGCCGAGCTCTATGAAACGCCCTGCATTTCCTCGGGCGCTCCCTGGCAAGCGGTGATCATGCCGCGCGGCGGCGGCAAGCAGACCTTCGACTGGACCTATCATTTCTTCTGGGGCCTCGACGAGGCGTTGAACACCTTCGTCGGGCTCTGGAACCATCTGGAGACCAACAAGAAGGTCGGGATGCTGTTCCCCCAGAACATCGACGGCGAGACCTGGGGCAACGACGAATATGGCTTGCCAGCGCCGACCCGCAAGGCCGGCTACGAGGTCGTGGTGCCCGGCTATTTCCAGCCCCGCACCAATGATTTTTCCGCACAGATAGCCGAGTTCAAGAAGCAGGGCTGCGAGATCATCGGCGGCATTACCTATCCCGACGATCTGAAGACCTTCGTCACCCAGTGCAACCAGCAGGGCTTCAAGCCGAAGGCGGTCACGGTGGCGGCGGCGCTCTTGTTCCCGGGTGGCGTCGAGGCCATGGGTCCTCTAGGCAACGGCATGTCCTCGGAGGTCTGGTGGACCCCGGCCTTCCCGTTCAAGTCGTCGCTGACCGGCCAGGTCAGCAGCGACATCGCCAGCCAATGGGAAGCCGATACGAAGCGCCAGTGGACGCAGCCGCTGGGCTATTCGCATGCCTTGCTCGAGGTCGCCCTCGACATACTGAAGCGCTCTTCCAATCCGCTCGACCGTGCGGCCAATCGTGACGCTCTGGTCGCTACCGATCTGCAGACGCTGGTCGGTCATATCAAGTTCGACGGCTCGCCCCACAAGAACATCTGCAAGACGCCGATCTTCGGCGGCCAGTGGGTGAAGGGCGAGAAATGGCCTTATGACCTGAAGATCGTCGACAACACTGTCAATCAGCTCTTCGCGCCGCAGCAGGCTATCCAGCCGATCGCCTGGTGACATGAGCGGGAACGCGGGCAGAGTTATGGGTAGGGAAATCCTGCTGAAAGCGCACGGCGTGTCGAAGTCCTTCGGCGCTGTCCGCGTCCTGCATGAGGTGAGCTTCGACGTGCATCGGGGCGAGGTGCTGGGCATCCTCGGCCCGAATGGGGCGGGCAAAACGACGCTGTTCAACATGATCAGCGGCGATTTGAAGACGTCCGGCGGCGAGATCCAGCTCGGCGACACCGCGCTTCGCGGCGAGCCGCCCTTCCGGCGCTGCCAGATGGGGATCGGGCGGACCTATCAGATCCCGCGTCCCTATTCCGGCATGACCACCTTCGAAAACCTGCTGGTCGCCGCCGCTTTCGGGGGCGGCCGGTCCGAGAAGCAGAGCTATGCTTTCTGCGCCCAGGTCCTGCGCGATTGCGAGCTCTCCGACAAGGCCAATGTCTCGGCCGGCGCGCTCACTCTGCTCGATCGCAAGCGGCTGGAGCTGGCGCGCGCGCTGGCGTCGGATCCGAAGCTGCTGCTGTTGGACGAGATCGCGGGCGGGCTGACCGACGATGAATCGAAGGCGCTGGTGGCGCTGGTGCGCCGCATACGCGACCGCGGCATCACCATTGTGTGGATCGAGCATGTGCTGCACGCGCTGCTGGCGGTGGCCGACCGGCTGTTGGTGCTGAACTTCGGCGAGAAGATCGCTGAAGGCGTGCCAGCCGAAGTGATTGCGCTGCCCGAGGTCCAGCGCGTCTACATGGGGATCGAGGCATGACGGCCGTTCTTTCCACCCACGGGCTGTTGGCCCGCTATGGCGATTTCCAGGCGCTCTACGGCGTCGACATCGAGCTGCACCAGGGTGAGGCCGTGGCCTTGATCGGCGCTAACGGGGCAGGAAAATCCACACTCCTGCGTTCGATCATGGGCTTGCTCCCGGTTGCGCGCGAGATGGTGCTGCTGCACGGCGAGGCCGTTGGCGGCACCACCACCGACCGCATGGTGCAGAAGGGTGTCGCCATCGTGCCGGAGGGCCGTCGGCTCTTCACCGGCATGTCGGTCGAGGACAATCTGCGCGTCGCCATCGACCAGGCCGCGCGCATGGGCGCCAAGGGCGGATGGACGCTGCCGCGGTTGCACCTGCTGTTCCCGATCCTAAAGGAGAAGGCCCGCACGCAGGTCCAGAGCCTCTCGGGCGGGCAGCAACAGATGGTGGCGATCGGCCGCGCACTGCTCTGCCAGCCTCGCGTGCTGCTCTGCGACGAGAGCAGCCTTGGTCTTGCGCCGAAGGTGATCCGCGAGATCTATGCCGCCTTGCCCGAAATCCGCGCCACCGGAACGGCGATGATCGTGGTCGAACAGGATGTCGGCCTCGCCCGAACCGCCACGGACCGCCTCTACTGCATGCTGGAGGGGCGCGTGACCCTGACCGGCAGGTCCGCCGAGATCACGCGTGAGCAGATCGGCAAAGCCTATTTTGGAGCAGGCCATGGAGTGGTTTGACGCCTTGGTGCAGGGAGTCCTGCTGGGCGGCATGTATGCCCAGTATGCGCTCGGCATGGCGCTGATGTTCGGCGTCATGCGGATCGTCAACATCAGCCATGGCGATCTGGTGATCCTTTTGTCGCTGATAGGCATTTCGATAGCCACGGCCTGGGGTCTGGGACCGCTGCCTGTGCTGATCTTACTGGTGCCGCTCGCGGTGCTGATGGGCTGGGTGCTGCAGAAGGCCGTGCTGAACCGCGTGGTGGGCAGCGATCCGCTGCCCTCGCTGATCGCCACCTTCGGACTGTCGATCGCGCTGCAGAACCTGATGCTCCAGATATGGTCCGCGAACAGCCGATCGTTGCCCGGCCATGGAATAGAGAGTCAATCCATCGAGATCGGCGGTATCTATGTCGGCCTCCTGCCGCTGATCGTGCTGGCCGTCGCCACGGGGTTGACAGGAGGCCTCGACCTGACTCTGAAGCGCACGCGCTTCGGCCGGGCGCTCCGCGCCGCGTCGGCCGATGTCGAGGCAGCGGCGATGACCGGCATCAATCCGCGCGCCGTCTATGCGATGGCGACAGCGGCAGCGGTCGGCATCCTCGGCTTTGCAGCCGTCTTCCAGGCGTTGCGGTCGACCGTCGCGCCGGCCGACGGACCTGCACAGCTGATCTACGCCTTCGAAGCGGTGATCATCGGCGGCATGGGGACGGTATGGGGCGCCTTCGCCGGCTCGATGGTCCTCGGCATCTCGCAGGCCATCGGCTTCCGCATTGATCCGGGCTTCGGCGTGCTCGCCGGACATATCGTCTTCCTGATCGTGCTGGCGACCCGCCCGCAGGGCCTGTTCGGAAAGGCATTGTCATGAGTGCGATCCCCTATGTGGCAACCGAGGTGCCTGAGGTCCTGGTCCAGCGCCAGACCCGGTCCGGTCGCATCGCGATGACGCTGGCTGTGCTGGCGCTGATCGGTGTCGCCGCCATGCCATGGTGGGCCTCGACCGGCACGATCCGGTCGATTCTGGTGCTGTGCTGCTACATCGCCGTCGCTCAGATGTGGAACCTGCTCGCCGGCTATGCCGGCCTCGTCTCGGTGGGTCAGCATGCCTTCATGGGAGCGGCCGGCTATGCGCTCTTCGTGTTGGCCCAGACTTACGGCATCAATCCGTTTGTGGCGGTCTTCCTTTCGCTGCTGGTGCCGGCCGCGCTGGCCGTGCCGATCTACCTGCTGCTGCATCGCCTGGATGGCCCCTATTTTTCGATCGGCACATGGGTGGTGGCCGAGGTCTTCCGGCTGACCGCCTCGAACCTGCCGCTCGTCAATTCCGGCGCGGGCATGTCGCTTCGCGTGATGAAGGACTATTCGGCCTTCGAGCGGAATGTCGCCATGTCGCTGCTCTGCGCGGGGATGCTGCTCGTCACGCTGGGCGGCAGCTACTGGCTGCTTCGCTCGCGCTTCGGCCTTGCGCTGATCGCCATGCGCGACAATCCGGTCGCGGCCGCAAGCCAGGGCGTGAATGTCGTCAAGCTGCGCTTCCTGATCTACGTCGCGTCGGCGGTCGGCTGCGGTCTTGCCGGGGCGATCTATTTCATGGCGCAGCTCCGCATCACCCCGGGTTCGGCCTTCGATCCGATGTGGGCCAACGTCGCGATCTTCATCGTCATGGTCGGCGGAATCGGCTCCATCGAGGGCGTTCTGATCGGATCCCTGATTTTCTTCATCGCGGACCGCTGGTTCGGCGAATACGGCGCGACTTATTTCGTTGTCCTCGGCCTGATGACGCTTCTGGTCGCGCTCTACGCCCGGACGGGCATCTGGGGCCTGATCTCGAAACGGTGGGATGCACCATGGTTCCCGATCCGACGCAAGCTCGTCGACCCGAACCGCTGACGAGGAGGATTCATGAAAGCCGCCATCTTCGATAGGGTCGGCGTCCCGCTGCGGATCGGCACGGTGCCGGACCCGACGCCGGCACCGGGCGAGGTCGTCTTGCGTGTCGCCGCCTGCGGCATCTGCGGCAGCGATCTGCATATCACCGAGGACCCCGTGCCTTTCGGCATCGAGGCAGGCTTCGTGCTCGGCCATGAATTCTCTGGGGACATCGTCGCGGTCGGATCGGAGGCAACAGGCCTTCGGATCGGTGACCGTGTCGCCGTCGCGCCTATGCGCGGTTGCGGACACTGCGAAGCCTGCGAGCGCGGCGATCCGGCGCGCTGTCGCGAGATGGAGCTGATCGGCGGCGGCTATGCGCAATACGCGACCGTGGCCGCACGCCAGTGTCATATCCTGCCCGGCGATGTGGCGCTCGAGGATGGTGCGTTGGCCGAGCCACTGTCGGTCGCTCTGCATTGCATCGTCCGCTCGGGCATGAAGCCGGGGGATCGGGTCGCCATCCTGGGCGCTGGGCCGATCGGACTGCTCGTCGCCTTCTGGGCGCGGCGGATGGGGGCGTCGCGTGTCGTGGTGGCCGACATCCACGGCCATCAGCGCGAGCGTGCGCTTGCTCTCGGCGCGACCGGCTTCGCGCTTTCGGGCGAAAAGCTGACCGAAAACCTCGCCGATCTCTGTGGCGGAGCGCCAGACATTGTCTTCGAATGCGTCGGCAAGCGCGGCCTCATCGGCGCGGCGGTCGAAGCGGTGCGGCTGCAGGGCACGGTGGTTGGCGTCGGCTTGTGTATCGGCGGCGACGAATGGGATCCGTTCATTGCGCTGACCAAGGAAGTGAACCTGCTGTTCTCGGTCTTCTTCCATCAGCACAACGAATTCGGCGTCGCCCTCGATGCGCTGCGCGGCGGACCTTTCGCACCGCAAGCTCTGGTCACCGACCGGATCGACCTCTCGCCAGTTCCGCAGATATTCGAGAGCCTTCGCCGCCGCACCACGCAATGCAAAGTGCTGATCCAGCCGGACCTTGTTTGAGGCCGCACCTGTTTGAGGAGAGTGAAAATGGCCGTTCAATTCGAAACCCTCGAATACGATATCGGCGGCACGGAAACGGTGGTGAAGGCCATCGGTAGAGGCAAGCCCGTGCTGTTCCTGCACGGCGCCTCGACGCTTGAAGGCTTCGACTTCGCGGAGGGCCTCGCCGACCGCTTCCGCGTGCTCTGCCCGAGCCATCCGGGCTTCGGCTTTTCTGGCCCGGCGCCGCATGTCGCTGCGATGTCCGACATGGTTCTGCACTACCTGAACCTGCTCGATGTTCTGAACCTGCCGGAGAAGCCTCATCTCATCGGCTTTTCCATGGGCGGCTGGATGGCGACCGAGCTCGCCGGCCTTGCGCGGGAGCGTTTCGACAAGGTGGTGCTGATCGCGCCGGCAGGGCTCAACGACCCCGCGCATCCGGCCACCGATCTGGGCGCGGTCGCGCCGCAGGAGCTGCCGGCCTATCTGGCGCACGACGTCTCGGTGGCGCTGCGCTATTTCCCGGATGGTTCCAACCCCTCCTTTGCGGAGGCTTTCGGCGCCGATCGCGCCCGCGAAGGCGAGACGCTCGGCCGGCTACTGATGCCATTCGGCATGGGCCATCCGAACCTGCGGCGCTTCCTGGCGCGCATCACCAACCCGACGCTGGTCGTCTGGGGCACCAAGGACCGTCTGCTGCCGGCGAGCCAGGCGCCGCTCTTCGTCGAGGCGCTGCCCGATGCACGGCTGATCCTGGTCGAGGATGCCGGTCATTTCGTCATGCAGGAAAAATCCGAAACGCTCAGGAAGATCGGCGACTTCCTCGCCGGCTGACCGCATTTGAAAAAGGAGGAGAAGACAATGAACAAACCCATCAAGCATGGCTCGTGGGGGACGACCACCGACTATCGCGACCTGCTGACGAAGATCGCGGAGATCGGGCCGGCCCTGGAAGCCAACGCCATCGCCGACGAGGAGAGCGGCGAACTGACTTCGGCCACGTTCGAGCTGCTGAAGCCGTTGCGCATGTCGCATATCTTCGCCGCGGAGAGCCTCGGCGGCGCGCAGTTGCGACCCACCCATGGTCTCGAACTGCTGGAGACGATCACCTGGTATTCGGGAGCGGCTGGCTGGGTTTCCATGGTGCATTGCTGCATCGGTGCGATGTCGGCGGCCTTTCTGCCGGACAGCGCGGTCGAGCGGCTTTTCGCGCCGGGCACCGACAACCGTTTCTCGGGGCAGGGCGCGCCGCTTGGCATGCTGAAGAAGGTCGACGGCGGCTACCGGCTGAACGGCAAGTGGAGCTATGGCAGCGGGTTCAGCCACGCCACCTATAGCCACAGTGCCGCCTTCGTCGATGACGGCACCGGCAAGCCCGCGAAGGACGACAAGGGCAATGTGATTATCATGTGCGCCCATGCGCCGATCTCGCAGCACAAGCAGCTCGGCAATTGGGACGTTCTGGGCCTCGGCGGCACCGGCAGCATCGACTATGCGGCCGAGGATGTCTTCATCGCCGACGATCTCGTCTTCCCGATCCTGACCGCACCGCCGCTGCGCCAAAAGGAGTTCTTCAGTCTCGGTGTCGTCGGCCTCGCCGCAATCGGGCATACCGGTTGGGCTCTCGGTACTGGGCGGCGGATGCTGGACGAGATCGCCAAGTTCGCCCGCAGCAAATCGGGTCGCGCCGGCCTGATCGGCGAGAGCGAGAAGTTCTGGCACGATTATGGCCGCGCCGAAGCCCGCTATCGCGCTGCCCGCGCCTTTGTCTTCGAAACCTGGCGCGACATCGAGGCGACGGTCGAAGCCGGCAACAGCGTATCGACGCGGCAGATCAGCCTTGTCCATCTGGCCAAATCCGAGATTCACGAGGTTGGCGTCGATATCTGCAACTTCGCCTACCGCGCGGGCGGCGGCGCGTCGCTGCGCGCCGGCGTGATCCAGCGCACCTTCCGCGAGATGATGGTGGCTGCCAATCATTTCACGATCGCGCCGTCGATCGTCACCTCGGCTGGTCGCGACATCGGCGGGCTGTGGAGCGATCGCACCTGGCAGTTCTACGACCTGATCGAGAAGAAGTAGTCGCAAGGGCCGGACGGCGGACGCCGTCCGGCCCTTATGCACGCTGCAGAAGAGAGACGTCGATGAGCTTCCCGCATCCAATGACCAACGCCTTCCGCGAAGCCTTTCGCCACCATCCGGCCGGTGTTGCCGTGATCACGGCCGATCCCGGCGACAGACCGGTGGCGATGACCGTATCCTCGCTGATCTCGGTAAGTGCCGCGCCGCCGGTCGTCGCCTTCTCGCTCTCGATGAAATCGACTTCGTCCGAGCCCTTGCTGCGGGCCGAGACCATGGTGATCCACCTGCTGCGCTTCACTGATATCGACCTAGCGCAGCTCTGCGCGTCGAGCGGCGCGGAACGCTTCCCTCCGGGAGGCGCCTGGGCGCGGCTGCCCACCGGCGAACCGCGCTATACCGGCGTTTCGACCTGGTTCCGCGCCCGTCGGCTCGGCGTTCTGCCGATCGAGGGCGCGACGCTTGTCGCGGCCGAACTCCTTGACGGCGAGGTGCTGCCGGACGAGGTCCCTCCGGAGGCGCATTCGCTGGTTTATCTCGACCGTCGCTGGCATCGCCTGCACAAGGAACTGGACGGGGTGGCTGAGCTTCTTGAGTCGTCGCGTTTTCTTTGAACGGCGCCGAAGCGGCGCGGGTTATCAGGTCGTTGCGCAGGAACTCGCAAAGCCAGTCGAAGCGCGTTCGTCAATCTACCGTGCTCTCTGGCTCCCAGCGCGGGGTTGAAGGCTATCCGGCCAGTTGGGCACTAGCCGGAACTTCGTCCGCATCGGATGCGGTACGAGGGGATGGCAATTTTCGTCGCAGATAAAGTCAGACATATCCGCAAAATATCTCACGTATTGACGTTAACTTAACATGCTAGTATGGTCTTTTTACCGCGTCGGATGCGTCGCTTTTGTATCACCGTTGCTCGTTGATCGTCGTCATGTCTGTCATCCTTATCCCAACCTGCAGGGTTGCCTTGCAGCGCCCTTCACCAGTTGCTGAAAGCGGCGGCGCCCATGCCCAGTCTGCTCGGAATCGATAACGGTCTCACGGTCACCAAGGCGGTGATCTTCGATGCTGATGGCACGCAGTTGTCGGTGGCGCGCCGGCGCGTCCCGCAGTCGATGCCCCATGCGCGCTGGGTGGAGCGCGACATGGCTGGCCTCTGGCAAGCGACCGCCGACGCGATCAAGGAGGCGATCGCGCTGTCCGGCCGCCCGGCAGGCGACATCAGGGCGGTGGCGGCGACCGCGCATGGCGACGGTCTTTATCTGCTCGACAAGGATCGTCGGCCGCTAGGCCCCGGAATCCTGTCGCTCGACAGCCGCGCCGGCGAGATTGTCGAACGATGGTCGGCGGATAGGGTCTTCGAAGACGCCTTGGCGCGCACGGGCCAGGCGCCGCACGTGTCTGCGCCGTCGGCGCTGCTGGCCTGGATCAGGAAGAACGAACCCGACCGCTATGGGCGCATCGGGCATATACTGGCCTGCAAGGATTGGCTGCGCTTTTGCCTGACCGGCACGATCGGCACCGACCGTACCGAGGCCAGCACCTCATTCACGGATTTCCGCACGCAGGATTACGCGCTGGAAGCGATGCGCATCTTCGAACTGGACGATCTTTTCGACGCGCTGCCGCCGATGGCGCATTCGGCCGAGATCGCCGGCCACGTTACCGCCGAGGCCGCCGATATGACCGGCCTTGCCAAGGGGACACCGGTGGCGAGCGGCCTGCATGACGTAACTGCCTCCGCACTTGGCATGGGCGGCCATGAGGAGGATGTGCTTGCCATTGTCGCCGGGACCTATTCCATCAACGAAGTGGTCTCTTCGCAACCGCGCGTCGACCCGCGTTGGCTCTGTCGCAACGCCATCGACGCCGGCCGCTGGAACAACATGGCGATCTCGCCGGCCTCGACCGCGAACTACGATTGGTTTCTCGACACGTTCTGCCGCTCGGAACAGGAGAGGGCATCGGTCGGTGGTGGCTCGATCCACGAGGTTTTGGCAACAGAGATCGACGAGGCGCTTAAAAAGCGGTCGACCATCCTGTTTCATCCCTATCTGTTCGGCTCCCCCTTTGGCGATGTCGCCAGCGGCAGCTTTGTCGGCCTTCATGGCTGGCACAATCGTGGCGATATGCTCAAGGCGGTTCTGGAGGGCATTGCTTTCAATCATCGTACCCATGTCGAAGCCTTGCGCGACGGCTTTGCCATCAGCGAAATCCGCCTGACCGGCGGCGGCTCGCGCAATCCGGCCTTCGTCCAGATGTTTGCCGATGTGTTGAACGCCCCGGTCATCGTTACCTCGACCGACGAGGCCGCGGCGTTTGGCGCTGCGCTTTGCGCGGGTGCGGCGGTTGGCATCTTCGCGACGCCGCAAGAAGGCGCCAGGCAAGTCGGCATGACCGCGCGCCAATACGAGCCAGTGCCGGCCTCGAGTGCTGTGTTCAACGAGCGCTTTTCCCTCTATGGCCGCATAGCCGGTGCGCTCGAACCGCATTGGCCTGACATCGAGAAACTGGCGCGGCCAGACACCGGGGGAAGCGCATGATCAAGGCCGACGAACGACGCGAAGAGATCGCCGATTATGTGATCAAGCTCGGCCAGGTACGCATCGACGATCTGGTCGAGCATTTCGGCGTGTCGCGCATGACCATCCACCGGCACATCGACCGGCTGGCGCAGCAGGGCGTGTTGCGCAAGCTGCACGGTGCGGTCACGGTTCAGCCTTCCGGTCTCTACGAAAGCGCCTTCCGCTACCGGGTGACGGTCAACCGGGCCGAAAAGGATGCTCTGGCGCGGACAGCACTCGATTATATCGAAGCTGGCCAGGTGGTGATGCTGGACGATTCGTCAACGGCAAATGCGGTCGCTACGCTCCTGCTCGACGTCAAGCCGCTGACCGTCATCACCAACTCAGTGGCGACGGCTGCACTGCTGACCCATGTCGACGAACTCGACTTCATCTGTCTCGGCGGCCAGTACCACAACACCTACAACGCCTATATCGGCATCGTCTGCGAGAACGCGGTGGCACAGCTTCGCGCCAATGTGCTGATCTGTTCGGCTTCGGCCATCACCGGAACCACCGCCTTCATCCAGGATCCCAATGTCGTGCGGGTCAAGCAGGCGATGATGGCCGCATCGGTCAAGCGTATCCTTCTGATCGACCATGCCAAGTTCGACAGGATCGCGCTGCATGTCTTCGATGATCTGACCAGCTTCGATGTCGTGCTGGCGACCGAAGGCCTGGGCGATGCGCGGGCGCAAGCCCTCGAACGGGCCGGCGTGAAGCTGCGCATCGTCAAGACGAAAGCGCCATGAGCTCGAGCGAAGCGATACGTACGGAAAATCCAGCCGGGCGTCTGGCCGCCATGGCCGGAGCCGGGGAGGCCGACGTCGTCATTCTTGGCGCCGGCATCAACGGGGCAGGGCTGTTTCGCGATCTGTGCGCGCAAGGCGTCAGCTGCCTGATCGTCGACAAGGCGGATTTCGGCTCCGGCACGAGTGCTGCGCCATCGCGGCTCATTCATGGCGGTCTGAAATATCTCGAAACCGGCGAGTTCAGGCTGGTGGCGCAGTCGACGCTCGAACGCAATTTGCTTTTGAAGAACGCGCCGCACTATGTCAGCCCGCTGCCAACGGTCATCCCGATCTTCTCCTGGAGCAAGGGCATGCTGGCGGCGCTGCGGACGCTGTTCGGCTCGACCAGCGCGCCGCGCAGCCGTGGCGCCGTCCTGATCAAGATCGGCCTGATGATCTATGATTTCTATGGCTCGCGAAACCAGGTCATGCCGCGTCACCGCATGGTCGGGCGGCGCCAGGCGCTCAGTGAGATGCCGGCGCTCGCCCCCTCGATCGTCGCCACCGGCACCTATTACGACGCCAAGATAAGCCACCCCGAGAGGCTCGTGCTCGAACTGATCCTCGATGGGCTGCAGGCAAACGCGGCCTCGGCCAGCGCGAACTACACGGCGCTGGCGAAGTCCGCCGATGGCGTGCTGACCTTCCAGCCGGAAAACGGCGCGGCCTTTTCGGTGCGGCCGAAGCTGGTGGTCAATGCCGCCGGTCCATGGATCGACGATGTCAACGATTCGCTAGGCGCGCCGTCGAAGATGATCGGCGGCACCAAGGGCTCGCACATCCTGTTGAAGCACGACGAGATGGTCAAAAGCCTGGCCGGACGCATGCTCTATTTCGAGGCCGATGACGGCCGCATCTGCCTTGTCTACGACTATCTCGGCCTAGCGCTGGTCGGCTCCACCGACATCAAGGCCGACAACCCCGACGCGGTGCGCTGCGAACCTGACGAAGTCGAGTACCTGCTCGACAGCGTACGGACGCTGCTGCCGGGGATGGCGTTCGAGCGCGACCAGATCGTCTATGCCTATAGCGGCATCCGGCCGCTGCCGGCCTCGGATGCATCGGTGCCCGGCTTGATCAGCCGTGACCACTCGGCGCCCGTCGCCGAGCCGGATCGGAACAGACCTTTCGCAGTCATCTCGCTGATCGGCGGCAAGTGGACGACCTTTCGCGGCTTCGCCGAGGAAGTCGCCGACACCGTGCTCGGCCGCCTGCAGCGCAGCCGCAAGGTGACGACGCAGACCATGCCGATCGGCGGCGGCAGGGATTTCCCGGCTGATGCTGCATCGCGAGCAAGTTGGCTGGCTCTGGCTCACTCGGAGACGGGCGCTGGAGAACGGCGTCTCGAGGCGCTGCTGTCGCGATATGGCACCAGAGCCACGCAGATCGCCACACATGAGCCGGATGATGAGGGCCGACTGCCGGATTCAGAAAGCTACAGCCGATCGGAAATTGACTACATCGTCCGCACCGAGTTCGTCGAACATCTGGCCGATATCGTCATGCGCCGCAGCACCCTGGCGATATCAGGGTCACTGACGGGCCGGGATCTGCAGGAGATTGCGACGATTGCCGGACGGGCGCTGGGCTGGAGCGCCGGGCGCCTCGCAGAGGAAGTCGAGGCCGCCGCCCTGGAACTCGAGGACCGGAACCTGATGCGGCTGGGCTGATCATTCCGTCGCCGATGCTCTTTCCCCAAGGCAATCCAGTCGGTTTGCCTAAGGATGCGTCGCATCCCCAATCGCTCAACTCACAGGTGGATTGGGATTTTGCCGATGTCAGATATTATTCTGGAGAAACAGCTAGTTAGCAAAAAATTTGATAGCCGATGGCTGTGCAATTCTACTGGCTCAGGCACGAAATAACACAGATTGACGTTAAATTAACATAGCCGTATGATCGACTAACATGCTCACCTCCTAATGGGTCGATGTTGCCCGCCGAAATGCCGGCAGACCGGCGTTTCGGGAAGGGCGAGACCTGTGAATTCCCCATATGTGCATGCGCCAAATCCGGCGAGGGATTGACAGCGATGCAGGGATGTGAAAATTTTTGCACACAAAGATAATAATATCATCTCAGGGAGGAGATGTCTTGAAATCCGGCGGAGCCGCTAACCGCGATCATGAGTCCAGCCTCGCCACCCGCGCGGCCTGGCTTCACTATGCCGGGGGTCTGACGCAGGCCCAGGTGGCCAAGCGGCTCGGCCTGACCAGCCTCAAGGCGCATCGGCTCATCACCCGGGCCACCCAGGATGGCCTTGTCAGGGTGATCATCGACGGCGATGTCGGCGAATGCATCGACCTCGAGCAGCAGCTGATCAATGCTTACGGGCTCGATTACTGCGAGGTCGTTCCCGATCTCGATCAGGACGAGCTGCCGCTGAAGGCGCTTGGCATCGCCGGCGCTCAGTTTCTGAAGCGGGAGATCGATCGCGGCGAGGACATGCTGATCGGCGTCGGCCATGGCCGTACCCTTGCCGCAAGCGTCGAGTATCTGACGCGCACCGCCGCTGCCCATATCCGTTTCGTCTCGCTGCTTGGCGGCGTGACGCGCAAATTCGCGGCCAACCCGCACGATGTCATGCATCGGCTGGCCGAGCGGACCGGCGCGCAGGCTTATGTGATGCCGGTGCCTTTCGTCGCCAACACCGCCGAGGACCGTGAAGTGCTGCTTGGTCAGCGCGGCATTAGCGATGTCTTCGACCTCGCAAGCCGGTCCGACCTGATGTTCGTCGGCATAGGGACCGCCGAGCGGGAAGCTTCGTTGGTCGCTACCGGCATGATCGAACATTCCGAAATCGATGAGGTGAAACGCGATGGCGGCGTCGGCGAGCTGCTCGCCCACTTCTTCGACGACAAGGGGCGCCCGGTGGAAACGGCGCTGTCGGACAGAATTCTCGCGCTTCCGCGGGACCAGTTGAAGGGCCGCCGGATCGTCGCCGTCGCCGGCGGCAAGATCAAAGTGCGTGCCATCAAAGCGGTGCTCGAAAGCCGCTATCTGAGCGGCCTGATCACCGACGAGTCCACCGCTCGTGCCCTTGTCGAACAGAACAAACCCAATGGCGCGAAGCGCCATGTGAACGGAGGATCGTCAAATGCGTGACAAGCGCGGATCAGCCTTGCTGGCGGTTGCGTCATGAGCGCGAAAGCCGCCACCGCATCGACCAGGCCGGCTTCGCCCGCCCTGCGTCGGGCACTTGCCGGCGCCGCGGTTGTCGTCCTGCTCGGCGCCATGGCGCTCGACACCAAGGTGGTCAGGATCGGCTCTGCCGGCGATGTCCGCAGCGCCGTGTTTTCCGCCGCTGACTACGGCAAGTCGGAGTTTCCCAAGGTGCAGGCCGATGTCGAGGCACGCGCCGCCGACGCGGTGACGGTGGCTGCTGCTATCGCC
The DNA here is from genome assembly GCF_040322895.1 of Mesorhizobium sp. M0088. Classification (NCBI taxonomy): domain Bacteria; kingdom Pseudomonadati; phylum Pseudomonadota; class Alphaproteobacteria; order Hyphomicrobiales; family Phyllobacteriaceae; genus Mesorhizobium; species Mesorhizobium sp. M0088. Next base: position 34,812 of record NZ_JAMYUI010000010.1, read on the forward strand.
AAGGACAGGGCGACGGCGGAAAAGGAATATGGCGTGCCGGCGGGCGTCGGACCGGTCATCTCGGTCAAGTTCACCGGTGTCGTCGGCGAAGGAAAATCCGGCATCTACAAGGTCGCCGTCGAAGGCGTGCCGGACACGCTGATGATCCGGGTGCAAACGGGACCGGCGATCAACGGCACCGAGCTTCGCGACGCCACCGGCAAGATCACATTCGGCCAGTTCACCAACCAGATCGAATACCAGGACGCCGGTTCGGCGCTGAACAACGAGATGAAGAAGGAAGTCCTGGCCAAGGTCGACACCAGCACCTTGACCGGCAAGACCGTATCGGTGGTCGGCGCATTCAAGCTGGTCAACCCGAAGAGCTGGCTGGTCACTCCGGTGAGGCTGGAGGTCAAATGAGCGCGGCTGCAGACACCGGACCCGCGACCGGCGACGCCGTGCTTTCGGCGCGCAACATCGTCATGTCGTATGGCGGCGTTCATGCGCTCAAGGGCGTCAATTTCGACATCCATCGCGGCAAGGTCACGACGCTGTTCGGCGAGAACGGCGCCGGCAAGTCGACGCTGATGAAGATCCTGTCCGGCGTCGTCACGCCGACATCCGGCGACATCGTGCTCGACGGCAATCTCGTCAGCTTTTCCTCATCCTCGGACGCGCGCGATCGCGGCATCTCGATCATCCACCAGGAACTCAGCCTGGCGCCGAACCTCAGCGTTCGCGACAACATCTTCATGGGCCGCGAACTGCGCACCAGAACCGGCCTCGACTTCGCCGAAGAATCGCGCCAGGCGCGCGCGCTGATGGCCGATCTCGAAGAGGACATCGACCCGATGACTCTCGTCGAGGATCTGCGCCTGGGTCAACAGCAGATCGTCGAGATCGCGCGGGCGCTGTCGGTCGATTCACGCATCCTCATCATGGACGAGCCGACCTCCGCGCTCAGTGCAACCGAGGTCGAGGTGCTGTTCAAGGTGATCCGCGATCTGACCAGCCGCGGCGTCTCCATCGTCTACATTTCACATCACCTCGAAGAGGCGCTGCAGATCACCGACTACGCCGTTGTCCTGCGCGACGGCGCCATAACGGCGACGGCCGAGGCCAGGGACATCGACCTCGAGTGGATCGTGCGCAACATGGTCGGTGAGAACTTCGATCTCGGCTCGCCGCCGACCGGCCATGCGTTCGGTGAGGTCGCCCTTTCGATCGAGGATGTCAGCGTCGTTGACACTTCGGGCTCAGGTTATTCCGTCGTCGATCACTTGTCGCTGGACGTCAGGGCCGGCGAGATCGTCTGCATCTACGGGCTGATGGGCGCCGGGCGCACGGAGTTGCTGGAGGCCGTCGCTGGACGGGTGCCGATGGCGGGCGGCCGCGCGCTGCTGGAAGGCGAGGACGTCTCGGGGTTGAGCATTGCCCAGCGCATCTCCAGAGGGCTTGTGCTGGTCCCCGAGGACCGCCAGCGCGACGGGCTGGTGCAAACCATGACCGTCGGCCGCAATCTTTCGCTTGCCAGCATCGAGGCGTTCGCCAAGGGACTGTTTCTGTCCCGTTCCAGGGAGCGAGAGCTGGTCGAAGACTCGATCCGCAAGGTGACCGTCAAGACCGCTGGTGGCAACGCCATGATCGGATCGCTGTCTGGCGGTAATCAGCAGAAGGTCGTCATCGGCAAGATGCTGACGACCAACCCCAAGGTCATCCTCCTCGACGAGCCGAGCCGCGGCATCGATGTTGGCGCCAAGGCCGAGGTCTTCCGCTTGTTGAGCGAACGCGCCGCTCAAGGGCTTGCGGTCGTCTTCTCGACCTCTGAGGTCAACGAATGCCTCAGCATTGCCCACCGCATCGTCGTCATGCGGCGTGGCAGGATTTCAGCTGAATTCGGCGCCAACGCCACCAAAGAGCAGATCATGGCCGCCTCCGGCGAAGCCGTGGTCGCCTGATCATCAGAATTTCGGAGCCCAGACCCATGACCGACGTCAGCCAGGCCAGAAAACAGTCCAGTCCAAGCGCGAGCGAAGGCTTCGATCTCGCCAAGTTGCTGCTCGAGGGCCGCGCCTTCTTTGCCCTGATCGTCATCATCGTCGTCTTCTCGATCCTGTCGCCCTACTACCTCTCGGTGGCGAACTTCCTGACCATGGCTTCGCATGTCGCCATCTTCGGAATCCTCGCGATCGGCATGCTGCTCGTCATCCTCAATGGCGGCATCGATCTGTCGGTGGGGTCGACGCTGGGTTTGGCCGGCGTCGTTGCCGGATTCCTGATGCAAGGGGTGACGCTGACCTGGCTGGGCGTCGTTCTCTATCCGCCGGTGTGGGTGGTCGCGGTGCTGGCCTGCATGCTGGGCGCGGTCGTCGGGCTGATCAACGGCGTGCTCATTGCGCGCTTCAAGGTTCCGGCGTTCGTCGCCACGCTCGGCGTCATGTACATGGCGCGCGGCCTGGCGCTGCTGATGACCAGCGGCCTGACCTACAACAATCTCGGCGGCAAGCCAGAGCTTGGAAACACCGGCTTCGATGCGCTTGGCTTCAACCGCTTGTTCGGCGTGCCGACGGGCGTCGTGGTTCTCGTGGTCATCGCGCTCATCGGCAGCATCGTCTTGAACCGCACCGCTTTCGGGCGCTGGCTCTACGCCTCGGGCGGCAACGAGCGCGCGGCCGAACTCTCCGGCGTTCCGGTCAAGACCGTGCAGATTTCCGTCTATGTGCTGTCGGGTATCTGTGCCGCTATTGCCGGCCTGATCCTGTCCTCGCAGCTGACGTCGGCTGGACCGACCGCCGGCACCACCTACGAACTGACGGCCATCGCGGCCGTCGTCATCGGCGGCGCGGCACTGACCGGCGGTCGCGGCAACATCCGCGGAACCCTGCTCGGGGCCTTCGTCATCGGCTTCCTGTCCGACGGTCTGGTGATCATCGGCATTTCATCCTACTGGCAGACAGTGTTCACGGGCGCGGTCATCGTGCTCGCCGTGCTCCTCAATGCCGTTCAGTATCGCCGCCGTAGCAAGCTCCCAAGCGCGTCAGGTGGCCAACCGACTTCTCAGAAACGGGGGAAGGCCGAACCGGCCAATCCTGCCCAAGGGAAGACTGCCAGGTGAACTGGCAGCAACACCGCGTAATCATTGGAGGAATGTACATGAAAACCATGCTGAAAAGTCTGCTCGCCGCCGCGATGGTCGTCGGGTTCACGGCCGCCGCGTCAGCCGCGGGCCTGATCTCGATCATCGTCAACGATCCGGCCAACCCCTACTGGCTGACTGAGGGCAACGTCGCCAAGGCCGAGGCCGAGAAGCTTGGCTATACAGCCAATGTCGGCGCCCACAAGGGCGATACCAATACCGAAAGCAATTTGATCGACACCGCCATCACCAACAAGTCGGTGGCGATCATCCTCGATCCGGCCAACGCTGACGGCTCTGTCGGTGCGGTGAAGAAGGCGATTGCAGCCAACATCCCGGTGTTCCTCGTCAATGCCGAGATCAATCAGGAAGGCCTCGCCAAGGGTCAGCTCGTTTCCAACAACGCGCAAGGCGCTGCTCTCGGTGCCCAGCAGTGGGTGCAGGCCGTCGGCGAAAAGGGCAAATATGTCGAACTGCTCGGCGCCCCGTCTGACAACAACGCCGCTACGCGCTCGAACGGTTACGCGACTGTGCTGAGCCAGTACCCGGATCTCGAAAAGGCTGCTTCGCAGGTCGCCAACTGGGATCGTACCCAGGGCCACGACAAGATGCAGAGCATGCTGCAGGCCAATCCCGACATCATCGCCGTGATCAGCGGCAATGACGAGATGGCGCTTGGCGCGGTTGCGGCGCTGAAGGAAGCCGGCAAGCTCGCCGGCATCAAGGTCGGCGGCTTCGACGGCTCCCCGGATGCGGTTGCGGCGATCAAGTCCGGCGAACTGCAGTACACCGTGCTTCAGCCGGTCGCCATCTTCTCGGCCAAGGCCGTGCAGCAGGCGGACTCGTTCATCAAGACCGGAGCCACCGGCGCGGCGACCGAGAAGCAGCTGTTCGATTGCCTTCTCATCACCAAGGACAATGTCGACAAGTACACCGCTCCCTTCGTCCTGTCGGAATGAAACCTGCACAGGGGGTGTCCTTGCGGACACTCCCTGCCTCTTCTACGAAATGACTACCCTCGTGAACTGCCTTCGCAACCAACCGGAATTTGCGGCATGAAAGACCTGCTGATCGGCATCGACGCGGGAACGTCGGTGATCAAATCGATCGCTTTCGACCTGTCCGGGCGGCAGCTCGCCATGACGTCGGTGCCCAACAGCTTCGTCACGCTGGAAGGCGGCGGCGCCGAGCAGGACCTCGACCAGACCTGGCGCGACATGGCGCGGACCGTTCGCGATCTCGCGGCCAAGGTTCCCGACCTCGCGCAACGAACCGCAGCGGTGGCCATCACCGGGCAGGGCGACGGAACCTGGCTGATCGATGGCGAGGGCTTGCCTGTCTCGCGCGCCTGGCTGTGGCTCGATGCCCGCGCCGGACATCTGGTCGACGAGATGCGCGCCGATCCCCGGGATCGCAGGCGGTTCGAGCTGACCGGCACGGGCCTGAATTCCTGCCAGCAAGGCGCCCAGCTTGCCTTCATGAAAAAGAACCATCCCAGCATGCTGGAGCGGGCGGCGACCGCCCTGCATTGCAAGGATTGGCTCTACTTCAAGATGACAGGCGAACGCGCCACGGATCCCTCCGAGGGAACCTTCACCTTCGGCGATTTTCGGTCGCGCAACTATTCCGACGAAGCCCTCGACATCCTGGATCTGACGACGCATCGCCGCCTGTTGCCTCCCATGCTCGAAGGCACCACCGACCATCATCCGTTGTCGCGATCGTCGGCGGCAGAGACTGGCCTGCTCGAAGGCACCCCGGTGGTGCTGGGTTACGTCGATATGGTCATGACGGCGCTCGGAGCCGGCCTCTATGATCCCTCGGGCAATGTCGGCTGCACGGTCATCGGCTCGACCGGCATACACACGCGCTTCGCCGCCCAGCCCGACGATGTCGTGCTGAACGACGGTGGCTCCGGCTACACGATTGCCATGCCTATTCCGGGCGCCTTTGCACAATTGCAATCCAACATGGCGGCGACGCTCAACATAGACTGGCTGCTTGGCCTTGCGCGAGACGTGCTCGCCACGGCTGGCGGCAAGCCTTCTCATGACGAGTTGCTGAAGGCCCTCGACGCTTGGGTGGAAGCATCGGAGCCGGGATCGCTGATCTACCAGCCTTATATATCGCTGGCCGGTGAAAGAGGACCGTTCGTCGATCCTGACGCACGCGCTGGCTTCATCGGCCTTTCGGTCAAGCACGGGTTTGGCGATCTGGCACGCGGCGTCCTCGAGGGACTGGCCTTCGCCGCACGCGATTGCTACCAGGCGATGGGCGCCGTGCCGGGCGAAATCCGCCTGTCGGGCGGCGCCGCGCGCAGCCCGTCCCTACGCCGCATCATCGCAGCGGCGACAAGGGCACAGGTGCGCACCAGCAGTCGCCAGGAAGCCGGCGCGGCAGGCGCCGCGATGATGGCTGCGGTCGGCCTCGGCGTCTATGGCTCGATGGAAGACTGTGCCGCCGAGTGGGTAACGCCGCTTCTCGGCGACTGCGATGCCTATGACGAGGCGCTTTCGCAAACCTACGATGCCCTCTTCCCTTCCTTCGTTGCAGCGCGTCAGGCGCTTCGGCCGGTGTGGAAGGGCATGGCGCACCGCACAGGAGCAGGATCTTGAGCAATACAACAGATGTCGTCGATCTCTTCGTGATCGGCGGCGGCGTCAATGGAGCCGGCATAGCGCGTGATGCGGCAGGTCGCGGGCTGTCCGTCATCCTGTGCGAAAAGGACGATCTCGCGCAAGGCACGAGCTCGCGCTCCGGCAAGCTGGTGCATGGCGGCCTGCGCTACCTCGAATATTATGAATTCCGGCTGGTTCGCGAAGCACTGATCGAACGCGAGGTGCTGCTCGAGGCGGCGCCGCACATCATCTGGCCGATGCGCTTCGTTCTTCCGCACAGCCCGCAAGACAGGCCGGCATGGCTGGTCCGGCTCGGGCTGTTTCTCTACGACCACCTTGGCGGCCGTAAACGCCTGCCGGGGACAAGAACACTGAACCTCAAGACTGCGCCGGAAGGCGCGCCAATCAAGGACGAGTTCAAGCGCGGTTTCGAATATTCCGACTGCTGGGTCGACGATGCGCGCCTGGTGCTGCTCAACGCCCTGGATGCCCGGCAGCGCGGTGCCAGAGTGCTCACGCGCACCGCCTGTGTCGCGGCCCGCCGCGAAAACGGACTGTGGTCGATCGACATGCAGGATGGTCGCACGGGTGCGGTGACGAAGGTCCGGGCGCGGGCGCTGGTCAACGCGGCAGGCCCCTGGGTCAACGACATTGTCAGCCGCGTCGCCGGCCAGAATTCCACCCGCAATGTTCGTCTGGTGAAGGGCAGCCATATCGTCGTGCCCAAATTCTGGGAGGGGCGGCAAGCCTATCTCATTCAGAACAACGACAAGCGGGTGATCTTCGTCAATCCGTATGAGAACGATCTGGCGCTGATTGGCACCACCGACATTCCCTACGAAGGCAGGCCCGAGGAAGTGGTCGCCGAGGCCAGCGAAGTCGACTATCTGATCAAGGTGGTCAATCGCTATTTCAAGCGGCAGCTGACGCCACAGGACGTGGTCTACAGTTTCTCGGGCGTGCGTCCGCTCTATGACGACAATGCCGACAATCCAAGCGCGGTGACGCGCGACTATATTTTCGAACTCGACGCCTCCAATGGCAACGCACCGCTGCTTTCGGTGTTCGGCGGCAAGATCACCACCTTCCGCAAGCTGTCGGAACACGCGCTGGAAAAGATCCAGCCGTTTTTTCCGACGATGAAGAAAGCCTGGACAGCCAAAATTCCCTTGCCGGGAGGCGACCTGCCCAATGCGGACTTCGAGCAGTTCCTGAGCGATCTGCATTCCGAGTTTTCATGGCTCAGCCCGTCGCTGGTGAAGCATTACGCGCGAAGCTATGGCACCCGCGCCAGGCAATTGCTCGCTGGCGCACAGCGCGAGGCGGATCTCGGCCGCCGCTTCGGTCCCGACCTGTATGAGCGGGAGGCAAGGTTCCTGGCCGAGACCGAATGGGCCGGCACATCAGCCGATATTCTGGAACGCCGCACCAAACATGGCCTGCATCTCGATGCGGCCGAGCGGAAAGCATTCGAAGACTGGTTCGATAACATCATGGCGACGGCAGACTGATGGCCTTCACGCTTTCCCTCAACACCAATCCACTGGTCAACCGTTTCGCCGATCCGGACGATCTGATCGACGCGATCGCCTATGGCATCGGCATCCGCGACGTGCAGCTGACGCATGAATTCGTCAATCCGGGCTGGCCAGCGGCGACGATTGCCAAATTCCTGCGCCTGTTCAACAGCGCCTTGGCGCGGACCGGTGTCAGGATCACCTCCGGCATGACCGGACCCTACGGCCGGCTCAACCATTTCGGCCATCCGGATGCGGATGTCCGGCGCTACTATGTCGACTGGTTCAAGACCTTCGCCGACATTTCCGCGGAACTCGGTGCGTCGGGCATGGGCACGCAGTTCGCCATCTTCACCCACAAGGACTTTGACGATCCGCAACGGCGGGCGGCACTGCTCGATATCGCGCTCGAATGCTGGCGCGAGGTGGCCGAGCACGCCAAGGCGGCGGGTCTGTCCTATCTGTTCTGGGAGCCGATGTCGGTGGGCCGCGAGTTCGGCCACACGATCGAAAGCTGCGCCACGCTGCAAGGCGCCATCGATGCGGCGAAGCTGCCCATACCGATGAAGATGATGGTGGATATCGACCATGGCGACGTGACCTCGGCCGATCCTGCCGATACCGATCCCTATGCTTGGGCGAAAGCGTTTCCATTGCAATCGCCGATCATCCACATCAAGCAGTCGTCGATGAATAAGGGCGGGCACTGGCCGTTCACGGCCGCCTACAACAAGGATGGCCGCATAGTGCCGCAGAAGCTGCTGGACGCGGTTCGGCAGGGCGGTGGAACCGACAATGAAATTTGCCTTGAACTTTCCTTCAGGGAGAGGGAACCAGTCGACCATCAGGTTATCGAGATGATCCGCGAGTCGGTGGATTTCTGGGCCCCTCATATCGACAGCGGTCGCGACAGCCTCAAGCCCCGGACCTGAGCGAATACGTCGCCCGAAAGCCGGCTTCGGCCGCAAAAGTATCGAAGGAGAAGAAGAATGGCCCCATATTGGGTCGGCACGAGCTGGAAGATGAACAAGACGCTGTCGGAGGCGTTGCAGTTCGCCGATGCGCTGGCGGCCTTTGTGCCCGATTTCGATCTGGCAATACAGCCCTTCGTCATTCCGCCGTTCACCGCAGCGCGCCAGGTCAAGGCGGCGCTGGCCGACACCCGCGTCAAAGTCGGCGCCCAAAACATGCATTGGGCCGACGCGGGCGCCTGGACGGGAGAGATTTCGCCGGTGATGTTGAAAGACTGCGGGCTGGATGTGATCGAACTCGGCCATAGCGAGCGCCGCGAGCATTTCGGCGAGACGGATGCGACTGTGGGACTGAAAACGGCAGCCGCTGTCAGGCACGGTTTCGTGCCGCTGATCTGCGTCGGCGAGACGCTGGCTGAGCGTGAATCAGGCCGCGCCGAGGCGGTGTTGACGGCTCAGGTTCTGGGCGCGCTGCAAGAGCTGAGCGGCGATCAAGTGAAGGGGGAAATCCTCTTTGCCTACGAGCCCGTCTGGGCAATCGGCGAGAAGGGCATTCCCGCAAGCGCCGACTATGCCGACAAACAGCAACAGCTGATCAAGAAGGTTGCCGCCGACCGGCTGCCGATTGCTCCACCTGTGCTTTATGGTGGCAGCGTCAATCCAGGCAACGCGGCTGAACTCATCGGCCAGCCGCATATCGATGGCCTGTTCATCGGCCGCTCGGCGTGGCAAGCGGAAGGCTATATCGACATTCTGAAAAAGGCGTCGGCCGCCATCGCGCGCTGACTGCCAAAAGACCTAGCAAAGGAGTTCATCATCATGAAGATCGCACTCGGAGCCGACAGTGCCGGAAAGCCGCTGCTCGACGTCATCGCCAAGCATCTCGCCACCAAACCCGAACTGCAGGTCGTCGACCTCAGCCAGGCCGGATTCTACGCCGACATCGCCGCCTCGGTAGGCCACGAAATCCTGGACGGCAATTACGACCGGGCCATCCTGTTTTGCGGCACCGGCATTGGCGTCAGCATCTCCGCCAACAAGGTGCCGGGCATTCGCGCCGCATTGACCCACGACACCTATTCCGCTGAGCGCGCCGCCAAGTCCAACAACGCCCAGATCATCACTATGGGCGCCCGCGTCATCGGTCCCGAACTGGCGAAATCGATCGCCGACGCATGGTTAGCCTCGGAGTTCGATCCGAATGGCCCCTCCGCCACAAACGTGCAGGCCATCGACAAGCTCGACGCCAAGCGCTGAAAGACGCGGGGAACCCGTTACTGAGTTAACTGGTCAAGGCGACCCGCATCGCCTCGATCACGGTCACGGCGGAGGCGGCGCCCGGGTCCATGTGGCCAAGCGAGCGTTCACCGAGGCGCGATGCCCGGCCCTTCGTGGCGACCATCGACTTGGTCGCCTCCGCGCCTGCGTTTGCCGCTTGTGCAGCAGCTTCGAGACTGCCCGCCAGATCCTTGCCGGAGGTCAGCGCTTCGCCCGCTGCCTGCGCAGCTGGCGCCCATGCATCGATCATCGTCTTTTCGCCAGGCTCGGCCTTGCCGCGATCCTGAATGCCCTTGGCCATGGCCTGGAACAGGGCGACCACGTCCGAATCGTCGAGCGTCGTCTTGCCCTTGACGGCTGCCGCGCCGCGCATGAACGCGGTCGCATAGAGCGGGCCGGAGGAGGCGCCAACCGCATTCAGGAACGATTTTGCGGCGGTGTTCAGCAAGCTGGTCGGGTCGGTGGCCCCGGTGTCCAGTGCGGCGACTGCATCGCGTGCAGCGGAAAATCCAAGCTCCATCGCGATGCCGTGGTCGGCGTCGCCGATAACCCCGTCAAGCGCGCATAGTCGGTCCCTGTCGGCGGACATGGCGGTTGCGATCGCCGCGAACATCGCGACAAGGTGGGCGGTGTCGATTGTCGTCATATCTTAGTCCTTGCCACAGAAGTGGGTTTAGCCGGCGCGAAACATGGCGCAGTCGCAGGGGTGGTCCAGCATCGTCTGCAACTCGCCGTCCAGCCGATGCAGAGTGATCGAGGCTCCTGCCATTTCGAGCGAGGTGCAGTAATTGCCGACCCAGCTTGCGTGGATGGACACACCGATCTCATCGAGCCTCTGCTTCACGCGCCGGTTCATGATGTAGAGTTCCATCAGCGGCGTTGAGCCCAGCGAATTGACGAGCACCGCGACCTTGTCGCCGCGCGTAGGCGCCATCTCGTCGAGGATCCTGTCCAGCATCTCGTCGGTGATCTCGTCGGCTGTTTTCAACTTTTCGCGCGCGATGCCCGGCTCGCCATGGATGCCCATGCCGATCTCCATCTCGTCCGGCCCGATCTCGAAATTCGGCCGGCGGGTCTGCGGCAGCGAACAGGGCGACAGCGCCACGCCCATGGTGAAGGTGTGGTCGTTGGCCTTGCCGGCGATGCGCTCGCATTCGTCGAAGGACAGCATCCGGTCGCAGGCGGCACCGGCCGCCTTGAAGATGAAGAAATTGCCGGCGACGCCGCGCCTCTTGTGCCGCTGGTCGCGCGGTGCCGAGGCGACGTCGTCGGTGCTCAGCACCGTGCGCACCTCGATGTCGTCCATGGCGGCCATCTCGGCCGCCATGTCGAAATTCATCACGTCGCCGGCATAGTTGCCGTACATGAACAGCACGCCGGCGCCGCCGCTGACTGCCTTTGCGCATTCGAGGATCGGGTCCGGCGGTGGCGAGGCGAAGACATTGCCGATGGCCGCCGCATCGGCCAATCCCTTGCCGACGAAGCCAAGAAAGCTCGGCTCGTGGCCCGAGCCGCCGCCAATGACGAGGCCCACCTTGCCCTGGCGCGGTCCGTCGCAGGCGATGATGGAGCGTGGACTGCCGTCCACGCTTTTGAGATGGCGGGGATGCGCTGCCAGGATGCCTTCCAGCATCTCGTCGACGGCGCGGTTGCCGGCATTGATGATCTTCTTGGTCTGCACCCGGCATCCTCCCGATTTCGGCATTTTCGCAGATAATACCGGGTGTTACCGGGATTTCCACCCGGCAAGGAGCATTTCGTGCGCAGAGGTGTTCCCACAGGCTATCACCTGGACGTAGGCGTTAGTTGTTTCAACCGCCGAGGCCGTCGCGGATGGCTGAGAAATAGCGATCAGTTCCGACCTGGCCGCCCTTGAGCGCGACCTCCAGTCCGTCGATCGCCTTGACGCGCGAGTGAGCAACGCAGAGCGGCGAGCCCGGCGAAGCGGGCAGCGGCATGCGGATTGTCAGGGCATCGACACCCATTTCGCCCAGCGCGTGGCTCGACGTATCGCCGCCGGCAATGACCACGCGCCGCAGGCTCTGTTCGATCGTCAGGCCGCGAAGGATTTCTCCGAGTCCGCGGCCAAGCCTGTGGCGGGCGCCTTCCTGCCGGTCGATTTCGGCGCCCCTGTCGGCATCGGGGCCAAGCGCGGTGTAGAGGATGACGCTGCGCCCGGCTTGCAGACTGGCACGGCCGCTTGCCGTTGCGCGCGCGATCGCCTGCTGCGAAGCCTCCGAAACCAGTTCGACTGGATCGACCTCGATGCCGTCGAAACCGTCGGTCAGGGCATGCCGGATCTGCCGTTCGGTGGTCGGCGAGCAACTTCCCGACACGACGGCTATCCGCTCGGCTGCGCCCGGTGGCGTGAAGCCATGTCCGGCGCTGACGATGCCATTCGACGCCCATTCGGCCAGCAACGCATACTCGACCCCGGATGAGCCGACGACAAAAGAACCGCCGGGCTTGCGAACGCGCCACAGCTCCTTGCCGGCCAGAGCCTGCGTTTCCAGATTGTCGACATCGACAAGCACGATGGGGGTGCCGTTTCCGGTCAGCCGATCGAATGCCGCCGACCGCGACGCGGACTGCAGCGTCGCAAGGTCGACCAGCCCCGAGCTCAGCGCCGTCTGCCGCGACAGATGGATCAGCAAATCCGACTCATCCATCGGCGTCGTCGGGTGGCGGCTCATCACCGGGTGGCGGTCGATGCGGAAATATTGGTCGCGATAGGCGGCGAACAGGTGCCCGAAGGCGGTGTAGCGCTTGAGCTGCGGCGCGCCGACCAGCAGCGGCACGCTGGCTTGCGCGAACACCGAGCGGCCGATCTCGGTGGCCCGGCCGATGCTGCCGATCGTCGGGCTGGAATCGAAGGTCGAGCAGACCTTGTAGTGACAAATCTCGGCATTCAGTGTCTTCAGCCAGGCAAAGGCATCGCGCAGATATGTGTCCATCCATCGCGGTGTCTCGCTGCGGCTGGTGCCGGCGAGGCCGATCGCCCGGCAATGGGCAAATCGTGAAAGCAAGGCATCGTCCGGCTGGCGCATGAACAGCACGGTCGGCACACCACCGAGCTCGAGCGCCTCCATCACATCGGTCGAGCCGGTCAGGTCGTCGCCGTAATAGCTGAGAAGCAGGTCCTGCATCGTCTCAGGCTGCCTTGCCGTCGCCGAATTTTTCGATCGACCGCGCCAGTTCGGGATGGTTCAGGGCGAAGTCCGCCAGCGGAATGCCGTCGACCGCCGCTTGCCAGGCTTGCTGCACGGCACGCACGCCGGCGCCCGGCCCGTCCGGATGGCTGACGATGCCGCCGCCGCAGAGATAGAGAAGATCGACCGTCCGGCCGGTCCGCGCATATGTCTCAGAAGCCTGGCCGCCCCACTGGCCAGAGCCCGCCACCGGCAAGGCGCAGTCCTCGGGTGAAAAGATCGGTGTCGTCACCGCCTTGAACGATTCGACGAAAGAGTCATCCGGTTCCCAGTATTTCGAGGCGATGCCGTTGATCTGGAATTGGTCGACGCCGAGCAGTCGCCAGAATTGCTGCCAGACCTTGAAGTCCATGCCTAGCCCGGGGTGCCGGGTGAGGATGTCCCAGCCGTTGCGGTGAGCATGCAGCACCAGACTGGAGCGCTTCCTCAGGAACGCCATGCCACCGAAGCCGATCGAATTGATGTTGATAACAGCGCAATTGCCGCCAGCCTTCGCCACCATATCGTGGTTGCGCATCATCTCATCGGGGTCGGCATGCGAGATGCCGAAGGCATACATCACCTTCTTGCCGGTCTTCTGCTCGTGGTCGAGGATCAGCGGCACGATCGCCTTCACTCGTTCCGACAGGGGCGAATAGGCCGGGCTCATCAGCTTCTCGTCGTCCTTGATGAAGTCGACACCGGCGGCGATCAGTTCCGCCACCATTGCGGCCGTCTCATGTGGCCGCAAGCCCAGCGCCGGCTTGACGATGGTGCCGATGATCGGACGATCCGTCACATTGGTCAGCCGACGGCTGCCGGCGACACCGAACTGGGGGCCGGGATGCGCGCCGCGATACTCCTCCGGCAATTTCATGTCGACGATGCGAATCCCGGTGAGGCCCTTGATCGAATAGGTGCCGCCGATGGCAATGGTCATCAGTGCCGAAAGGTCGGTGCCGATGGCATCGAATGGAAAGGCGATATCGACATCGGCGCGCCTGAACGGCCCGTTGCCGCTGTCGGGAAGCGACGGCCGCTCGGCATCGGCCAGAGGCCGTATCGCCAGCACGCGCGCCGCCACCCGGGCTTTCAGTTCCTCGGTCTCGCCGGGCAGCGCGACGAAGGTGCCGGTCGACTGATCGCTGGCGATCTTGGCCGCCAGGACTTCGATGCTTCCAGGCGTTTCGATGCGGTAGGTGAGCGTGATCATGGTCCGCTGTCTCAAGCCGAGGCGTTCGAAAAAGGTTCACCGGTGTTTCAAATCTGGTATAATGAGTACATAAGTATTGCAAGTCATATCCGGCAGCGGGATCGACAGACGGCAATTCTGGGAATTGTGGCGGCAGTGTTAGATAAGGCCGGGTCAAGGGAGTGATTCGCGACGATGAACCGTTCGGAACCGATTGTCCGGCGCAAGCTTTCCGATGAGGTCTTCTTGCGGCTGAAACGCCTGATCACCAGCGGCGAGCTGATGCCGGGCGACGACATGCCGTCGGAGCGCGAACTGATGGAGCGCTTCGAGGTCGGCAGGCCGGCGATTCGCGAGGCGATGCAGGCGCTGAGCAATATGGGCCTGGTGGCGATCTCGCATGGCGAACGCGCCAAGGTGCTGCAACTCACCGCCAAGTCGATCATCAAGCAGGTCGACGGCGCCGCCAAGATCATCCTGTCGTCGTCGAAGGACACGCTTGAGCACCTGAAGACCGCGCGCATCTTCTTCGAGCGCGGCATGGTCAGGGAAGCCGCCGAAAAGGCCACCGCCGAGGATGTGCAGCGGCTCAGGGCCACCGTTGCCGAACAGCGCGGCTTTCGCGGCGATTCCGAAGCCTTCATCTCCGCCGACATGAAATTCCATACGCAGATCGCCGCGATCTCCGGTAACCCGATCTATGTTGCCGTCAGCGAGGCGATGCTGGGCTGGCTGAAGGAATACCACACCGAAATGCTGATCTGGACCGGCAAGGAAAAGTTCACGCTGACCGAGCACGAAGAGATCATCGGCCGCATCGAGAAGAAGGATGCCGATGGCGCCGAGAAGGCGATGATCAAGCATCTCGAACGCTCGCGCGCGCTCTATGTGATGAATTCCGAAAAGTAACTTCAGCCGAGCCGGGTGATCGCGTAAGGCGTCATCACGACCTGGCCTCGGCCAAAAGCTGAAATGTCGACCTGCACGTCTTCCGCCGTCAGGTTCGCCAGCCACGCGATTGTCTTGCCCGAGGCGGAGCGCCCGGCCAGCGCCAGCACCTTGGTTTCATCGCTCGTCCTTGCCGACACATGCGCAAGGCCGGCCAGCTCGCAAAGCCCCTTGATGGCCCCGAAGATCGGCCGGCGCGATCCTTCCGCGACGGGTTCTCCGGATGACGCCAGCACGCCGAACGGTCCGGTGAAGCTGGAGAGCGTGAGCTGTTCCAGTCCAGCGGGCGCGACGCGCGCGGCATATCCGATCGTCCATGCAGCAGCGAACTGACCGGTGTGGCGAGGATCGCTGGCGGCCATGGCAACGCGCTGTCCCTCGGGATTGGGCTTGGTCGCGCTGCCATAGGGGTTCTGGCGCATGGCAATCGTCGACGGGCCGATCCGATAGGGCTTTGCCCCGAAGATCATCGCCCGCGCCGATTGGGTGATGAAAGGCAGCGCCTCCAGCGATTGCATGATGCTGAGATCGTCGGCGGCATGCACGATCGGGCAAGTACAATGGGTGATGAAATCGAGCTGGTCCGCCGGCACGCGCTTGCGGTTGAGTTCGGTGAAGTAGCTGAACATGCCGCCGCCGAGGCGGATATCCGGAAAGGCGCGCCGCGCGGCCGCGTAAACGTCTTCGAGCGGCGGACAGTCCGGCCACGTGCTGCCCGGCGGTGTCGACTGCCGGTCGACCGAAGGCGACACGGCAATGGCCGAGAGTTTCAGCCCGGCCTGGCGCACCAGGTCGGCGACACCTGACATCTCGGCGTCGAGATCGCCAGCGCAGGCAACGACGCATTCGAGGGTCGTTGCGGCAGCGTGGGCAGTTGCCAGTCGGGCGAAAGCGCGCAAGGCGTCGGGCCCATGGCCGCGTGTCGGATCAAAGTGAAACAACAGCTGTTGTGGGCCGAGCGCCGCCAGCGTGGAGAGGTTCGCCAGCGCCGTCTCGACATCCTCGGGATAGATGACCACGCCGATATCGGGCAGCCTTGGCCCGACCTCGCCAAGTCCAACGCGGACCGGTTCGCTGGTCACGGTGGCAGCCGGTGCGTTGCCTTCACCTGCGATGCGCAGGCTGATCGTCTGGCGCAGGGTTTGGCCGGCAGGCAGCACATACGGCCATGGCAGCGCCAGCGGCCGCACATAGGTCTTGTAGGAGGCGTCAGACCAGTTGCGCTGGTCCTCCATTTCGAAAGTATCGCCTTCCATCCGGCATTCGGCGGTGATGCCAGGCCGAACCTCATGGGTGATGGCGCGGATATCCTTGAAAGGCTGCCAGGGGTCTATCAGTTCGGGAAGCTTTGTCGCCTCCACGCTGCCGTCCGTATGCTCGACCTTGACCGGGCTGCCGGCGAGGTCGGCGATCGGGTGAAGGATGCAGAAGCCGCAGCGGTTGGTTTCGAAATCGCTTTCGGGAAGGGCGCTGACCTCGAAGACCAGACGGCCATCGGCGGAGCCTTTGATGGTGGCGCGGAAGCCGAGCCGGATTCCATCGGGGGCCAGGCAGCTTGCCGAATAGCTGACCGAAAAAGCGTCGGCAGCCTGGTCGATGATCAGGTCCGTCAAATTTGGCTCATAGGTGCCCCAGTCGCGGTCACGCACGATATAGGCGACGGCGCGCAGCACTTCGGTGCCGCCATGGCTGATGGTGCGTAGATTGCCGTTGACGAAGTCGGCGCTAAGCGCGCCCGCGCGCAGCCTGACCGGCTCGGCTTCGACCGTACGTGTGCCGTAGAGCAGGAAGGCGTCGTCGGTCATTTCAGCAAGGCGTCGAGTTGCACCGTTTGCCGGCTCGCGGCACCGGCGTAAGCCGCCTCGACCAGCGCGAACGTCTCGAGATTGTCCGCTCCCGAGGTCGCCGGTTCGATCCCCTTTGCCAGGCAGTCTACCCAGTGCTGCTGGATAGCGACAACGCTTTCCTGGATGTTGTGCCAGGGACGCGACGCCCATGGCAGCAGCGGCGGCGAGACGTCGGTGACGACCGTGCCGTTCCTGCCGGTGACGGTGAGCCGGTATTCCTGCGCCAGCCGGATCGTTCCGTCGCTGCCGTCGATCTCGATCAGCGTCTCGGGAAACGGCTCGGTCGCAAGCTTCGTCGCGTAGCTGCAGTCGACCACGGAGGTCGCGCCGCTCTTGTGGTCCATCAGCATGGTCGCCACATCCTCGCCCGCGATACTAGGATTGATGCGGGCGGTTCGCGTCGTGATGGTCGAGACGTCGCCGAGCAGGAAACGGGCGATGTCGAGGACATGGATGCCGAGGTCCTCGATGATGAAACGCTTTCCCGTCGCCAGATAGGGTTGGCCGGAAAACACGTCATAGGCGGAGCGGAAGGAGATGCGCCCGAAGAAAGACGTGCCGATCTCGCCGCTGTCGAGCACGGCGCGCACCGCCTGGATCGGCGACTGCCAGCGAAAATTCTCATGCACCATCAGCGGCACGCCTGCTTGCGCGCATGCCCGGACCATGGCCTTGGCGTCGGCCAGCGTCGGCGCGAACGGCTTTTGGCAGATCACCGGAACGCGATGAGCGGCCGCCATTTCGACCAGCGGACGATGGCTGGGCGCGGTGGTGGCGATATCGACGAAGTCGAGGCTTTCGCCGGCAAAAAGTTCCGCCGCATCGGTATAGCGCTTCGCAATGCCGAATTGGTCGCCGACGATCCGCAATCGTTCCGGGTCACGGTCGCAGATGGCGACGATCGAGGCGCTCGTTATGTCGCGCCAGGCATGCATCTGGTTGACGGCAAAGAAGCCGCAGCCGATCAGCGCTCCCCGCAGTTCCGCCATGCTCAGCCTGCCTTCGCCATCTGCATCAGCGTCACCCGGCTTTGCAGCCGGCGCTGCGCCTGGTCGACGACGACGGCAACGATGATGACGAGACCCTTGATGACCATTTGCCAGAACGAACTCACACCCATCATCACCAACCCGTCCGAAAGAATGCCGATGACGAAGGCGCCGACGATGGTGCCGCCGATCGTGCCGCGCCCACCCGACATCGAGGTACCGCCAAGCACCGCCGCCGCAATGGCGTTGAGCTCGAAACTTTCGCCTGTCGCCGGATGCGAAGCCATCAACTCGGACGAGATGATCAGGCCGACGATCGCCGCGCAGAAACCGGAGAACATATAGACGAACATCTTCACCATGTTGACACGGACGCCCGAAATCCGCGACGCCCGCTCATTGCCGCCGACCGCGAAGATGTGGCGGCCGAGTGGCGTGTATTTGGCGAGATAGGCGGCTCCCAGCGCAACCACGATCAGGATCCAGATCGCCACCGGCAGGCCAAGCAGCCGGCCGGCTCCGAGGAAACCGAAGCCGGTGGTTCCCAGTTCCGGCTTGCCGACGAGGTTGGGGAAGGTGCGGCCGTCCGACGACAGCAGCGCCAGCCCGCGCGCGACATAGAGGACGCCGAGCGTGGCGATGAACGGTGCAACGTTCAGCCTGGTGATCAGCAATCCGTTGACGGCGCCGATCAATATGCCGACGGCCAGTGTGATCAGCGCGATCTCGAAGACGTTGAAATAGATGGTGTAGCCGATCTGCAGGTCGATGCCGTTGAGCACGAGATAGCCGGCCACCATGCCGCACAGGCCGACGATCGAGCCGACCGAAAGGTCGATGCCGCCAGTGATGATGACGAAGGTCATGCCCATCGCCAGGAACGCGTTCAGCGCCACGTGCTTCGACATCAGGATCAGATTGGCGGTCGACAGGAAATTCGGCGCCGCGATCGAGAAGAAGATCAGCACGGCGATCAGCGCGATGAACGTCCGAAGCTTCATCACGGTCAGCAGCACCGAGCCGCTGGAAGCGGAGGGAGCGGCCGCTTTGGCTGGGATGTCAGTCATGGGCGGTGCTCTCCGTGCGTGGGGCCGGTCCGTGGCCAAGCGCGGATGCAGCCACGAGTGCCGCCTCCGTCGCTTCGGCGCGATCGAACATGCCGGTCAGTTTTCCGTTGCTCATCACCGCGATGCGGTCGGACAGCGCCATCACCTCGTCGAGGTCGGAGGTGGCGAACAAAATCCCCAAACCGTCGCGGGACAGTTTGCGCATGGTGCGGAAGACGTCGGCCTTGGCGCCGACATCGATGCCTCGGCTGGGCTCGTCCATCAGCAGCACCTTGGGTTCGGTGAGCAGCGCCTTGCCGATCACCACTTTCTGCTGGTTGCCGCCCGACAGCGACGACACCTCCTGCGCAGGGTCGGCGACCTTGATCGCCAGCTCCCGCACCATCTGCGTCACCGCCTGCCTTTCGTCGGCGCCACGGATATGGAACAGGCGGGCAAATCGCAACAGGCTGGCCAGCGTCAAATTGCTGGCGACCGAGACGATCGAGACCAGCCCTTCGCGCTGACGGTCTTCGGGGATCAATGCCAGGCCACGCCGGATGCGCCGCGTCGTATCGCGCTCCTTGACCTTTATACCGCCAATGAAGATCTCGCCCGTCGAATGGCCGTGACGGCCCATGATGCAGTCGAACAGCTCGCTGCGCCCGGCGCCCATCAGGCCGTAAATGCCGAGGATCTCGCCGGCACGCAGCGACAACGAGACATGGTCGACGGCAAGTCCGCCGGTGGCGCGGGGCAGGCAGATCTCCTCGGCACGAAAAATCTCTTCTCCCGGAAGATGGCCGTCGGCCTTGGCGAAGTCCTTGGCGTCGGAGCCGATCATCTGGCGAACGATCCATTGCGTGTCGACGTTCTTCATCTCTTCCTGGCCGGTGATGCGGCCGTCACGCAGCACGGTGATGTAGTCGCCGATGCGGATCAGCTCTTCGAGCCGGTGCGAGATATAAACGATCGCCACGCCGCGTGCCTTGAGGTCGGCGATCACCTTGAACAGGATCTCGACTTCCGCAGCGCTCAGCGCCGAGGTCGGCTCGTCCATGATCAGGATGCGCGCGTCGAGCGAGACCGCCTTGGCGATCTCGACCAGCTGCTGCTGACCGATGCGCAGATCCTCAACCAGCATGTCTGGCCGTATGCCGGCTTGCAGGCGTTCCAGAAATTCCGCAGCGCGGTTTTCCTGTTGCTCGCGGTCGATCTTGCCGAAGCGGTTGGTGATCTCCCGGGTGGCGAAAATATTCTCGGCGACGCTCATATTGCCGAACAGGTTCAGCTCCTGGAACACCATGCCGATGCCGCGGTTCACCGCGTCCGCGGACGAGGAGAAGGAAACCTCTTCACCTTCCAGCAGGATGCGGCCGGCGGTCGGCCGTTCGACACCGGCGATGATCTTCATCAGCGTCGACTTGCCGGCGCCGTTTTCACCGACCAGCACGTTGACCGCGCCCTTGCGCACCTCGAAATTGGCGCGCTTGACCGCAACGGTGCCGGAATAGACCTTGGAGACGTCCTCGAGCTTCAGGATGATTTCGCGCTCAGTTGTCGCGCTCATGGCTTCGGCCCGATCTCTGCCTCCGCCGCCGTCACCAGCGGCAGGTCCTGGCCGCTCCCCAGCGTATAGGCGCCGAGCACCTTGGCGCTGCGGCCTTGCAGCGCATCGCGTGGCAGCTTGGAGAGCACCGTCTTGTCGGCATAAGCGTTGAACGCCTTGCCGAACTGGGCGAAGTCGATCTGGTTGGTGAAGTCGTTGAACTGGATGAAGTCCAGGCTGTCGCGCAGCGCGGTACCGCGCACCGCCGGTCCGATCTGCACTCGTGCATCGGCCTTGCCGTCGCCGTCGACATCGACGTCGACGGTTGCTGCCCGCGACTGCGTGTTGGCCGCGACGATCTTGCCTTCCAGGCGAACCGCGAAAGTCCAAGGCGAATTCGCCTGCTTGTTCGGATTGCCGTATTTGGCGCCGGCAGCCGATGGATCGGTTGTCGCCAGGGTGTGAACCTGCGCAAACGGTCCGGCTTTCTGCTGGAGATAGGACACGACCTTTGCCGCCCATATCTCTTCGATCATCTTGTCTGGATTGAAGGCGGGAGCGTTGTCTCCGGCTTCCGATTTCGTGGGCAGGATCTTGCAGGCGGTCAGGCTGATGCCGACCATCACGGTAAGGGTCGGCCAGTTCGGCTTGGTGTTCAGCATGGCGGCCTGTCGTTCAGCATCGTGGGCGGCCCACGGAAAAATGGCGGCGAGGGGCGAAAACCGATGTTCGCCCCTCGCTATTGAAATCACGCTGGCTCAGTTCGTCAGCGCGAAGGTCTCCAGCTTGGCGGCATTGTCGCCATTGATCAGAACGCAGTCCATCAACTGCTTTTCCTTGGCCGGCGACTTCTTGTTCTTGATGAAGTCATTGGCCTGCTCGACCGCCATCTGCGCCTGCGCGAAGGCCGGTTGCAGCACGGTTGCCTTGATACCGCCCGAGGCGATGGAGTCGCGAACATCGTTCGATCCGTCGAAGCCGACGACGATGACGTCCTTGCGGTTCGCCGCGGCAAGTGCCGCATAGGCGCCCATCGCCATCGTGTCGTTGCCGGAGATCACGCCCTTGATGTCGGGGTTGGCCTGCAGGATCGATTCCATCTTGGAATAGGCTTCCGTCTGGCTCCAGTTGGCCGACTGCTGGGCAACCATCTTCAGGTCCGGATAGTCATCGATGACGTCGTGATAACCCTTGGAACGAATGCCGGCATTGGTGTCGGATTCCTTGCCGACCAGTTCGACGAAATTGCCCTTCTCGCCCATCAGCTTGACGAATTCCTGCGCGCCGAGCTGGGCGCCCTGGTAGTTGTTGGAGACGATCTGCGCCACGGCCACGCCGGTGGCGTTGATCTCGCGGTCGATCAGGAAGGACGGAATGCCCGCATCCTTGGCCTTCTGCACGGCGGCGACGGTGGCGTCCGCGCCTGCATTGTCGAGGATGATCGCCTTGGCACCGCGGCCGATCGCGGTGTCGATCAGCTCGGACTGCTTGTTGGCGTCGTCGTCATGGACCAGCACCAGCGCCTCATAGCCGAGTTCCTTGGCCTTGGCTTCCGCGCCGACGGCTTCCGCCTTGAAGAACGGATTGTCGTGTGAGGGCGTGATAATGGCGATGAGATCCGCCGCATAGGCGGGCACTGCCGTGCCAAGCGCCAGCATACCGGCGAAAGCCGCAAGCGTCATTCTGCGTGTGAGTTTCATGAAGTCCTCCCGTTTGAAAAATTGCCTTGATCGGCCAATGGCTTTGTCTGCATCCGAATTCGTCAGGCAGCGCGGGCCGCGGATCGCTTGGGTCGAAAACCGTTGCCGGCTTACCCAGGACGGATCGTTGCTCCCCAGCCCTCCTCCACTCGCCCAGGCATCGTGCTCCCTGCGAAACCTTGTCGATCCGAGCCATGAACAGCTAAGCCAACTGGTATGATGAGTCAACCACAAATTCAGGTGACATGTACCTGATGAGCTACCAAAATCGAGGATCGGCAATGGCATGCCGGGCCCTTGAGGTGCTGCGTCAAGCACCTGTCTTCTCTCAGGTGATCCGCTGAATGCTGGCGGCGATCTCTTCCGGTTCGAACACGCGCTTCCAGTCGTCACGCATCAGCACCGGCTTGCCGAATTCGATCGCCTTGTTGCAGGCATCCGAGAAAACGCCCTTGGTCTCGCCGAAAATGACGGCGCCGAGCACGTTCATATGGCCGAGCAGGAAGTCGAGTGCCGCCTGCTGGTCGACGCCGCGCGCCACGACCTCGTCGACGGCTTCTTTCATGACCACCAGCAACGAGGCGCACACCGTCTCCGAAAGGCCAGGCTCGAGCAGCGCCATCTGTTCGACGCTGACGCGGTGCGAACGCATCACCGGCGCCCAGATGATCTTCGCGATCGCCTCGCCCTTGGCGTAGTCTTCTTCCGGCCCCTGCATCAGGGCGCTGACCATATGCTGCTTGGCCTTCACGCCGCCGAAATAATCCTTCTTGGCTGCCATGTCGGTCTCGTCATTGAAGATCGGCGGATGGCAGGGGTGAGTGACGAAATAGGTGAGGTCAGGCCGCTTCGGCAAATGGCCGGCGAAAGGTGCCGCCGCGTCGAGCACCACCACCATCGTGCCTTGCGCCAGCTTGCTCTCGATGCTGGCCGCTACCTTGCCGATATGCGTGTCGGGGACGGCCAGGATCACCACATCGGCGTCCTTGAGCGCCTCGTCGGCACTGACCGTATCGAAACCCAGTCCGGTCTTCAGCCGTTCGCGGCCGGCATCGCTGACCTCGACATGGCGTATCGTGTAGGGCGACCCGCGAAAATTGGTCGACAGGCGGTAGCCCATTTTCCCGCCAGCCCCGAACAGCGCAATCGTTGTCATCTGGTCACCACTCCTGTTCTTCGCCGACGGCATCGCCCGTCGTCAACTGATCAACTGGTATAATCACGCTACCAGATTTTGGCAATCCGATAATGACCATGCGTGCGTTCGCCGCGTCATCGGCTGCCGCCGGCAAGCTCCAGCACGAGAACCATGGAGGGCGCGCTCGGGATATGATCTCTAGAGAAGCCCGCGCTTGCCCGCTGAGTGCGCATGAGTGCTGCTCTGCCATCCCCAGAAATAGGAGGCATGTGATAGGGGTCGGAGGCCGGGCCGGGCGCTACTTCAAAAGATCGACCAGCATGTCGAAAGCCGCATCGATATCGCCGCGAACCGCCGCCTGAACTGCCTGCTCGTCCCGGTCGCGCAGGGCCGCAAACATCTGTTGATGGTATGTGTTCGCGGTCGAGTAGGACCCATGCAGCATATTGAAATAGGGGCTGATCTGCAGCCATAGATCCTTGATGATCTTGAGCAGGGTTTCGGATCCCGCTGCTCGGTAGATTGCGAAGTGGAAGGTGTAATTCGCTCTGAGATAGGCCTTTACGTCGTCCGCGCCATTCGCGCGTTCCAGCGAGTCCAGATCGCGCGCGAAAATCGCAAGATCCGCATCACTCCGGTTCTGTGAGGCCCAGCCGGCGGCGATGGCCTCTATCTCAAAACGTACATTGCGCAAATCGGTGAGCCGCTCGCGGCTGAGCGCCGGAATGCCAATGGAGCGCCCGGATACCACGGTCAGCGCGTTGGCTGCCGTCAGGCGCCGCAGCGCTTCCCTGACCGGCATCGGGCTGACGCCAAAGGCGTCGGCGAGGCTCTGAACCGTGACCATCTCGCCCGGTACGATGCTGCCGTCGAGGATCAGTTCGGTGACCTGATTGTAGACCCGGTCCTGCAGAGTTTCCTTGGACAGTGGAATGATCTCGACACCAGGCTTCCTGAACGCCGATCCAGCCATCTCCGGTCAACCTTCCCGCCCAAGGGCGACACTATTGCTTGTGTCGGAATGCAAGGTTCGTGGTGCCACGTCAAGCGGCCAACATAGCCCGTTTTGATATAAACGATTTCATCATTGATATTTGATCAAATCATGTTACGGTCGCTGGCATCGAATGGCAAGGGTTACGTTTTGTGCCCTTGGGAGGCATTCGGTCGTTCTGTTTGGGAGGAGTTTCACATGGGTATCGGATCGAAAGTCCGGCGGCTCGCGCTGCTGGCTGGGATGGCTGCATGCGCCTTCGGCCTATCCGCCGCGCAGGCAGCCGAGAAGCACAAGATCTTTCTCAGCATGAGCTACATCGGCAATGATTGGCAGGCGGAGGCAGCCAACATGGTCAAGGCCATGGCCGCCCACAAGAGCCTGGCCGACAAGGTCGACCTGCAGGTCCAGGTCGCTGGCCCCAACGCGCAACGCCAGATTCAGCAGATCAACGCAATGGTGCAAAGCGGCGCCGAGGCCATCGTCGTATATCCGATCTCGCCGACCGCGCTCAACCAGGTCGTCAAGAATGCCTGCGACAAGGGCGTGAAGGTCTTTGCCTACGACGCCGAGATCACCGAGCCTTGCGCCTACAACGTCCACATCGACCAGCTGGAAGCCGGCAGGGTGACCGCCGAATGGCTGGTCAAGAAGCTCAACGGCAAGGGCAACATTATCGCCATCACGGGTGTCCCGGGAACATCCGTTGACGATCAGCGGACAAAAGCCGCCAAGGAAGTCTTCGCCAAATATCCTGATATCAAGATCGTCGGCGAGGCTGTCGGCATGTGGAGCCAGGCGGTCGCCCGCACCGAGCTTTCGAAAATCCTGGCCACCCGCAATTGGGACGACATCAACGGGCTGTGGATGCAGGTCGGCTGCTTCACCGCCAACTCGATGCAGCTCGAGGCCGGCAAGAAGACCAGCGAACTCCTGCCTTGCGCCGGCGAAGGTTCCAATGGCGGCCGCATCCAGATGCTGCCGGAGGGCACCGAAGTCGAAGGTGCCGCTCCCCCTTATGCACCGGCGGGCGCACAACGCATTTCCTATGCCTCGCCGCCTTATTCGGGTGCGCTGGCGCTGAAGCTTGCCGTCGAGGCGATCGAAGGCAAGGACGTGCCGAAGACCACCATCCTGCCGCTGCCGGTCGTCACCAATGAGACGATCAAGCTGTGCGACGAAGGCACATGGGCGGAGATGAAGGCCGGCTGCAACGCCTTCAAGCCGTCGCTGGTCTCCAATCCGGGCTGGTTTGCCTCGATCTTCTCGGACCAGACACCCGAGGTCGGCCTCGCGGCTGCCCTCGTCGGACAACCGGAAGAATAAGCCTCCCAAGGCGATCTTGACGATGCGCGGACATTTTCTGTCCGTGCATCGTCGGTCCATGCCAAGCCCGGCGATCGAGGACAATGACAGAACATTCCGAGCTTCCCGCCATCGAGATCGACGGCATCAGCAAGGCGTTCGGACCGACCGTCGCGCTGGACGGCGTGACGTTTGCGATCGCGCCCGGCAGCGTCCATGCCCTGCTCGGTGAAAACGGAGCGGGCAAGTCGACACTGGTGAAGCTGCTGTCCGGACTGGTCCGGCCGAGCCAAGGCCATGTCCGTGTCTTCGGCAAGGAGATCGCTTACGGCGCCCCGCGCGCAGCCCATGCGCTCGGTATGCAGACTGCGTTCCAGGAGATGACCCTGGTGCGCGACCTCTCCGTCCTCGACAACATGATGCTGCCTTACGCCCCCGTGGGCGTCTCCGGCCTGATCCGCCGCGGTGCTGCCCGCAAGGCCGTCCGTCGCCATATCGAAAATCTCGGTTTTTCCGTCGATCTCGATGCCGAGGTGAGCGAACTTGAGCTTTCGGTGCGCCAGAAGATCGAAATCGCCCGTGCCGTCTACCGTAAGCCGCGCATCCTTTTGCTCGACGAACCGACCTCCACGCTCGCCGGCCGCGACGTCGACTGGCTGGGCGCGATCATCGCCAGGCTGAAGGCGGCGGGCACCACCATCGTCTTCATCACCCATCGCATGCGCGAGGTCCGCGCCTTTTGCGACACGCTGACGATCCTGAGAAACGGCCGCCACATCGTCACCGCGCCGGTCGCCGATGTCTCGGATGCCGACGTCATCGAAAAGATCATCGGCCGCAGCATCGAACAGACCTTCCCGCCTAAGCCGGACAGCGCCCAGGCTTTCGGGCCGCCGGTTCTGGGCGTGCGCGACCTCAAGGTCGGGCGCAAGCTCGACGGCGCCGGCTTCGATCTGCGCAAGGGCGAAATCCTCGGCGTCGCCGGGTTGCAGGGCATGGGCCAGCAGGACCTGTTCCTGGCCTGTTTTGGCATGGCCGAGATCGAGCGCGGCCACATCCTCGTCGACGGCCGCAAGGTCTGGCTCGGTTCGCCGGCCGATGCTTTGCGCCCCAACATGGCCATCGGCCTGGTGCCGGAAGACCGCAAATCCGAAGGCCTGTTCCTGAAACTGTCGGGCAGCCAGAACGCCACGCTGCCGGTGATATCGCGCTTCACACGGCTAGGCCTTGTCGACGCGCAAGCCGAGACCCGCTCCGTCGAGGCGGCATTCGCCACTGTCGAGGTCGACCGCCGCGCGCTTTGGACGCGGGCCGGTGCGTTTTCCGGGGGCAACCAGCAAAAAATCGCCATCGCCAAATGGCTGGTGGCGCAGAGCCGCATCCTTCTGTTGTTCGATCCCACCCGAGGCATCGACGTCGGCACCAAGCACGAGCTTTATGTGATGATGCGAAACTATGTGGCTTCGGGCGGTTCGATCTTGCTGCACTCGACGGAGATCCCCGAACTCGTTCACCAATGCGACAGAGTCCTGGTCCTCTATGACGGGCGCATCGCGGCCGAACTCGAAGGCGACGCCATCACCGAACCGGCCATCATGCGCCCGGCGCTTGGCCATGCCGGGGAAGCCGCCGCATGAGCAGCGCAGCATCCTCATCCCCTGTTCCCGGCCGCTTCGGACTGCGCCGTGCGCTGGTGCGCAATCGCGGCGCGCTGATCGCCGCGGCCGTCCTGGCGATCCTGCTCTTCGTCGTCGACTGGATCAGCGCCGGGCCGCTGACCTATTTCGACGTGTCGTTCCTGTCGAGCGGCGGCGCCACCTCGGCGCTCGCGGCGATCGGTCAGACCATCGTCATCCTGTCGGGCGGCTTCGACCTGTCCGCCGGGGCGGTGATATCGCTGGTCAATGCCGTGCTGGCATCGAGCATGGACCCGATGGCGCCAGGCGCCAGCATCATCCTGTGGACCGCCGTCGGCATCGGCGTCGGCATGGCGGTGGGCGCCTTCAACGGCTTCTTCATCGCCGTGCTGCGCATGCAGCCCATCGTGGTGACGCTGTCCACCATGTTCATCCTGCAAGGCGTGACGCTGCTGGTGATGGACAAGCCCGGCGGCTTCGTGTCGCCCGATCTTGGCACGTTTTATCTCGGCGACGCGATCACCGGCTGGCTGCCGATGCCGCTGGTGGTGATCGGCGTCGTCCTGCTCGCCTGGTTCTGGCTGAAGGGAACCCGCTTCGGCACAGCACTCTACGCGGTCGGCAGCGATCCGGAGTCGGCCGCTTCCGTCGGCATCAATGTCGTGCTGGTGCGCTTTGCCGTCTATGTCATCGCCGGCGGCTGCTATGGCCTTGCCGGCGTCTTCATCAGCGCCCAGACCGGCAGCGGCGATCCGCTGGTCGGCAATCCGCTGCTCTTGTCGATGTTCGCGGCGGTCGTCGTCGGCGGCACGCGCCTCGGTGGCGGGCAGGGCGGCCCGGTGGGCTCTGTCTTTGGCGCCTTTATCCTGATGATCGTGGTGAACATCCTGCTGGTGCTCAACGTATCGGCCTATTATTCGACCATTGCCGAAGGTACCATTCTGGTGCTGGCGGCACTTGCCGGCTCGATCTCGCATGCATCGGTGCTTGCCGTGCAATTGCGCGCCGCGCGCGCCCGGCTTGCCGCCTGGCGCGCCGGCATATTGCCCTCGCAACTCGAGCGCGTGGACCGGCGTCTCAAGATCGCCGAGCCAGCCCATGCCCAGCGCAGTCCGGCATCGCCGCGCCCTGCCTTCCATCTGCGCAATGCGGAAACGCTGCGCTATGCGCTGCCGGCCTATGTCTGCCTGCTGCTCATCGTGCTCGTCACCCAGATCTGGCTCGGCCGCGCCATCCTCAATCCGGGGTACTGGAATTCGCTGCTGGTGCTGTCGTCCTTTCTAGCCGTCCTGGCGCTCGGGCAGGGAACCGTCATTCTGACCGGAGGCCTCGACCTCTCCGTGCCGTGGACGATCGGCATCTCCGGCATCATCCTGGCAGGCATGGTCAACGGCTCCGACGCCGCCCTTGTCTACGCCTTGCCGGTCGTACTGGTGATGGCCTGCGCCATCGGCTTCGCCAATGGTTTCGGCATCGTCTATCTCGGCATCTCGCCGATCGTCATGACGCTCGCCACCAACGGCATTCTGCAAGGCTGTGCGCTGCTCTATTCGCAGGGAACGCCGGCCGGGTTTTCCTCGCCGATGCTGCGCTGGGTCATGACGGCCAAGCTTGCCGGCCTGCTGACCCCAATCGTCCTGCTGATGGTCGTCTTTGTCGTCGCGGCGGTATTGCTGCTTGGCCGCACCCCGTTCGGACGACGCGTCTACGGCATCGGCAATGGGCTACGCGCGGCGCGCTTGTCGGGCATCGGCGTCGAGCGCACGCTGATCCTGGTCTATATGCTTTCGGCCGTCTGCGCGGCTGTTGTCGGCATCATGCTGACCGGCTTTTCGGGTCAGGCAAGCCTTGGCATGGGCGACGACTATCTGTTGCCGTCGATCGCCGTGGTGGTGGTCGGCGGCGCGCTGATCACCGGCGGACGCGGCCACTATCTCGGCATGCTCGGCGGCGTGTTGTTGCTGACCGCACTGCAGATGCTGCTCGCCGGCACCACGCTTCCCTTTGCCACGAGGGCAATTCTTTACGGACTGGTCGTTCTGGGCGCCGTCATGGCGCTGCGCGAACGGCGGCTGCAATGAGAAGGACAGGACCATGAGCACAAGGGCGCCGGCATTGGCGGACGAATTTTTGACCGGGCTGAAAGGCCAGCGCGTGCTGGTCACGGCGGGCGCCGGCGGCATCGGGTTTGCCATAGCCGACACGCTGTCACGCCTCGGCGCCCGCATCGTCGTCTGCGACGTTTCCGACGAGGCGCTGGCCGCTGCTCCCGGCAAGATCGACCTGGTCGCTGCGGTCAAGGCCGATGTCTCGCGCGACGAGGATGTCGACCGCCTGTTCGAGGCGGTCGAGAAAAAACTCGGCGGGCTCGATGCGTTGATCAACAATGCCGGCATTGCCGGGCCGACCGGCGGTGTCGACGAGATCGACCCTTCCGATTGGCGGCGCTGCATCGACATCTGCCTGACCGGCCAGTTCCTGTGCGCCCGTCGCGCAGTGCCGCTGATCAAGGCGGCGGGCGGTGGTTCGATCGTCTCGATGTCGTCTGCCGCCGGCCGCCATGGCTACGCCTTCCGCACACCCTATTCGGCGGCCAAGTTCGGTGTCATCGGTTTCACGCAGAGTCTCGCCAAGGAGCTCGGACCGCACGCCATCAGGGTCAACGCCATCCTGCCCGGCATCATCGAGGGGCCCCGCATCGAAGGTGTCATCTCGGCGCGCGCCAAGCAGGTCGGTATCAGCCACGAGGAGATGACCGGACGCTATCTGCAGAACATCTCGCTGCGCCGCATGACCAGCCCCTATGATGTGGCGTCGATGGTCGCCTTCCTGCTCTCCGATGCGGGGATCAACATTTCCGGCCAGTCGCTCGGCGTCGACGGCAATGTCGAAACACTTTGAGGAGCCTATCCATGGCCAATGTCGCAATTGTCGGAAGCGGGTTCATCGGGCGGGCCTGGGCGATCAGCTTTGCCCGCGCCGGCCATGACGTGCGGATGTGGGACCAGTTGCCCACTGCCACGGGTGGCGCCCGCGACTACATTGCCGGCGTGCTCGGCGATCTCGCCCAGAACGACCTATTGCGGGGACAGGCGATCGACACCGTGCTCGGTCGGATCACCATTGTCGCCGAGCTGGCAGAGGCGCTGGCTGGTGCGGTCCATATCCAGGAGAACACGCCTGAAAACCTCGAGGTGAAGCGGGAGGTGTTCTCGCTGATCGACAGCCTTGCCGATCCGCGGACAGTCATCGCCAGTTCCACCTCGGCGCTGTTGCCGTCGAAATTCACCGACCATCTGCAAGGGCGGCATCGCTGTCTGGTCGTGCATCCGATCAACCCGCCCTATCTCATTCCGGCGGCCGAAATCGTGCCGGCGCCATGGACGTCCGCCGAGACGGTCGAGACAACCCGCGCCTTCCTCATTGACGCCGGTCATGCGCCCCTGGTGATGAACCGCGAACTCGACGGCTTCATCATGAACCGCCTGCAAGGCGCATTGCTGGAGGAGGCTTTCCGGCTTGTCGCCGACGGCTACGCCAGTGTCGAGGATGTCGACATCGGCATCCGCGACGGGCTGGCGCTGCGCTGGTCGTTCATGGGTCCATTCGAGACCATCGATCTCAATGCGCCTGGCGGCGTGCGCGACTATGTCGAGCGTTATCAGGGCATCTATTCCAACATCTTTCCCCAGACGCAGCGACGCGTCGACTGGGCCGGCAAGGTCATCGACACGGTCGAGGCTGATCGCCGCAAGCGACTGCCACAGCAAAGCCTCGGCGAACGGCAGGTATGGCGTGATCGTCGGCTGATGGCGCTGGCGGCACACAAGAAAAAATCGGACCAGGAGTACGGACAATGATAGAAACGAGCCGCAAGCCAGGTGCTGCGCAGACCAGGGGCAAGGTCATCATCACCTGCGCGGTGACAGGTGCCATCCACACGCCGACGATGTCGCCTTATCTGCCGATCACGCCAGACCAGATCGCTTCGGAGGCGATCGCGGCTGCCGAAGCCGGTGCCGCAATCCTGCATCTGCATGCGCGCGATCCGGAAACCGGCAAGCCCGACCAGACGCCGGAGGCCTTCGCTCGCTTCCTGCCGCGCGTCAAGCAAGGCACCAACGCCGCCATCAACATCACCACCGGTGGCAGCCCGTACATGAAGGTCGAG
The DNA here is from genome assembly GCF_040322895.1 of Mesorhizobium sp. M0088. NCBI lineage: Bacteria > Pseudomonadati > Pseudomonadota > Alphaproteobacteria > Hyphomicrobiales > Phyllobacteriaceae > Mesorhizobium > Mesorhizobium sp. M0088. The sequence goes on from NZ_JAMYUI010000010.1 coordinate 66,018, forward strand.
GAGCGCGTGCGCCCGGCCGCCCAGTTCAAACCGGAAGTCGCCTCGCTCAACATGGGCTCGATCAATTTCGGGCTCTATCACCTCGCCGACAAATACGAGACTTTCAAGTTCGACTGGGAAAAGCCGCATCTGGAAGCGACCCGCGACCTCGTCTTTCGCAACTCGTTCAAGGACATCGAGTACATCCTGGCGACCTGCTACGACAACGGCACGCGTTTCGAGTTCGAGTGCTACGACATCGCCCATCTCTACAACCTTTCCCACTTCGCCGACCGCGGACTGGTGAAGCCGCCTTTCTTCGTGCAGTCGGTGTTCGGACTGCTCGGTGGTATCGGCACCCATCCCGAAGACGTCGCCCACATGAAGCGCACTGCCGACCGGCTGTTCGGCGACCAGTTCCGCTGGTCGGTTCTCGGCGCTGGCGCCAGCCAGCTCCGCATCGCCGCGCAATCGGCAGCGCTTGGCGGCAACATCCGCGTCGGGCTGGAGGACAGTCTGTGGGCTGGCAAAGGCAAGCTTGCCAAATCGAACGCTGAGCAGGTCTTGCTGGCCCGCAAGATCATCGAAGGGCTCGGCATGGAGGTCGCGACGCCCGACGAGGCACGCCAGATCCTGTCATTGAAAGGCGGCGACAAGGTCGCTTTCTGAGGCGGCCCGAGCAATCGCCGCGAGACGCAAAAACGGAGGAGGACGGCATGAAGATCGAAGTCGTGGTGGACGTGAAGACCACACTGGGCGAGGGGCCGCTGTGGGACGTCGAACAGGAACGACTCTACTGGATCGACAGCTTCGACGGGCGCGTGTTTCGGGCGACCGCCGACGGACGCGAGATCCGGTCATGGGACGTGCCGATGAAGATCGGCTCGATGGCGCTGCGTAAGGATGGCAGCGGCGCCGTGGTGTCGCTGCAGCGCGGCTTCCATCTGCTCGATTTCGCCTCCGGCGATGTGACGCTGATCCACGATCCCGAGCCGGACAAGCCGATGAACCGGCTCAACGACGGCAAGGTCGACCGGTACGGCCGTTTCTTCGCCGGCTCCATGGATACGATGGAAGAGGGGCCGTCCGGCGGGCTCTACAGGCTCGATCCGGACTTCTCCGTCACCCGGATCGATTCCGGCATCATCTGTTCCAATGGTCCATGCTGGAGCCCCGACGACCGCACCTTCTATTTCGCCGACACCTGGACCGGCGAGATATGGGCCTACGACTACGACATCGCGACCGGTGCCGCCACCAACAGGCGCACCTTCGTGCGCGTCGACACCAGCCGGGGCGGTGCGGCGGACGGCTCGACCGTCGATGCCGAGGGCTATCTGTGGAATGCGCTGGTCTATGACGGAAGACTGGTGCGCTATGCGCCCGATGGCAGCATCGACCGCGTCATCGATATGCCGGTCAAGAAGATCACCAGCGTCATGTTCGGCGGGCCGAAGCTGGACACCCTCTACGTCACCTCGATGGCCAAGCCGCCGCTGCCGCGTTTTCCCGGCGACGGCGTTTTGCGCGGCAGTCTGTTCGCCATCACGGGCCTTGGCATCACGGGCGTCGCGGAGCCGCGCTTCGGCGGTTGACGCCAGGCAAGCGAAGCGCCCGTAGCATACGCGGATCAGGCCTTGGCGCGCAGGAATTCCTCATCAAAAATGTGGCAGCACGTCCGCGGCGCTGCTCTTCACCCAATGGCACAATGAGCGGTCAATGGCTCATTGGCCAAAGAGGTCCGGGCGGGCCACGTTGAGCCGTTGAACCGTGCGGAGCACTTCGCGCAAATGCGCCGCCATACGCGCGCCTGCCTGCTTTGCCTCGCCGGTCTCCACAGCCTCAAAGATCGCCACATGCTGAGCGAGCAGCGTTTCAAGGTGGCCGGGTTCGGGCAGGCTCAGATAGCGCACACGGTCCATCTGCAGCTTGACCACCTGGATCACCCGCCAGCTCTTGGGCAGGCCGGCCTCTTCGCAAAGGCTGCGATGGAAGCCCTCGTCAAGCTCAAGAAACAGCTCGCGGTCGCCCTCGGCCACTGCCTTGGCCTGTTGGGCAAGGTTCACCCTGCCTGCCGCGATGAAGGCGCTCGAACCGTGTCCGGCCAGCTTCTGCACGACGGAGACTTCAAGCGCCTCGCGAATGAACTGCGCTTCCTCGACGTCACTTAGCCGGATCGGCGCGACGAAGCTGCCGCGTTGCGGCAGGATGTCGATCAGCCCTTCATCGGCAAGCCGGATCAGCGCCTCGCGCACGGGTGTACGGCTGACACCGAGCTGCTGGGCAAGGTCCTGTTCGCTGAGCGCTTCCGACGGCAACATCGCCAGCGTCGTGATGGCGCGGCGCAGGCGCTCGTAGATCTGCGGTGAGATCGGCATGCGATTGTTGACCGGCTCCAGAACCCGCGAGGGTTCGCGCTGACCGGCGTTTTTCAGCCTGGCAGCATTGCCTGAAAATCTGGTCGCTCCCGAAAGCTTGGTCCCCATGACGAATCCGTTGCTGTGAATGGCGCTGCACTGCTCCGGTCATGACACTGCGCACGCCCCAACTCAAGCGGCAAGCAGGATTGACGCTGTATTGACATACTACCATGGTAGTGTGTATGACGCCGGTAGGCCAGGGGAGAGGAGCCGGCATGAAGATCACGGACATCAAGGCGACCACCATCACCGTTCCGCTGGAAGCAGCATTGCGGCACAGCAACGGTACGCATTGGGGACGCTTTGTCCGCACCGTGGTCGAGGTCGAGACCGACGAAGGCATTGTTGGGCTCGGCGAGATGGGCGGCGGCGGCGCCGGCGCCGAACTCGCTTTCGCCGGGCTGAAATCCTACCTTGTCGGCCACGATCCCTTCGACCTCAACCGCATGCGCTACGCCATCTGCAATCCGACGGCGTCGCTCTACAACAATCGCACGCAGCTCCACGCAGCGCTGGAATTCGCCTGTCTCGACATTATCGGCAAGAAGCTCGGCGTGCCGGTCTACCAACTGCTTGGCGGGCGTGTGCGCGACCGGATCGGCTTTGCTTCCTATCTGTTCTTTCGCTATGCCGACCGCCGCAGCGGCAAGGGCGAGGTCCGCACCATCGATCAATTGCTCGAACATGCCCACGCGCTCAAGGCCGAGCATGGTTTTCACGCCCACAAGCTCAAGGCCGGCGTGTTTCACCCCGACTACGAGTTGGAATGTTTCAGGGCGCTCGCCGCCGAATTTCCTGCCGACACACTGCGCTACGATCCGAACGCAGCCCTGTCGGTCGAAGAGGCGCTGCGTTTCGGCCAAGCCATCTCCGATCTCAGGAACGACTATTTCGAGGACCCGACCTGGGGCCTTGCCGGCATGCGCCGCTTGCGCGAGAAGCTCTCCATCCCGCTGGCCACCAACACCATCGTCATCGATTTCGAACAGCTCGCCACCAATGTGCGCGATCCTGCGGTCGACGTAATCCTGCTCGACACCACCTTCTGGGGCGGCATCCGCGCCTGCGTGCGCGCGGCGCAGATCTGCGACACGTTCGGCCTGGGCATTGCCGTGCATTCCTCTGGCGAACTCGGCATCCAGCTCGCCACCATGCTGCATCTTGGCGCTGTGCTGCCCAACCTCGTCTTCACCGCCGACGCGCATTACCACCACCTTGCCGACGACATCATCGTCGGCGGCAAGATGCGCTACGAGAATGGTGCGATCGCGGTGCCGGAGGCACCGGGCCTCGGTGTCGAGCTCGATCGCGACAAACTCGCAACCTATGCCGAGCTCTATCGCTCGCTGGGCGGCTACGCCTACGACCGCGATCCTGGCCGTCCGGGCTGGTATCCGCTGCTGCCCAACACCAGTTTCGCCGACCATTTGAACGATGCCGTGCCCGATCTCGGGCTGGGCTGACATTTTTCGTTCGAAAGGATCGGCGGGAGGACGCTATGACTTTCAACCGGAGGAGAACAACAATGAGCAGGACCACAGCCTTATTCCTTGCAGCCATGCTCGGCTGCACCAGCTTTGCAACGCTGGACGCGCGCGCCGATGACGGCGTCGCCAAGGGCGACACTTCGGCCAAGAAGATCGCCTTCAGCAATTCCTACGCCGGCAATTCCTTCCGCCAGGTGATGATAAAGAGCTTCGAGGAAATGGGCGCCAAGGCCGTGGCCGACAAGCAGGTCGCCGCAACAGCCGTCGTCAGCTCGAACAATTCGGTGACCGAACAGGCCAGCCAGATCGAGAACCTGATCCTGCAGGGCTACGACGCGATCATCGTCCTTGCCGGCTCCGACACCGCACTCAACGGCGCCATCAAGGATGCCTGCAATGCCGGTATCACGGTCGTTGCCTTCGCCAGCGGCGTCACCGAGCCTTGCGCCTATGTCGTCGACTACAACCTTGACTCCTATGCCAAGGCAGAACTGGATTTCATCTCCAGCAAGCTCGGCGACAAACCGGCCAACATCCTCGAGATCCGCGGTATGGCCGGCGACGGTTTCGACAAGCGCCTGCATGAGGGCGTCGAGAAGGCGATGAAGGCGCACGCCAGCTACAAGGCTGTCGGCGAGGTCTATGGCCAGTGGACGGCGACCGTGGCACAAAAGGAAGTGTCGGGCATCCTGCCGTCGCTGCCTCAGGTCGATGCGGTGCTGACGCAGGGCGGCGACGGCTATGGCGCGGCGCAGGCATTCAAGGCCGCCAACCGGCCGCTGCCGATCATCATCATGGGCAACCGCCAGGACGAATTGGCGCTGTGGAAGCAGGAGCATGATGCCGGCGGCTACGAAACTTTCTCGCTGGGCGCCACGCCCAGCGTCTCGCAGGTCGCGTTCTGGGTCGCGCAGCAGATCCTGGCCGGCAAGCAGGTGCCGAAATTCGTCGAGGTGCCGCTCCTGCAGATCAATCAGCCTGACCTCGACGCCTGGCTGAAGACGGTTCCCGCAGGCGGCGTTGTCAATGCCGAATATCCGCAGGAGCTGGTGGCCAAGATCATCGACGCCAACGTAAAGAAAGAACCTCTGCCCGGCGTACCCGCGCCGAAATGAGCAGCATGGCCGAATGATGAACGATCCCACGTCGCCCAAAAAGGACGCAGCAGAGAGAGGCGATGCTGACAGCCCTCTTGTCGAGGTAGGCAATGTCCGCAAGAGCTATGATGCCGTGCATGCCTTGGGCGGCGTGGATTTTCATCTGAACCCCGGCGAGGTCGTTGGCCTGGTCGGTCACAACGGCGCCGGCAAGTCGACGCTGATGAACGTGCTGGCCGGCACCATCGAGCGCAGCAGCGGCAGCTTTCGCGTCGGCGGACGTGAGATCGGTGCCTGGAGTGCGGCCAGTGCCCAGCAGGCCGGTCTGCGCTGTATCTTTCAGGAACTGTCGCTCTGCGCCAATTTGACGTCGGCGGAAAACACCCGCATCGTGCACAGGTCCTTGCGTGGGTTGGGCTGGCGGCGGCGCGCGCGCCAGGTAATCGGTCCGGTGCTGGACGAGATCTTCCCTGGCCACGGAATCGACCTCGACAGGAAGGTCGCCGACCTGCCGATCGGCGAGCGACAGATGGTCGAGATCGCTCGCGCCTTCACGCAGACCAGCATCAAATTGCGCGCCGTCATTCTCGATGAGCCAACCTCGGCGCTCGGCCATGAGGCGACGGAGCAACTGCTCACCCACATTCGTCGTGCCGCCGGACGTGGTATCGCCTGCATCCTGATCACCCATCGACTGAACGAGATCCTCGCCGTCTGCGACCGCACCGTCGTCATGGTCGACGGCAAGGTCGTCGCCGAGCGGGCGACCGCCGGCCTGTCGCGCGCCGCGCTTGTCGAATTGATGGGCAGCATCGAGCGGCCCCGCGATCGCTCCGCAGGCAAGGCGTCGTCGGTGCAAGCTCCGGTTATCCGGCATGCCGGCCGCGACACCGCTGATCTGACCATCGAAGTCGGCAAGGGCGAGATCATCGGTTTCGCCGGGCTCGACGGCCACGGCCAGCGCGAGCGGCTGCGCGCGATGTTCTATGCCGCGCGCCGGCAGCGCGAGGCCTTGCCGGGTGCCTATGTTGCCGGCGACCGCGGCTCTGAAGGCGTGTTCTCACTGTGGTCTATCGCCGACAATCTGACCATCCGCAGCCTGAATGCGCTGACGCGGGGCGGTATGATTTCAGGCGCCGCCGCTCGCAAGCTGGCCGAGACCTGGTCGGAGCGGCTCAAGGTAAAGGCGCCTTCGATCGACACGCCGATCATGTCGCTGTCCGGCGGCAACCAGCAGAAGGTGCTGTTCGCTCGTGCGCTGGCGTCGGACGCCGAGGTGATCTTCCTCGACGATCCGATGCGCGGCGTCGATGTCGGCACCAAGCAGGAGGTCTACCGGCTGATCCGCGCGGAGGCCGAGAACGGACGCGCCTTCGTCTGGTACACAACCGAACTCGAAGAGCTGACCAATTGCGAGCGCATCTATGTCTTCCGCGAGGGCCGCGCCGTGACCAGGCTGGAAGATGAGGCCATCGAGACCGGCCGTATCCTGCAGGCGTCGTTCGGAGGCGACCATGTCTGACGCGGCTGCCCGAGTTCCGGCCCGTTCTCCTTCCAATCCGCGTTCGGCCTTGCTCAATGCCATGCAGGTCGGCCTGCCGGCTATCGCGCTGCTGGTTATGCTGGCCATCATCTTCAGCATCCGCCCGGCGGCGATGAGCTATTTCGGCTTCCATCTGCTGTTCAAGCTCTCGGTGCCGCTGGTCTTTGCCGCGCTGGCGCAGATGATGGTGATCATGCTGGGCGACATCGACCTGTCGAACGGCGCCTTTGTCGGGCTGATCACCTGCGTCACGGCGCTCTATCTCGGGGACGCGCCGGCAATCGCGGCGCTGTGCTACATCGTCCTGATCGCCGCCTATGCCGGTTTCGGCCTGCTTATTCATGCACGGCAATTGCCCTCGATCATCGTGACGCTGGGCATGTCCTTCATCTGGCTCGGCATCGCCGTGATCCTGTTGCCGGCACCGGGTGGCTCGGCACCCGCATGGCTTGCCGCCTTCATGAGTTGGCAGCCGCCTTTGATGCCGCTGTCGATCTGGCTGGCGGTACTGGCGGCGCTCGCCGGCCATCTCGTCATCTCGCGCTCCTCCTATGGCGTGGTGTTGCGCGGCGCCGGCGGCAATCCGCGGGCCGTCGAGCGCGCCGGCTGGTCCGTTATCGGCATCCGCGTCGCTGTCTATGCCGCCGCCGGCCTGCTCGCCTGTCTGGCCGGACTGACGCTGACCGGCCTCACCACATCGGGCGACGCCAATGTCGCGCCGGCCTATACGCTGCTCGGCGTCGGCGCGGTGATCCTCGGCGGCGGCGCCTTCACCGGCGGCGTCGTATCGCCGGTCGGCACGGTGGTCGGCGCTCTGACGCTGTCGCTCGCGGGCTCGCTTCTGTCCTTCCTGCAGGTGCCGCCGACATGGCAGATCGGCGCCCAGGGCGTCATCCTGTTTCTCGTGCTGGCCGGGCGCGTGCTTTTGTCGGAGCGGACGCGATGACCCGGAGATTGAGCCTCGCGCCGTGGACCTACGGCTTCATCGTGGCGCTCGCAATGTGGCTGGCGACGACAGCCTATTCGGGCATCGGCAATGCCGGCGCCACGCTGTCGGGCGCACTCGCCTTCGGTGCCTTCAGCGTGGTGGTGGGAACCGGGCAGATGTTCGTGGTCGCTTCCGGGCCGGGCAATATCGACCTGTCCGTGCCATCCGTGCTGACGCTGGCCGCCTATGTGTCGATGACGGTCATGCAAGGGTCCGACGGCATGCTGCTGCCTGGCCTGCTTGCAGCACTTGCCGTCGGCGCTGTCGCGGGTGCCGCGAACTTCCTTGCCATCGTCGCGCTCAGGCTGCCGCCGATCATCGCCACGCTCGCCTGGAGCTTCGTCTTCCAGTCGCTTGCCTTCAATCTCGGCGGCCAGGCGACGCTGAAGCCGCCGGCAGGCCTTTCCCGGTTCACCTCGATGAACCTTGGCGGCGTGCAATTCATGCCGATCGCGGTGATGCTGCTGACGCTGGCCGCCATGATCGCTCTCAAACGCACGGTCTGGGGCCGGCAAGTGCTAGCCACCGGCCAGAGCGAACCGGCGGCGCGGCTTGCCGGCATCAACGTCGCACGGGTGCGGTTGATTGCCTATATGCTGTGCGGCACGGCGGCGGCGCTCGCCGGCTTCCTGCTTGCCGGCTTCAGCGGCGGGGCAGCACTCAACATGGGTGACGCCTATCTGATGGAATCGATCGCCGTGGTGGTGCTTGGCGGCACCAGCGTCGCTGGTGGGCAGGCCAACGCGGTCGGCATATGGGGGGCTGCGTTGTTCTTCAACCTGATGTCCACCATGCTCAACACCTTTGGCATCCAGGCAGGCGTGCGCTTCCTTTTGACCGGCGTGCTGATCATCCTGATCGTCGCTCTCGTGCCGAGGCCTCGCGTCAGATGACATCCGCCACTGACACGCTCGCCAAGCTGTTCGAAACAGAGGCGGTTTCCTTCGTCGATCTGACGCATCCGATGAAGCCCGGCATGCCGGTGTGGCCGACGCACCCGCATTATTGCCAGGAGATGGTGGAATCCTATGACCGCGGCGACGTCGCCTGTAACCATGCGTTGGCCATGAGCGAGCACACCGGCACGCATTTCGATGCGCCGGTCCATTTCATCCGCGGCGGTGCTGCCATCTCCGGCATTCCGGTCGAGCGTTTCTTCGGCCGCATGGTGACGATCGATGCCCGTGGCTGTCGGCCCCGGCAGGCGGTCGAGCCGGATGCTATCTTCGCTTTCGAGGCCGAACAGGGCCGCGTACGGCAGGGCGACGCCGTGTTCTTCCATTTCGGCTGGGACCGGTTCTGGGACGATCCGGCCACATTTCTCGCCGACTGGCCCGGCCTGTCGCGGCAGGCAAGCGAATTGCTGGTCGAGCGCGGTGCGCGCATCGTCGGCTCGGACTGCCTGTCGATCGATTGTTTCGGTAGCGAGGATTTCCCGGCGCACAACACGTTGCTTTCAGCCGGCATCCTGATCGGCGAGAATTTCGCACGGCTTGGTGACTTGCCGCCTCGGTGCTTCCTGATCAGCTTGCCGCTGGCGATCGAAGGCGGTACCGGATCACCGCTGCGCGCCGTCGCGCTGGTCGAGGGCTAATTCCGGCTTACGAGAAGTCCAGCTGAACCTTGAGCGTTCGCTCCGGTTCCTTCTCGATCAAGTCGAAGGCTGCGCGTGCATCGGCCGCCGCGAACACCTGCGTGATCATGCCTTGCGGATCGAGCCGCTTGTCGGCCAGCCATTCGACGACGCGCGGCAACAGCCGGCGGTTCAGGCGCGAGCCGACGATGGTCAGTTCCTTGCGCACCACTTCCTGCTGGCTGAGGTTGGATGGGGCGTCCGAAAAGCCGAGCAGGCCGATGCGGCCCGCCGGGCTGGCCAGCCGGCAAGCCTCGTCGAGAAGTGCGGGAATGCCGGCGCCGTCAATGACCAGCGTCGGGCCAAGACCGTCATTTTCACCGCGCACCGCGGCCGGCACGGGATCGCGCACGGAGTGGATCACCCTGTCGGCACCGAAGCGGAGCGCTCGCTCCAGGCGGGCTTCGTCGATATCGGCAACGATGCAGCGTGCGCCCTTGAGCTTGGCGACCTGCAGGACAGTGACGCCGACCGTGCCGGCGCCATAGATCAGCACCGTGTCCTCGGGTCCGCAACCGGTACGATCGAGCACATTGGCGGCGATGGAAAACGGCTCGGCCAGTGCCGCCAGCCCAAACGGCATATCCCTTGGAACCGGTATGACATTTGCCGCCGGCACCGCGACGAAGGCGCGAAAACCGCCGTCGCGGTGAACGCCCATCACTTCGAGGTTGGCGCAGACGTTGGAGCGGCCGACCCGGCAGGGATAGCAGTGGCCGCACGACACCACGGGATCGACCACCACACGGTCTCCCGTCGCAATGCCGGTCACATTGCGTCCGAGCGCTGTTACGGTGCCGGCGAATTCATGGCCGATGATACGTGGATAGACGGCGAACGGATTGGAGCCATGGAGGATGTGAATGTCGGAGCCGCAGATGCCGGCACGGCTGACATGAACGACGACTTCGCCTGCCCCGGGCTGGGGTATCGTGCCCTGCCGGACTTCCAGCGACTGCGGCGCGCGAACGAGAACTTCAAGCATGGCCTCACCACTTGTATACTAGTCGACAAGTGGCTCAATCTCGCTGTTTCGTCAAGCGCTCATGGCGGCTGTTAGACAGCCTCTTACCCGACACGTTGCGACACGAAATCGGAACGGGCGTTCACTGAAACGCAAATGCCCTGGCGTCCGCAGTTTGGACGCTCAAATGCGCTGTCTTGCCGGTCTCCTCTCGAAGGGGCGGGCAGTCAAAATTTGTTGACTTCCATCAAGGAGGAAATGACTACCGCTTGCCTATCCGTCGGACCATAAGACAGGCTGTGCGATCGGGGCCTCGGCCGGCTTGCCGCACGGAAGGCGACCTTGCCTTTGAACGCGGACGCGCCATCTGGAATGGGGCAGCCGCCTGCATGACGGAATGGCAACAGCATTGGAACAGCCTCAATTTGCCACCGAGCGCGATCCGAGGCTGAGACTGATTATTCCAATCATCGTCGCCATCGCCTTTCTGATGGAGCAGCTCGATTCCACCATCATCACCACCGCGATCCCTGCCATCGCGCGCAGCCTCGACACGACGCCGGTCAGGCTGAACCTGGCGATCACCACCTACATCCTGACGCTGGCCGTATTCATTCCCGTCAGCGGCTGGTTCGCCGACAGGTTCGGCGCACGAAAAGTGTTCGCGCTGGCGCTTTTCACCTTCACCCTCGGCTCGGCGCTGTGCGGCATGGCCAACAGTTTCGGCATGCTTTTGGCGATGCGCGCCCTGCAGGGGCTGGGCGGCGCCATGATGACGCCGGTCGGGCGGCTGATCCTGCTGCGCAGCTTTCCGCGCAGCGGGCTTATCACCGCCATGACCTACACGACCTTGCCCGCCATCATGGGGCCGGTGATCGGGCCGCTGCTCGGCGGCCTGTTGACCACTTACGCGTCGTGGCGCTGGATATTCTATGTCAACGTGCCATTCGGTTGTCTCGGCATTCTGGCGGCGCTGCGCTTCGTCGACGATTTCCGCGAGGAGGCGGTGCAGCGCTTCGACTTCGCCGGGTTCCTGATGGTGGGATGCGGAGTCGCGCTGCTGCAGTTCGGGCTGGAAAGCATCGGGAGGCCGATCATCTCCGTTTCGGCGACAGCGTTGGTGTTGGCCGCGGCGATCCTGCTGCTGCTCGCCTTCGGGTGCTATGCGCGCCGCGTCGTTGCACCGGCAGTCGATCTGACACTGTTTCGATTTCGCTCGTTCTGGGTCGGTACGCTCGCAGGCGGCCTGTGCCGCGTTGGCCTTAATGGCGTGCCTTTCCTGTTGCCGCTGATGCTGCAGGTCGGCTTTGGCATGAGCCCGGTCACCTCGGGCTCGCTGACATTCGTCGGCAGCTTCGGCGCCTTGCTCATTCGGCCGCTGCTGTCGCCGCTGTTGCGGCGCTTTGGCTTCAATGTCGTGCTCATCGGCAGCGCGGTGGTCGGCTCCGCCGCTGTCGGGGGCTTCGCTTTGATCGAAGCCGATACGCCGCACTGGATGATCGGCCTTTACGTCTTTGTCTTCGGGGTCATCCGGTCGGCGCAGTTCATGACCTCCAACACGCTGTCCTATGCCGACCTGCCGGACGACAAGCTCAGCCGCGCCACCAGTCTCGGCGGCGTCCTGCAGCAACTCAGCGTTTCCCTGGGCGTTTCGATCGCCGCCATGGTGCTGGGCCTTGTCGCAGGAGAAACCCACATCGTGACAGCGGAACGCTTCCACCAGGTGTTCCTGCTGACCGCGGTCATCCCGCTGCTGTCCGTCCCCGGCTTCTTGTACCTGCGTGCCGAGGACGGCGTGCAGGTCAGCGGCCATGTTCGACCACGAAATTCTCGTTGACGCCGCGCCTTCGGCTGTCCTGGAGACATCGAGCCCGCCTGTCTGCCTGGCTGCCACCAATCGGCCCGGACCAGCTCGTGGCGCTCGATGTCTTCCATGCTGGAATTTCAGGCGAAGTCCGCTCCCGCGCTTTTCTTCGAGAGCCGCGAAAGAAGGTGAACAGTCAGCACGACGGCCAGACCGGAGACGAGCGTCGAGAGGGTGAAAAGTGCGCCATAGCCGATGCGGTCGGCGATCGCACCGGCCATCATCGAGCCGATCAGGTAGATGATGATCTGGGCGCAGGACAGAATGGTGAAGTCCGTTCCAGGCTGATCTTTCGATGACACCGCCATGAACAGGCTGTAGAGCGCCACAATCTCCATATAGCGGATCAAGGTCTGAAACCCCGCCGCTCCCAAAAGAGTCCATATGCCCGTGATTTCGCCGGCCGCATGCAGGGCAAACAACAGGAAGCAGATCGTGCGCAAGGCGCCGAGCAGCAGCAGCGTTCGGCCGGCGCCGGAACGTCGAACAAGCATGGCCGCTATGAAGGATCCGGCAATGCCGGCCGTCGCCGCAGAAATACCGCTCAGATATCCGATCGCCGACAGCGGCAATCCGACGTCGACGAGATAGGATCCCTCCATGGATTTCACCAGCCCTTCGCTCGCCCGGTAGGTCAGTGCGATCATCAGGACGGTCACGGCTTCCGGGCGCTTGAGAAAGCTGGAGATCGAAGGTTTCGCCCGCGGTTCGGCGTTTTTTGTAGCGGTGTCCTCCGGCATAAAGGCGATCGCAATCAATGGCAGGGCTGAGACCGCCGCGATCGTCAGCACCATCGCCTGCCAGCCGACCCAGCCATAGAGAAGCAGGGAAACGGTGCCGCCGACGATGACGCTGAGTGCGACCGCTCCGCCCTGGATTGCGTTTCCAACGGCGCGATCCTCTTGCCTCAGGGCTAGCGTGGCATAGCCGTCGGTTGCAATGTCCTGCGTCGAGGTCAGCACCGCGATCGCGAAACCTATTGCGAATATGGCTTTCAGATTGGTCGGTTCCACAAGGGCGAGTGCCGCAATGGCGATCACAGTCCCGATCTGCGTGGGAAGAATCCATCCGCGGCGGTGCCCGATCGCCATCGGCCTGATCCGATCGACGAGCGGTGCCCAGAGGAATTTCACCGTCAGCGGGATCATCAGGACGGCAAGCATGCCGATGGCCGTTCTCGACACGCCAAGCTCGCGCATGATCGGCGGCACCGCGGCGACCAGGAGATAACCCGGAATACCCTGGGCGAGGTAGAGACCCGCCAGCACGGCGAACAGCCGCAAACGCTGCCAATCCCGCCGCTCTGCCGGCCGGCTGATGGTCTCGGATGCGAGCCCGCTCATGGCCGAACTGCCTCGTCGAGATGTTTGGCGGCGAACTGCCGCGCTTCCTCTCTGTCGCTGGTGACGTGGACCGGAATAGCCCAGAGCCGCTCGAACGATTGCCGCGATCGTGGGTTGGGATTGTCACGCACCAGTGCCAAGGCCCGGCATGCGCTGGAGATGCGCTGCCGCGTGGCCTTGGCCCATGCGGCCTGACGGACTTCCCCCTCTCGGGAGAGATGAGTGCTGCCGGCAATATCCACCACGATGGCATAGGGTCCATCGAGGTTGCCGATCCGGTCGAGCGCCTCGAGGTAGTCGGCCTCGTCGGTTGCCGCGTGCGGAGGGTAGAGGCGCAGGTCGACGATGCCGTCCTTGTGCATCTCGAAACGAACCATCTCAGAAGGTGACCTTGTAGCCGAGCGATACCGTGCGGCCGAAACCATTGACGACATTGTTGCGCGTGGCGCTAGCTGTCGGATTCATGTAGTTGGTGTCGAAGACGTTCTCGACGCCGACACTGAGATCGCCCTTGCCGACCTTGTGGCTCGCAAGGATATTTACCAGTGCCGCGCCCTTGATCTCGGGTACGGTCGTTATCTTGTCCCGGCTGGTGAAGAACTGGACCTCGCTGCGAAGATTGAGGCCGTTGTCGAAGACATAGGTCCCGTAGACCGTGCCGTGCACCGGGGTCGCTATCCTGTTGTTCGGCAGCCACGCATCGATATTGCCATCGCCGTCATTGTCGTAGCGCCCCTCGGTATAGCCAAGGAGGCCACCGACGGTGAGGTTGCCGGTCAGGTTCCACCATGCGGTGACTTCGACGCCCCAGATTTCCTCCTTCTGCTGCGACACGCGGTTGGAGGCGATGTCGTAGTTCACGCCTTGGTCGGAGGTGGACAAAAAGGCCGACAGCGAGCCGCCATAGTCGACATCGCCGCCGCGAATGCCGATCTCGTAATTGTTGACGACCTGAGGGCTGGGAGCGATGTCAGCGTAGCTGACCGTATAGTCGGGTGCGCCTGCGCCGGGACATGCCAGCGCCCCGTAGGCGTCGCACAGTTCGGCACTGCTGTTGGCGCCGGCTCGCCGCGTGAAGCTGCCGATGTCGGTCAGCGAGAACCCCTGCGAGAAGCCACCGTAAAGCTGGACATCGGGCGTGAGATCGAATGTGCCGCCGACATTGAAAGTCAGATTGTCGTAGTCAAAGGACCCGCCGATGACGTTGATCGCCGGATATGGCCGGTTGATGTAAAAGATGGCTGGGCGGTTGAAATCCTCGATGTCGAGGAAGTAGCGTTCGTAGCGCAATCCACCTTGCAGGCGCAGCCGGTCGGTCACAGGGACCTGCAACTGGGCAAAGCCGGCGACCGAGTTCTGCTTCATCGGACTGATGACGTCCCAGCCGTTCTCGAGTTTCTGGAAGGTCTTGTCGTGGATGAAGTCCAGGCCCCAGGTCAGCGTCGACCCCTCCAGCAGCATGTCGAGAGGGGTCTCGACCGTAGCGGTGAGGCCGGCGCGCTTACTGAAGAGCGTGGTCTGGGCAAAGCTGGCCTGCGGGTTGAGCGGGTTGCCCGAATAGTAGACCTGATTGTTCACGAAGCGATCGAAGCGGGTGAAGGGAAAGCGCTTCTCCATATCGTTGTAGAACGACTTCACTTCGAGCGATCCCAAGGCGAAGGCGGTGTCGGTATAGCGCGCGGTGAAATATTTTGAATTCTCTTCCACGGATTCGCCCGTATACGGCGCCGTGTAGTCGGGCGCCGCTGGAGTGGCCTGGAAATTGGAAAACCAATCCGGATTCTGTTCCATGCGGACCAGTTCGCCGGAGACCTCGAAACGACGGGCCCCGTCCTCATATCCCAGTCTTGCATAGAGGTTGCCGAAGTCGGTGCGATCGCCCCCGCCTTGGCCGAGCATGGCGTCGGACGGCAGTTCGCGACCGTCTCCGTCATAGGTCCGGCGCGTCCGCTGGCCGCTGGCCGAGAACATGTAGTCGAATTTGCCGATCTTCTGCGTCGCCGAAACCGAAACTTCCGGCGCCAGGGACTTGCCGGGATTTGCAGTGAACGCCTTCACCTTGGTCTCGACGGTGACGGTTGGTCTTTCGGTCGCGTCCCGCCTGGTGATGAAATTGATGGTGCCGCCGGTCGCGCCGGAGCCGTAAAGGCTGCTTGCCCCGTTGACCACCTCAATGCGCTCGACTTTGCCGAGATCGATAAGCGAAAGCGTTCGTGAAACGTCACGCAACGGGGTGTTGCGGGGAATGCCGTCGACGAGAATCAGCACGCCGCGACCGCGAAAGCTTTCCGAGGCACCTGAAATCGTCTGGTTTGCGATCGAAAAACCGGGAACCAGCTTGGAAATCAGGGTCGCCGGGTCGCTCGTCAGCTTGAGCTGTTGTGCCAGCTCATCACCCTCGATGACCTGGACGGACCCGGGAATGCTGGAGATCGGCTGCTCCGTTCTGCTCGCCGTCACCAACACTGTTTCCAGCTGTATCGCGGGTGCCGAATCTCCAGTGTTCTGCGCCTGCACGGGCATGGTCGTGAAAGCAAGTGGCAGCAGTGCGAGGCAAGTTCCCGCGATCAGTTCATTCCGCATAGTCGCACCCCAAATTGGCCCCTCGGGTGCCGCAAAGGCATTGAGGGCCACAAATCGCTGGCTCCCTTTTCCCGGATCGATTAAATATGTCTCAATTACTCATGTTATCGATCAGGGCGATGGCGCGCTTGGAGTGAAGCGAAGCCGGCACTGCTGAAAACGAACTCCGACGATCCGAATTGAAAATGTTGCAGTTATATCACAGGTCGACCAACCCCAGCGGGATCAGCCCGGTGAGCTTCGACATGTCGGGTCACGACGACGCGGAAGCCGAGCGGTTGTGCGCCGGCCATTTTTTAACGGTCATCGGGGAGGTCGCGATCGAAACAGGGCTGGGTGTCCTCTCCGCCGTGCGTGGCGTGACATGTGGCCTCGCCGATCTGAACGTCATGACGTGTTTCTTCCCGCCCTCGCCGTTACGGGTGCGGGGATTGGAATGCCGGGTTCGGACAAGGTGCTCATGTTGCGAAGCATGGAAGGTCCGCTGGTCGTTGAGCAGGATGGACGGAAGATAGAAGCCGCGCTTGGAGATTTCCTCTTTGTATCCGGTGAGATGGCCTACGACTGGTATCTGCCGGAAGGGGGCAGGCTGGACTGCGGCAGCCTGCCCGGCGCCGCTTTCCGCGTTTCCGGCGAGACGCTTTCCAGGCTGATGCTGCGACCGATCCCGAGAACGTTTCCTCCGCTCCAGCTTCTGATCACCTACGGCGCTTATCTGTTGATGCGTGGCCCGCATTCAGCCAACGAGGCGGAGATGGCCAATGCCCATTTCAACGAAATACTTCCGCTCGTCGTCGCCTATCTGGAAACCCCATCAACGGTGGAACGTGACCGGCTGCACCCTGTTAAACGCTATATCGATGATCACCTGGGGGATGGCGATCTGAGCATTTCCGCTGTGGCCGCTGTCCTCGATGTTACACCACGATATGTCCAGAAGTTGTTTCAGCGCGAAGGGACGACATTTTCGAGATATCTTCTCGAACGGCGCCTGGCCGAGGCGCGCAAGCTGCTGTTGCGGGGAACGGGAACGCTTTCGATAGGCGCCACTGCCTATGAAGTCGGTTTCGGGGATATCTCCTACTTCAACCGCACCTTCCGAAAGCGTTATGGCGTGGCGCCTTCCAGCGTTCGGGATGAAGCGCGGCAGACCCTTGGTTGAGTGGCCAATAGCCCGGGCAGAGACCGTCGGAATAGTGCGGCGAACCCTTGGGGCGTTGCCGATACTGCGTATACGAGGATACCTACATCCGTTAAGCTGAGCGCCGCGTCAAACGGGAGCATCGATTGCGAGGATTTGCGGAAAGCGTGATGCAGGGGCCGCGAACCGTGGCCGAACAGGTCGCCAATGTCCTGCGCGAAGCGATTGCCAGTGGAACCATCAAGGCGGGCACTCCGCTGCGCCAGGACGAATTGGCCGAGCAGTTTGGCTTCAGCCGCATGCCAATTCGTGACGCCCTTCGCCAATTGGAAGCCGAAGGCATTGTTTCCATCCATCCGACAAAAGGCGCGCAGGTCGCCCGGATGGACGGCGCCGAGATCGGTGAAATCTACGCACTGCGCGAACTGCTTGAATGCGAGGCGGTGCGGCTTTCGCTTCCCAACCTCGCCGGCGCGAAGCTCGACGAGGCGGAACAGGTGCTCGACCAGATCGACGCGGAGCGCAATGTCGGCCGATGGGGTGCGCTGAACCGTGCCTTTCATCTGGCTCTCTACGACGCCTGCGGTAACCGTCGATTGCTCGGCCTGATCGAGGCGCACCACAATGCCGCAGATCGCTACGTCCGCATCCTCCTGTCGAACCTGGATTATCGCAGCCGCTCGCAGACGGAGCACCGCGACCTGCTGGCCGCCTGCAGGGCGCGCAAGGAGGACAAGGCCATAAGCATTCTGAGGCGGCATCTTCGCGAGGGAAGCGAGACGCTGGTCAGCGCGATCAGGGAAGATGGCCTGTCGCGAAAATCCTGACGGCGTGGCTTGAGCTCCGGTTGCCTCTGCGCGCGATCACTGCCACATATTGCAACATCGATACTCGATCCAGGATCATCATGTCCCCCGACAGCAGCCTGCCGGCGCGCGCCCTTGCTCCACGTCGCCACGAAGAGATCCTGCGGCGGCTGGGCGCTCACGGGTCTGTCAGTGTCGCCGAGCTGGCCGGGTTCTTCGATGTCTCACGCGAAACCATCCGCCGCGACCTGAAACTGCTGTCGGATAAAGGGCAGCTCGGCATCGTCCATGGCGGCGCTGCCCGTTTCGAGCCGAGCGAACCGGCAATGAGCCTGCGCAGCCAGGAGAATGCCCGGGGCAAGGCTGCGATCGGCAGGATAGCTGCCGGTCTTGTGAAGGACGGCATGGTGGTGTTCCTCGATTCCGGCACCACCACGCTGGCCGTCGCACAAGCCATGACCGACCTGCGCGATCTCACCATCTGCACGGCGAGCCTCCCGATCGCGCTTCTGCTGTGCCACGTCTCAGGCATGCGCGTGCATATGCTGGGTGGCGAAGTCGATCCCGGCGAAGAAGCAGCCTCCGGCATCGACATGCTCGAAGCCATGGCGCGCTTTCGCGTCGACATCGCCTTCCTCGGTGGTGGCGCGCTGTCGCCCGACGGCGAGGTGACCGATTTCACCCGCGCCGGCGCCGAACAGCGCAGCCGCATGATCGCGCTTGCCGCCAAAACCTACTTCGTTCTCGACAGCAGCAAGTTCGCAAAGCTGACGCCGCTCAGGATCCCGAATTTTCAGCACGCCGCCGGCGTGATCGTCGATGCGAAGCCGCAGGCCGACATCGCCGAAGCGCTTGCGCGCAAGGGGCCTGAGCTGATGGTTGCATCTTGATGTGATATTTTGTGGCATTTTGTGTTGATATTTGGAATTCGACTGCTATGATCCGGCTCGTGTCAAAACGGCAGGATCTCCCATGACAAACCAATTCCCCACGCAGGCGCGCGTCGTCATTGTCGGCGGCGGCATCATCGGCTGCTCGGTCGCATATCATCTGACGAAGCTCGGCTGGACCGATGTCGTGCTGCTCGAGCAGGGGCAACTCAGCGGCGGCACCACCTGGCACGCCGCAGGGCTTGTCGGCCAGTTGCGCAGTCATTCCAACATGACCAGCCTGATCAAATACTCCACGCAGCTCTATGGCGAGCTGGAAGCCGAGACCGGGCTTGCCACCGGCTGGAAGAATTGCGGCTCGCTGTCGGTGGCGCGCACCGCCGACCGCATGACGGTGCTGAAGCGCACGGCCGCATCGGCACGCGCCCAGGGCGTCGACATCGATGTGATTTCGCCCAAGGAGGCGGCTGATCTCTGGCCGGTCATGGCGACCGACGATCTGGTCGGCGCCGTCTGGCTGCCGGGCGACGGCAAGGCCAATCCGACCGACCTTACGCAATCTCTGGCCAAGGGCGCGCGCAATGGCGGCGCGAAAATTATCGAGCGGGTCAGGGTCACCGGTATCAGCCTGAGGAATGGTGTCGCCTGCGGTGTCGAGACGGATCGCGGCAACATTGCCGCCGAGATCGTCGTCAATTGCGCCGGCCAGTGGGCGCGCAAAGTCGGGCTGATGTGCGGCGTCTCGGTGCCGCTGCATTCGGCCGAGCACATGTACATCGTTACCGGCAAGATCGAGGGCGTGCACCCGGACCTGCCGGTCATGCGCGACCCCGACGGTTTCATCTATTTCAAGGAAGAGGTCGGCGGCCTGGTCATGGGCGGCTTTGAGCCGCACGCCAAGCCGTGGGGCATGAATGGCATTCCCGAAAATTTCGAGTTCGCGCTGTTGCCGGACGATTGGGATCAGTTCGAGATCCTGATGGAAAACGCGCTGATCCGCGTGCCGCAATTGGCCGACGCCGAGGTCAAGAAATTCTATAACGGTCCCGAGAGCTTCACGCCGGACAACAATTTTCTCCTTGGCGAGGCGCCGGAGCTGAAGAATTTCTATGTCGGCGCCGGCTTCAATTCGATGGGCATCGCCAGCGCCGGCGGTGCGGGTAGGGCGCTGGCGGAATGGATCGTCAACGCCGCGCCGACCATGGATCTATGGCCGGTCGATATCAGGCGTTTCGCCCCCTTCAACAACAATCCGCGCTGGCTGCATGACCGTGTCAAGGAAACGCTCGGCCTGCACTACGCCATGCCGTGGCCGAACCGCGAACTGGATACCGCACGGCCGTTCCGCCGGTCGCCGCTCTACGACCGGCTCGCCGTCAAGGGCGCCTGCTTCGGCTCTAAAATGGGTTGGGAGCGCGCCAACTGGTTTGCCGCACCGGGAGAGAGGGCCGAGAACGACTATGCCTTCGGCCGTCAGAACTGGCACGAGGCGGTCAAGCGCGAGATGAAGGCGACACGCGAAGCCGTCGCCGTCTTCGACCAGACCTCTTTCGCCAAGCTCCTCGTGCAAGGCCGCGATGCCTGCGCCGCGCTCAACTGGATCTGCGCCGGTAATATCGACGTACCGGTCGGTACGTCTGTTTATACGGGCGTGCTCAATGCACGTGGCGGCTATGAAAGCGATCTCACCGTGATGCGGCTTGGCGTGGAGAAATTCCTTATCGTCACCGGTTCGGCGCAAGCCATCCACGATGCCGACTGGATCGTCAAAAACATCCCGTCCGACGCGCATGCAATCTTGACCGATGTCACCTCGTCCTACGCGGTACTGGCATTGATGGGGCCGCGCTCGCGCGATCTGCTGGGCAAACTCTCCTCGGCCGATCTCTCCAACGCCGGCTTTCCCTTCGCCACCATCCGCGAGATCGATGTCGGCTATGCCACCGCCTATGCCAACCGCATGACCTATGTCGGCGAACTGGGCTGGGAACTGATCGTGCCGACCGAATTCGCCGTCGGCGTCTATGAGGCACTGCATGAGGCTGGCAGCGAGTTTGGCCTGATCGATGCCGGTTACTACGCGCTCGACGCCTTGCGCATCGAAAAGGGTTTTCGCGCCTGGGGTCGTGAGCTGACGCCAGATATCAATCCCTGGCAGGCTGGGCTTGGCTTCGCCGTCGCGATGGACAAGCCAGGTGGCTTTATCGGCCGCGACGCGCTGGTTGAGACGAAGCCATCAGCACCGGCAAGACGCGTCGTGCTGTGCACGCTCGATGATGCCGAGCCGATGCTGTGGGGCGGCGAACTGATCCTGCGCGACGGCAAGCCGGTCGGCGAAGTCCGCTCGGCGGCCTACGGCCACACGCTTGGCCGCTCGGTGGCGCTCGGGCTGATCGAGAACGAGGCGGGCGTCGATGCTGCGTTTCTCACCGGTGGTCGTTTCGAGATCGACCTTGCCGGCGTTCGCCATGCCGCGACAGCACATCTGCGCAGCCCCTACGATCCGAAGTCGGAGCGGGTGAAGGCTGATGTGGTGGAGGTTCGCGCTGCCGCCTAATCCGCCGACATGGACCTTGCCATATCCAGGAACGCCCGCACCAGTTTGCCGCCGCTGCGTTCACGCAGACAGATCAGCGCTTCGTCCATCAGGGTCTCGGGAGCATCGATGGTGATCGGCACCAGCCGCGAATCCTGGCCGAATTCGGCCGCCGAGACAAAGCCGATGCCGGCGCCCGATGCGACGATCTCGCGGACCGCTTCGCGGCCCTCGGCTTCGATCGCCGGCCTGAGTTCGATTTTCGAGGCGGCTGCGAGATCTTCGAGTTTCTGACGCGTCTTCGAACCGCGCTCGCGCATGACCAGCGATTCCTGCGCGAGCTGCTTGAGGGTGAGCGACTTTTTCGCGGCCAGCGGGTGGTCGACGGATGCAAACGCGATGATCGGCGTCGAGTTGAGTTTCAGCACCTCGAAATCGCGCCCGGTCGGCACTTCGCCCAGCACGCCGATGTCGGCATCGTAGCTGTAGAGGCTGCTGATCACCGTCTCGGTGTTGCCGGTGCGCACCGAAACCTGCACGCCGGGGTAGCGGGCCCGGAAGCTGCCGAGAATGTGAAGCAGATGATGTGCGGCATCGGCGACGATGCGTAGCGTGCCGGAACGCAGCGCGCGCGACTCCGTCAGCAACTCCAGCGCCTGTTGCTCGGTATCGAACATGCGGTGGGTTATCTCGAGCAGCTTTTGGCCCGAATGGGTCAGCGTGACCTGCTTCTTGTTGCGGTTGAACAACAGCACATCATACTCTTCCTCGAGCTTGCGCACCTGGTCCGAGATCGCCGGCTGGGTCAGGAAGAGCGCTTCGGCAGCGCGTGAAAAGCCACCGGAGATGGCCACCTGGTGAAAGGCCCGCAATTGGACGTAGCGCATCTTACGTGCCTCCGACATTTCTGAAATCGCCAACATCCTATCATAAGTACAGCTTGGGAAAAGATAGAAATGAACGATTTGACTTATGTTTAGGCAGCAATCAGCCTGAGTGTGGGTCGACGTCTCTGCCGGCCGTTGGCCGGGAGGTCGCTATGCAATTTTCCATCATCCTGCTGCACCTGGCGGGTGCCGTCATGCTGCTGCTCTGGGCCGTGCACATGGTGCGCACGGGCGTCGAGCGCGCCTGCGGCCCTGCCTTGCGCGATGCGCTGAGACAGGCGCGGGGTGCGCGGATCAGGTCGGCGGGCGTCGGCACCGTGCTTGCCGTGCTGCTGCAAAGCTCGACCGCAGTCGCGATCCTGGCGGCCGGGTTTGCCGCCAGCGGCATGGTTTCGGTGTCATCAGGGCTGGCGATCCTGCTGGGCGCCGATCTCGGTTCCGCCATGGTCGTCCAGGTGCTGTCGTTCGATCTGAGCTGGCTGGTGCCGGCGCTGATCCTGGTCGGCGGCGCGATGGTCCTGAAGTTCGAGGTGGCTGGCATCAGGCAGAGCGGGCGAATCCTGATGGGGGTCGCCTTCGTCCTGTTGTCGCTGCATATGATCGGCGAGGCGACCGCTCCGATGCGGCAGAGCAATTTGCTGCCACTGGTGATTTCCTATCTGCGCACGGACTATTTCACCGCCTTTGCCGCAGCTGCCCTGTTCACATGGCTGATCCACTCCAGCGTCGCGGCGATCCTGCTGTTCGTCACGCTTGCCGCGCAAGGCGTCTTGCCGGTCGAGGTCGGCCTGTTCTTCATCCTCGGCGCCAATTGCGGTGGTGCGCTGATTGCGGTGTGGCTGACACGCGGCGATGCCGTCGAGGCGCGCCGTGTCCCGCTTGGCAATCTGATCTTTCGCGGCACGACGGCGCTCGCCGCCTTGTTTGCGCTTCAGGCCGTGACCTTCCCGGCGCATCTGTTCGGCGCAACCGAAGGCCGCCAACTGGTCAACCTGCACCTTGCCTTCAATATGGTGCTGGTCATCTGCTGCTTGCCGTTCACCGGCACGATGGAAAAGCTCGCCACCTTGCTGATCCCCGACAGGCCAGCGGCAAAGGCAGGGGAGGCTGGGGACCTGATGTCACGCCGCACCAGCGCGCTCGACCGCACCGTCATGCGCACACCCGGTCTCGCTCTGGCCAGTGCGACCCGCGAGTTGCTGCGCGTGGGCGAAGTCGTCGAGGTGATGCTGCGCCCGGTGATGGATTTCTTCGACGCCGGCACCGCCGACCAGATTCGCCAAGCCCAAAAACTTGATGAGGAGGTCAACCGCGCCCACACCGAGATCAAGCTCTACATTGCCGAAGTCAATCGCGGCAGCATGAGCGCGGCCGAGGCGCAGCGCGGCATAGAACTCACCGACTTCGCCATCAATCTCGAACGCGCCGGCGATATCGTCGCCAAGAACCTGCTCGTGCTCACCCAGGAGCTGCGTGACAAGAACCTGCGCTTTTCACGCGACGGCTGGAGCGAACTGGCCGGGCTTCACAACCGTGTCATGGCCAACATGCAGCTTGCACTCAATGTGCTGGTGTCGAGCGATCTCGAGTCGGCGCGGCAACTCGTCGTCGAGAAGGAGCGGATGCGCAGACTGGAACGCATGAGCCATGACCGTCACCTCAAGCGCCTGCAATCAGGAATGCCGCAGAGCATCGACACCAGCGACATCCACCTGGAGGCGGTGCGGGCGCTGAAGGAGATCAACTCGCTGATGGCTTCTGTCGCCTATCCGCTGCTGACGCAGAGCGGTGATCTGCTCGAAAGCCGGTTGGCGAAAGGCGCTGGGGCCGCGGAAGCGATGGCTCCGGCGCTGGCCTGACGGGCGACATTCTCCGCTGGCGAGTGGCAATCCTTACCATCGTTAAAATCGATACATCGATACAAAATAACGATTTTACAAATAGATCATTCAGGCCAAGAATAAGGCCACATCGAACGCAGATCGAGCGGAGGACAACATGCTCGCCGAGACGAAATTTGCCGCGGAGCCGCTGGCCAGTCCGGCGCTGGGCGAGCCGTATCTTCTGACCCCGGGGCCGCTTACCACGGCCTATTCGGTCAAGGAGGCGATGTTGCGTGACTGGGGATCGTGGGACGGCGACTTCCGCGCCATGACATCGGATATGCGTCGCCGCCTGCTGGCACTGACCGGGGACAGGAACGATGAGTTCGACTGCGTGCCGATGCAAGGCAGCGGTTCCTTCTGCGTTGAAGCGATGCTGGGTTCGTTTGTGCCCAGAGATGGCAAGGTTCTGGTGCTGGCCAACGGCGCCTACGGCCTGCGCGCCGCGCAGACCATGCAGTATCTCGGCCGCGCCTACACGCTGATCGACAAGGGCGACTATCTGCCGCCGCGCGGCGACGAGGTGGCGGCGGCCCTCGCGGCCGACCCTGATATCACCCATGTCATCGCCATCCATTGCGAGACCAGCTCCGGCATCCTCAATCCGGTCGCCGAGATTGCGCAAGCCGTCCATGCCAAGGGTCGCAAGCTGCTGGTCGATTCCATGAGCGCCTTCGGTGCCATCCCACTTGACGTCAATGAGATCCGCTACGAGGCGATGGTCTCGTCCGCCAACAAATGCATCGAGGGCGTGCCGGGCTTCGGCTTCATCATCGCCCGCAAGAGCGAGCTGGAGGCTGCCAAAGGCAGGAGCCATTCGCTGTCGCTCGATGTCCACGCCCAGTGGGCGCACCTCAACAAAACCGGCCAGTGGCGCTACACGCCGCCGACGCACGTCGTCGCTGCCTTCCTCGAAGCACTGCGCCAGCACGAGGCCGAAGGCGGCGTCGCCGGCCGTGGCGCTCGCTATACGAGGAACCGCGACGTCATGGTGGCCGGCATGCGCGACCTCGGTTTCGAGACACTGCTCGGGGATCGCTGGCTGTCGCCGATCATCGTCACCTTCTTCAACCCGGCCCATGCCAGTTTCGCCTTCGACCGCTTCTACGATCTGATGAAGGACAAGGGCTTCATCATCTATCCGGGCAAGCTGACCGCCGTCGATAGCTTCCGCGTCGGCTGCATCGGCCAGATGGACGAACATGTCATGCGCCGCGTCGTCGAGGCGGCGGCTTTTTCACTGCATGAAATGGGCGTCGACACCGCCGCTCCACCCGCCGCGGCACTCGCCGAACGCGCCAAACTCGCCGCCTGAAGCGGCCGATCTCGAGGATATCAGATGAACCAGATGTCTCCCATCAACGTCGCGGTCAACGGTCGCACCTACGCCTGGCCGCGTGTGCCGGCCATCGCCATCTGCCTTGACGGCTGCGAGCCTGCCTATCTCGACGAGGCGATCGAGGCCGGGCTGATGCCGGCTCTGGTCAGGATCAAGCAGAAGGGCACGGTGCGTTTTGCGCACTCGGTCATTCCGAGCTTCACCAATCCCAACAATCTGTCGATCGCCACCGGCCGGCCGCCGTCGGTGCACGGCATCTGTGGCAACTATCTCTATGAGCGCGAGACCGGCAAGGAAGTGATGATGAACGACCCGCGCTTCCTGCGCGCGCCGACCATCTTCCAGGCCTTCTATGATGCCGGCGCCAAGGTCGCC
Organism: Mesorhizobium sp. M0088; assembly: GCF_040322895.1. Lineage (NCBI taxonomy): Bacteria > Pseudomonadati > Pseudomonadota > Alphaproteobacteria > Hyphomicrobiales > Phyllobacteriaceae > Mesorhizobium > Mesorhizobium sp. M0088. The sequence continues at coordinate 91,776 of NZ_JAMYUI010000010.1, forward strand.
GTGGTCACCGCCAAGGACAAACTGCGTGCTTTGCTTGGCAAGGGCCTTGCCTTCGATGAAGGCCGCGCGCTGTGCTTCTCGGCGGAAAAATCCGACACCACCACCAGGGCCGAGCACGGCATCGACAATGCCTCGAAACATTTTGGGCTGCCCGTGCCGGAGGTCTATTCGGCCGAACTGTCGGAATTTGTCTTTGCCGCCGGCGTCCAGCTGCTGAAGGAGTTCCGTCCCGACATCATGTACCTGACGACCACAGACTATGTGCAGCACAAATACGCGCCGGGCGTGCCGCAGGCCAACGCCTTCTACGAGATGTTCGACAAATACCTGACCGAGCTTGATGCGCTGGGCGCGGCGATCGTCGTCACCGCCGACCACGGCATGAAGCCCAAGCACAAGGCGGACGGTTCGCCCGACGTCGTCTATGTCCAGGACCTTCTCGACGAGTGGCTGGGCAAGGACGCCGCCCGCGTCATCCTGCCGATCACCGACCCCTATGTCGTGCATCACGGCGCGCTCGGCTCGTTTGCCACCGCCTATCTGCCTGATGGCGCAGATCAGGCCGGCATCATGGCCCGGCTGGCGAAGATCGACGGCATCATGCTGGTCGTCGACAGCCCGACGGCGTGCGAGCGCTTTGAGCTGCCGGCAGATCGCATCGGCGACATCGTGCTGATCTCGACCGAGAACAAGACGATCGGCACCTCAGAACATCGCCATGACCTGGCGGCTCTGAACGAACCGCTACGGTCGCATGGTGGGCTGACCGAGCAGGAGGTGCCGTTCATCGTCAATCGTGTGCTGCCGGAATTGCCTGATGAACCTGTGTTGAGAAACTTCGACGCCTTTTACTACGCCACAATGGCGGCGGCACTGGCGGGCTGAGTGAGTTGGATCGCCGGGAGGGCGTGTCGCCGTCCATGATGGCGCTGGCCGACCCCCACTCCGGCCCTTCGGGCCACCTCTCCCCCGATCGACGGGGGAGAGGAAGGGCGCTGAGCTCGCCGGCCTTGGCTCCCTTCCTCTCCCTCCGGAGGGGGGAGAGGTGGCGCCGCGAAGCGGCGACGGAGTGGGGGAAGCCATTGCAAAGACGCGATGGTCTCGCCGACAAAGATCAATGTGCTCTCCGAGCACCGGGAAAACTCACATGACCAAGCTCGACCCTTCCATCAAAGTCCGCCACGAGCCGATGCGCATTGCCGGCAAGAAAGTTGATGCCGACGGCGTCGTCGAGGTGCGCTACCCCTGGAACGACACCGTCATCGGCACGGTGCCGGCCGGGCGTGCCGAGCACGCGCGAAAAGCATTCGAGATCGCCGCCAGCTACAAATCGAAGCTGACGCGCTACGAGCGTCAGCAGATCCTGTTCCGCGCCGCCGAGGCATTGGCGTCGCGCCGCGAAGAAATCTCCGATCTCATCACGCTCGAGCTCGGCATCTCCAAGACGGACTCGCTCTATGAGGTCGGCCGTGCCTATGACGTGTTCACGCTGTCGGCGCAGATGTGCATCCAGGATGACGGCCAGATCTTCTCCTGCGACCTCACCCCGCACGGCAAGGCGCGCAAGATCTTCACCACCCGCGAGCCGTTGAAGGCGATCTCGGCGATCACGCCGTTCAACCACCCGCTCAACATGGTCTCGCACAAGGTGGCGCCGGCGATCGCCACCAACAATTGCGTGGTGGTCAAGCCGACCGAATTGACGCCGATGACGGCGCTTCTCCTGGCCGACATTCTCTATGAAGCCGGTCTGCCGCCCGAAATGCTGTCGGTGGTGACCGGCTGGCCCGCAGACATCGGCAACGAGATGATCACCAACGACAATATCGACCTGATCACTTTCACCGGCGGCGTGCCGGTCGGCAAGATGATCGCCCGCACCGCCGGCTACAAGCGCCAGGTGCTGGAACTCGGCGGCAACGACCCGCTGATCATCCTCAACGATCTCTCCGACGAGGATCTGGCCAGAGCCGCGGATCTGGCCGTCGCCGGCGCGACAAAGAACTCCGGCCAGCGCTGCACCGCGGTCAAGCGCATCCTGGTTCAGGAAAGCGTCGCCGACCGCTTCGTGCCGCTGGTGCTGGAGCGGGCGAAAAAAATCCGCTTCGGCGATCCGATGGACCGCTCGACCGACCTTGGCACCGTCGTGCACGAGAAGGCGGCGGCGCTGTTCGAAGCCCGCGTCCACATGGCCGCCGAGCAGGGCGCCGAAATCCTCTACAATCCGGGTCGTCAGGGCGCGTTGCTGCCGCCGATCGTCGTCGATCGCGTTCCTCACACATCCGAATTGGTGATGGAGGAGACGTTCGGCCCGATCATCCCGATCGTTCGCGCGCCGGACGACGATGATGCGCTGATCGCACTGTCCAACTCGACCGCCTTCGGCCTGTCGTCGGGCGTCTGCACCAACTCTTTTCCGCGCATGCAGAAATACATCGCCGGCCTTCAGGTCGGCACCGTCAACATCTGGGAAGTGCCGGGCTACCGCATCGAGATGTCGCCCTTCGGCGGCATCAAGGATTCGGGCAATGGCTACAAGGAAGGCGTCATCGAGGCGATGAAGAGCTACACCAATGTGAAGACATTTTCGCTGCCCTGGTCCTGACCGGGCGGCATTGACGGATAAACAATGGAGGGAGCGTTCGCCGCTCCCTCATTCGCGTTTCGGAGACCATGATGGCCGCGATCAAAGAGCTTGTGCACACCGAAGGCGATTCCAACACCACAGCGGCTCGCGGCCGATGGGATGCCGGGCAGGACGATCCGCGGATCCGCGGCTTGCTCGATCGCGACGCGGCTGCCTTCATGCACCAGAGTCTGTCCAGCCCCTGCCTTTCGACCATCGCGAAGGCGCAAGGCATCTGGATCGAGGACACCGCTGGCCGCCGCTTCATGGATTTCCACGGCAACAGCGTGCATCACCTCGGCTACGGCCATCCAAGGCTGGTCACGGCGATCAAAAAGCAGCTCGATGAGCTCTGCTTTGCGCCGCGCCGCTTTACCTGCGAGCCCGCCCTCGAGCTGGCGGAGAAGCTGGCGGCATTGGCGCCCGGCGATCTCGGCAAGGTGCTGTTCACCACCGGTGGTTCGGATGCCATCGAGGTCGCGCTGAAGATCGCCCGCGCCGCGACCGGCCGCTTCAAGACGGTGTCGTTCTGGGATGCGTTCCACGGGGCCGGCTTCGGCGCTGCAAGCGTCGGCGGCGAGGCGACCTTCCGCTCGCACATATCAGGCCCGATGATGACCGGCACCGAGCACGTCGCACCCTGGGACGGCTATCGCTGTCCCTATGGCCACGATTCCCTCGAAACCTCGGGGCTCGCTTGCGCCAACATGATCGCCTATGTGCTCGGCCGCGAACAGGACGTGGCGGCGGTCGTCGCAGAACCGATGCGGGCGACGCCCAACCCGCCGCCGCCCGGTTTCTGGAAGCGGGTTCGCGAAGCCTGCGACCGGCACGGCACGCTGCTGATCTTCGACGAGATCCCGACCGGGCTGGGCAAGACGGGAAAATTCTTCGCCCACGAGCATGATGATGTGACGCCCGACATCGTCGTCCTCGGCAAGTCGCTCGGCGGCGGCATCCTGCCGATCGCCGCCGTCATCGCGCGCCGCGACCTCGACGTCACCGGTGGCTTCGCGATCGGCCACTACACCCACGAGAAGAACCCGGTGACGACCCGCGCCGCACTGACGACGATCGACATCATCCTGGAGGAAGGATTGGTCGAACGCGCGGCCGAACTTGGCCGGCACATGCTGGAGCGTATGCAGCACCTGATGGCGCGCTCGCCCCATGTCGGCGACGTCAGGGGCAGGGGACTGATGGTCGGCGTCGAGCTCGTCGAGGATCGCGATACGCGCGAGCCGGCGCGCGATCTCGCCGAACGCGTCTTCTATGCTTGCCTGGGGCAGGGGCTGAGCTTCAAGGTCAGCCAGGGCAATGTGCTGACGCTGTCGCCGCCGCTGGTCATTTCGAAAGCTGATCTCGATCGTGCGCTCGACATCCTCGAGACCGCCGTGCTGGCGGCCTGACCATGAAGGCCGTGCGCACCGACCGCGAGCTCGAATGCCCTGAAATCGACGCGGGCTTGCGGGCGAGGGGGGGCGATCTGGTGGTGACTGTCCGCTCGTCCGACCCGCGTTTGCGGGCACAGACAACGGGCGTTTCGTTCGGCTGACCATAACCGTCTCCGTTGCCAATCGTGGGCTTTCGCAAGCGCGGAATCGCGGCCGCAACAGGCATGCGACAGTTCCATGACAACTATCAGTAGAAGTTTGCCTGTCATAAAATAAATAGATTTTACTTATCGATCACCAATCCCCAGAGTTGACCCAACGACGACATCCACAAGCGCTACAGGGCCGCAATGTCCACCGGCGCGATCGTCACAGTGCATCGCAGAATGTGCCAACAATCAAAGGGGAACTGAGCATGAAATCGCGCAACGCAACTATCGCAATGGCCTTCGCCGCGGCATTGATGTCATCCGCCGCCTTTGCCGAAACCTCCGAACTGACAGTCTATACCGCCATTGAAGCCGAAGATCTCGCCCGCTACGCCGAGACTTTCACAAAGAGCCATCCCGACATCAAACTGAACTTTGTCCGCGACTCAACGGGTGTCGTTACCGCCAAGCTGTTGGCCGAAAAGGACAATCCGCAGGCCGACGTTGTCTGGGGCCTTGCCGCTACATCGCTTCTGGTGCTGAAGACCGAAGGCATGCTTGAGCCCTATGCGCCAAAAGGCGTCGAATTGCTCAAGCCGAAGTTTGTCGACAAGGACACGCCACCGGCCTGGGTTGGCATGGACGCCTGGGCGGCTTCGATCTGCTTCAACACCGTGGAGGGCAAAAAGCTTGGCCTCACCGAGCCGACCAGCTGGAAAGATCTTACCAAGCCGGAATACAAGGGTCACATCGTGATGCCGAACCCGGCCTCGTCCGGCACCGGCTTCCTCGATGTATCGAGCTGGCTGCAGTTGTTCGGCGAGAAGGATGGTTGGGCCTATATGGACGCCCTGCATCAGAATATTGATGCCTACACGCATTCTGGTTCGAAGCCGTGCAAAATGGCCGCCGCCGGTGAAACCGTAATCGGCATCTCGTTCGAGTTCCGCGCCGCGAAATCGAAGAAGGAGGGCGCCCCCCTCGATATCGTCATCCCGTCCGAAGGCATCGGCTGGGACATGGAGGCATCCGCGATCGTTGCGGGAACGAAAAATCTCGAAGCCGCCAAAACGCTGCTCGACTGGTCGATCAGCAAGGAGGCCAACGAGATGTACAATGTAGGTTATGCGGTTCTGGCTATGCCGAATGTCGCCAAGCCGGTCGAATTCCTGCCCGCAGATATCGAGTCCAAGATGATCGACAATGACTTCGAGTGGGCGGCCAACCACCGCAAGGCCATTCTCGACGAGTGGACGAAGCGCTACGACGCCAAGTCTGAGCCCAAGAGCTAGACGCAGAGCATTTCGACAGGGCGCCGTCAGAGCGGCGCCCTTCTCGTAACTCTTCCCGGATGGTCAAAATGAGACACGAACCCGTCGCTGATCTATCGGCAACGCTGGCCGAGGTGCATCCCATGACCGCTGCCGGCAACACGGCCTACCTGCAGATCGAACATCTCTGGAAGGCCTTCGGCGAGTTCCATGCGCTGAAGGACATCTCGCTCGACATCAACGAAGGCGAATTCATCTGTTTTCTCGGCCCTTCGGGTTGCGGCAAGACCACGCTGCTGCGCGCCGTCGCCGGCCTCGACCTGCAGACCAGAGGCGTCGTCCGCCAGGGGGGCAGGGATATCTCAACGCTGCCGCCGTCAAAACGCGACTACGGCATCGTGTTTCAGTCCTACGCGCTGTTTCCCAATCTGACGATTGAAAGGAACATCGCCTTTGGCCTGGAAAACACCAAACGGCCGCGCGCCGAGATCGATGCCCGCGTCAAGGAATTGCTCATGCTGGTCGGCTTGTCCGATCAGGCGAAGAAATACCCAGCGCAGCTTTCCGGCGGACAGCAGCAGCGCATCGCGCTCGCCCGGGCCATCGCCACCTCGCCCGGCCTGCTTCTGCTCGACGAGCCGCTGTCGGCGCTCGACGCCAAGGTGCGCGTGCACTTGCGCCACGAGATCAAGGGGCTGCAGCGCAAGCTCGGCGTCACCACGATCATGGTTACGCACGACCAGGAAGAAGCATTGTCGTTGGCCGACCGCATTGTCGTCATGAACCATGGCGTCATCGAGCAGGTCGGCAGCCCGACTGAAATCTATCGCCATCCCAGGACGCTGTTCGTCGCCGATTTCATCGGCGAGACCAACAAGTTCGATGCGACGGTAGGAGCAGATTCGGTAGGCTTCGGGACGAAGGCTTTCAGATGCGCGCCGCACAGCTTTGCGAACGGCGAAGCAGTCGTCGCCGCCATTCGGCCGGAAGACGTGATTCCACACGGGCCGGGCTCGCGCTCGCCTGGAGCGCCCGATGTGGTGAAGACTTCGGAAAACCTGATCGAAGTGACCGTCGGTGAAATGGAATTCCTGGGTTCGTTCTGGCGCACCCGGCTGCGCGGCGGAGAGCTTGGAGACGAGATTCTGATCGCCGATTTCTCGGTCAACGCCACGCGGCGTCTCGGCCTCGCCGAAGGCGGAGCGCTAACGGTGGAACTGCCCGCCGACCGACTGCTTGTCTTCCCGCAAGGAGAGCGCCATGGCGGCGGCAACTGATATCCTGATGCCGTCCGGTCGGGCGCTCCGACAGTCGCTCGACAAGGACGAGTTGATCAAGCGCGGCCTGCTGGTCGTCATCTCGTTCTATCTGGTCCTGTCGCTGGCAGCCCCGCTCTACGTGATGCTGTCGAAATCGTTCTCGACCTACAGCTTCGATCTTGGCGCGTTCGAATTCCAGGTCAGCGACAAGCTCGGCAATTTCGGCGAGCCAGTGACGGCCGCCGCTCTGAACGAGAAACTCGCCGCGGTCCCGCCAGAAAAGCTTGCGACCAGTTCCGATGGTCGGCTACCGGCCACCAGCTTCTTTCCGGATTTCAGTTTCCGCAGCCCGGTCAAATACAAGGTCCGCGGCACGACCGATGACGCTTATTTCCTGATCGGCACGCAACTCCACCGCGGCACCGAATGGCAGGAAGTCGATTCGAACACCTTTCGGCGCATTATGCTGAGGCCCGCGCGCGAGCTTGGGTTGGACAACTACACAACCTACTTCTCGACGCCAACGCTGTTCCGCTCGATCCAGAACTCCTTCCTGATCGCGCTGATCAGCACCATCATCACGGTCGGCATAGCCTTCGGCTTCGCCTACGCTTTGAACCGAAGCAAGATGCGCTTCAAGGGCCTATTCAGGCTCATCGCCATGGCTCCCATCCTGGTGCCGTCGCTACTGCCCGGCATCGCCCTCATCTATCTGTTCGGCAACCAGGGCCTGTTGAAAAGCCTGCTTGGCGGCATATCGATCTATGGTCCGTTGGGGATTGTCGTCGGCTCGATATTCTTCACCTTTCCCCATGCTCTGATCATTATCTCGACGGCACTGGCGATCTCCGACCAGCGCCAATATGAAGCCGCCGCTTCGCTGCGCGCCAGCAAGTGGCGGACGTTCTGGGTCGTTACCATTCCGGGCGCGCGCTACGGTTTGATCTCCGCGGCGTTTGTCGTGTTTACGCTCGTCATCACCGATTTCGGCTTGCCGAAGGTCATCGGCGGCCAGTTCAACGTGCTCGCCGTCGATATCTACAAGCAAGTGATTGGTCAGCAGAATTTCGAGATGGGGGCGGTGGTCTCGGTCATCTTGCTGATCCCGGCCATCGCCGCCTTCGTCGTCGACCGCCTGGTCCAGCGCAGGCAGGTTTCGCTCCTGTCGGCCCGCTCGGTGCCTTACGAGGCAAAACCCAATCGCCGCTTCGACCTGGTCTGTCTGGCTTATTGCAGCCTGGTCGCGTTGTTCATCGCCGGCATCATCGGCATTTGCCAGTACGCCGCGCTGGTCAAGTTCTGGCCCTACGACCTCAGTCTCAGCCTGAAGAATTTCGCGTTCGGTCGCATGGATGGCGGAGGCTGGGCTTCTTACTACAACTCGATCACGCTCTCGTTGCTCACCGCTGTGTTTGGAACCGTCATCGTCTTCGTCGGCGCTTACATCGTCGAAAAGACCGAAGGCTTCAGGACCGGACGGGCAGCCTTCCACTTCCTCGCCATGCTGCCGATGGCGGTGCCGGGGCTTGTGCTTGGCCTGGCCTATATTTTCTTCTTCAACAATCCGGCCAATCCGCTGCACGCGATCTACGGCACAATGGCGATCCTGGTCGTCTGCACCGTGACGCACTTTTACACGGTCGGTCATTTGACGGCCCTGACGGCGCTGAAGCAGATCGATCGTGAGTTCGAGCCGGTCGCGGCCTCGCTGAAGCAGCCTTTCTATCGCCTGTTCACGCGGGTGACAGTGCCGATCTGTCTGCCGGCAATCCTTGACATCTCGATCTATCTTTTCGTCAACGCCATGACGACGGTTTCCGCGGTGGTCTTCATCTATACAACACACACGGCGCTCGCCTCGGTTGCAGTGCTCAACATGGACGACGCTGGCGACACCGCGCCTGCTGCTGCCATGGGCATGATGATCTTCTACACCAACGCATTCGCGCGGATCATTCACTTGGCTGTTTCGAAAGGTATCCTGAAAAGAACTCAGGGTTGGCGGGTACGATAATGAAATGCTCTAGGACTTTCCCAAGTCTCAGCCCTGCGTCGGCCTGCGTTCGACGATGTAGATGTGGTCGGCCGCCAGCACCACTTCGCCGCGCTGGTTGATCACCTCGCAGCGTTCGATCACCCGTCCCGACCCCGGCCTCTTCGGGTCGTCTTCCCTGGCCGTAATTGTGGTGCGCGTCCGGATCGTGTCGCCGATGAACACCGGCTTGATGAAGCGCAACCGGTCGTAGCCGTAGGAAAAGGCGACAGGGTTGATGACGGTTGCCGTCAGCCCGATGCCGACCGAGAACACCAGCGTGCCGTGCGCGATGCGCTGGCCGAATGGCGTCGTCTTCATGAACTCGGCGTCCATGTGGTGCGGGAAGAAATCGCCGGTGTGGCCGGCATGGACGATGAAGTCGGTCTCTGTGATGGTGCGGCCGCTGGTCAGGCGCGACGCGCCAATCTCATAGTCTTCGAAATACTGTATCTGTTCCATCAGGGTCTTTCCGCGATCGGCGTCGCCGGTGCCGCACTCGACTGATACGCCGCCTCGACCAGCGCCATCGTGCTCCAGGCATCCTCGACCGGACTGATCAACATAGCATCTTCTCCGGTGGCAAAACGCTGGACATTGGCCATGCGGCCGACGAAGGCGTCTGGAAACCACTCGCCGGCCAAGGGCACCGCGACCCAGTCCGTTCCACCCTTGGGGTAAATCTCCAGCACATCCGGTTCACCTGTGGGATAATCGAGGTTGAGACCCAGCTTGAGATAGGCGGCACCTTCTGTGCCGCAGATGCGGAACTCGCAGGCCTGGTGCCGGCGGCCGAACTTATGGTCGTGGTTGATCGACAGCGCGCAGCGCACGGTGTCGCCATAGTCGAGAATGGCGCTGGTGCGCGTCTGCGCCACGGCATGGTTGGGATGGCCGAGCGTCTTGGCGTGCACACCCTTGGGGTCGCCGAGCAATTGCCTGATCAGGTCGAGATAGTGGATCGAATGCATGGCGATCTCGACGCGCGGCGCCTTGAGCAGGAATTCCCAAAGCTGCCACGGTGTCGCCAGCGCCAGCCAGGCATCGAAGTCGACGATCTCGCCGAGCCAGCCCTTGCCGACGGCATCCTTGAGCGCCAGCATCATCGGCGCGAAGCGCAATTGGAAGTTCACCGCTGCGTGCAGCTTCCGGGCGCGGCAGATCTCGAGGATCGCGGTCGCCTCGGCAAGGTTGCTGCCCATCGGCTTCTGGATCAGCGCCACCGCGCCATCAGGCAAGAACTTCAGCACATCGGCATGACGCGACGGCGGGGTGGCAAGATCGAAGATCGCGCCCTCGACGGCAGCAGCTTCTTCGACCGAGCCAAAGGCCGTCACGCCCCATTGGCTGGCCAGCTTTTCAGCCCTGGCATGATCAGGATCATAAAGCCCGGCTACTGGAAAGCCGGCCTTCCTGTAGGCCGGGAAATGCGCGTCGCCGACGATCGATCCGGCGCCGAAAGTGACGATCGGCCGGGGTTTTGAGGGTTTTGGCCAGGATTGAACGAGCAAGGCAGGGTCGAAACCGCCTTCAATCATGATGGAAGACCTCGTCCATCTCGGCCCACCACTCGCCCTCTTTGCGCGTCGCCAGCGGCTCCTGGCATGGCATGCAGACCGCCCACCATTCCTGCGTCTTCGGATCGGCCGCCATCTTCGCCATGTCGGCTTCGTAGTCGCTGCCGTGATATTCGAAAGTGCTGAACAGCAGGTTCTCCGGCCGCTTCAGGTAGATCGAATAATTCTTGATGTTGCAGGCGGAGATCATGGCCAGCACGTCGGGCCAGACGGCGGCATGGAGGCGGACATACTCCTCGACCTTTTCCGGCTTCAGTCGCAGAACCATCCCCATCCGCTGCATATCAGTCTCCTATTTCGTGATCGCCGTGGTGAATTCGGCGATGCTCATGGCCTTGACCGCGTCCCAGTCCCAGTCGATGCCGATGCCCGGTTCGTCGGGCGCCAGCGCCTGGCCATCCTCGATCCGCAGGCGCTTGCCGGTCAACTGGTCGAGCTGCGGAATGTACTCGACGTATCGGCCGTTCTGAACAGCGCAGGTCAGGCTGACATGCAGTTCCATCAGGAAATGCGGGCAGACCGGAATGTCGAAGGCCTCCGCCGCGTGCGCGATCTTGAGCCAGGGCGTGATGCCGCCGATGCGGCCGACATCGACCTGCACGATCGAGCAGGCGCCTTTCTGCATGTATTCGCGGAAATGGCGGATGGAATAGAGCGACTCGCCGATCGCGATCGGCGTCGGCGTCGAGTTCGACAACCGCACATGCCCGTCAATATCGTCGGCCGGCAGCGGCTCCTCGATCCAGGCGAGGTCGAGCTCGCGCAATCTTGCGGCGCGCCGGATCGCCTCGTCGATCGAAAATCCCTGATTGGCATCGGTCATGATCTCGTAGCCGTCGCCGACCGCCTTGCGCACCGCCGACAGGCGGGCAAGATCTTCCGAGCCGTGCGGCCTGCCGATTTTCACTTTCGAGCCGCGAAAGCCCTTCGCCTTGGCGGCTAGCGCATCGTCAACCAGCGCCTGCGTCTCGATGTGCAGCCAACCGCCTTCGGTCGTGTAGAGCGGGCAGCGATCCTTGGCGCCACCGGCCAGTTTCCACAAAGGCAGATTCTGCTTCTTTGCCCGTAGGTCCCACAGTGCCGTGTCGATCGCCGCGATCGCTATAGCGGTGATCGCGCCAATCGTGGTGGCATGCGTGGCGAATTCGAGATCGTGCCAGATCGCCTCGATCATGTCGGGGTCGCGGCCGATCAGGCGCGGCACCAGATGGTCTGACAAAAGCCGCATCACCGACGAGCCGCCGGTGCCGATCGTGTAGCTGTAGCCGGTGCCGACCGCGCCGTCGGAATCGGTGATGGTCACGATCGGCGTTTCCTGGCTGACGAAGCTCTGGATGGCGTCGGTGCGTTTGACCTTGGGCACAAGGTCCACCATCCGTAGCTCGACTTTCTCGATTCTGGTCATGCCGATCAGCTCCGCAATGTCTTTCCGGTCTCGGTGGCAAACAGATGCGCCTGCGACATGTCGAGGCTCATGGCGACGCGCTCGCCCGGCCGGAGTGGCCTCGGGTTCAGCATGCGCGACACCCAGTCCGTACCGTTGAATTCGACGAACACCAGCGTCTCGTTCCCGAGCGGTTCGGTAACGGTGATCGGCAGTTCGATCTGGTGGACGTCTGCCGCGCCACCGGAACTGATGCCATGGCCGGTTGGATAGATGTCGTCCGGCCGTAGCCCGAACACAACCTTGTCGCCGGTCTCGACATTGGCCTTGAACTGAGCGGGCAGCGGCAGCTTTTCGCCGTTGGCGAAAACCATCTGGCCGTCATCGATCGTGGCCTCGTGCAAATTCATCGGCGGCGAACCGATGAAGCCGGCAACGAAGCGGGTTGCCGGCCGCCGAAAGACCTCGTCGGGCGTGCCGACCTGTTCGATATGGCCGTCGCGCATGATGACGATGCGATCGGCCAGCGTCATCGCTTCGACCTGGTCGTGGGTGACGTAGATCACCGTCGACTGCACCTTGGCATGGAGCTTCTTGATCTCGGTGCGCATCTGCGTGCGCAATTTGGCGTCGAGATTGGAAAGCGGCTCGTCGAACAGGAAGACGTCAGGATCGCGCACGATGGCGCGGCCCATGGCGACGCGCTGGCGCTGGCCGCCGGACAGTTGTGAGGGGCGGCGATCCAGCAGCGTGTCGAGGCCAAGGATGGCCGAGGCCTCGGCGACGCGGCGCTCCATGTCTTCCTTGGCGGCACCTGCGATCTTCAGAGAGAAGCCGAGATTTTCGCGCACCGTCATGTGCGGATAGAGCGCGTACGACTGGAACACCATCGAGATGTTGCGCGAGCGTGGCGGCAAATCGTTGACGATGCGCCCGCCAATCTCTATCGAGCCGGCGCTGATCTCTTCCAGCCCGGCGATCATGCGCAGCGTCGTCGACTTGCCGCAGCCGGAGGGGCCGACCAGCGCGATGAATTCGCGGTCGGCGATATCGAGATCGATGCCGTGCACGATCCCGACAGTGCCGTAGCGCTTGGTCAGCTTGGTGAGGGTAACGGTTGCCATGGTATCAGCCTTTCACCGCGCCGGAGGTCAGGCCGCCGACAAGGTGTTTCTGGACGACGTAGGTGAGGGTGAGCGCCGGGATGATCATCACCACGGCCAGCGCGCACATGCCGCGCCAGTCAATGGTGAACTCGGCCGTGTAATCGAGCAGCCCGACCGGCAGCGTCTTGGCGCTCACCGAACGGGTCAGCTGCGAGGCCAGAGCGAACTCATTCCAGCAGGTCAGGAAGGCGAAGATCGCGGCCGACGCGATGCCCGGCCCGGCAAGCGGGAACTCGACCTGCCAGAACGCCTGCCAGCGCGTGCAGCCATCGATCTGCGCGGCCTCCGCGAGGTCCTTGGGCACCTGACGGAAGAAGCCGTCGATCAGCCAGATCGTGAACGGCACGTTGAGCGCGACATAGGCAAGGATAAGCCCGAAATGGGTGTCGATGATGCCAAGCCGCACATAGAGGAAAAACAGCGGCAGCGAGAGCGCAATGCCCGGCACGGTGCGCGTCAGCATCAGCCCGAGGAAGACGCTCGATTTGCCGCGGAAGCGGTAGCGCGCGAACGCATAGCCGCCGGCCATGCCGATGGCCACTGCAATGACCGTCGAGGTCACCGAGATGATCAACGAGTTGCGGAAATATTCGATCACTGGAATGCCGCCTTTGCCGATACCGCTGAACATGGCGACATAGGCGTCGAACGAAATCTCCTGCGGGATCCAGACCGGCGGCTTGGCCATGATCTCGACCGCCGGCCGCAGCGACGAGAGGACGATCCACAGGCCCGGCAGGCAGATCGTCAGCATCGCCAGGAACAGGCCAATGCGATAGACGATGCCCAGCAGCCGGCGCTTCAGGCGGGCGGAAGAATTCTCGTCCATCTTCACCACTCCGCACCAATCTGCGTGCGCGCCGCGGCGAGCTTGTTGAAGAAGTAGACGGTGAAGGCGATCGACAGCAGGATCGAGAAATAGGCCATGGCGTTGGCCATGCCCATGCGCCCGTCGCTGTAGGCGGTGCGGGCCACCAGGGTCCATAGCAGTTCGGTGCGGCCCGCCGGTCCGCCATCGGTCATGATCTTGACGATGTCGTAGGCGCGCGCCACGTCGAGCGAACGGATAGTCATGGCTATGTAGGCGAAAGGCATGACGAACGGCCACGTCACATAGCGGAATGTCTGCCACGGCGTGCAGCCGTCGACACGCGCCGCCTCGATCGGCTCCTTGGGCATGGCGAGCAGGCCGGCGAGGATCAGGATGGCGAAGATCGCCGTCGACGACCAGATCTCGGCGATCGAAATCGCGATGAAGGCGAGATGGCCCTCGATCAACCACGGTATGGCGTCCTGCGTAATGCCGAGCGACTGCAGCGAATTGTTCACCAGGCCGATATTGTCGTTGAACATGAACTTGAACTGGAAGCCGACGAGGATTGGCGAGAACATCATCGGAAACATCATCAGCGTGCGCAGGATGCGCTGGCCGCGTGTCGCTTTCTCGACCAGCATGGCAAGCCCAAGGCCGAGCAGCATTTCGAGATTGAGCGCGATGGTCAGCAGCAGCACCGTGCGGCCGAACGCCCACCAGAAATCGGTGTTGGACAGGATCAAAAGATAGTTCCGGATGCCGATGAAGACGTAGAACGTTTCGGGCCGCGTCAGGCGGAACGGCGTGAAGCTGGAGTAAAGGGACAACAGCAACGGCACAACGACAACCGCCGCCAGCACGATCATGGCCGGAAGCAGCAGCAGGAATGGCGCGGATGGCTTGAAGCCCTTCATCAGAATCCTTGAGGTGTTTGCATTTGGACGGCGGTGCGTGGGCCGGGGGCGATGGGTTAGCGCAAACCGCTGGCCGCGAAAACGCGATCGCCTCCCCCATTTCTGGTGGGGGAGGCAGCCCTGGGAGCCCGTTTCTAGAGCTTGCCGGCGTCCTGGAGGATTTGCGTCGCCTTGGCGGCTGCATCGTCCAGTGCCTGCTTGGAGGTCCTGTCGCCGAGGATCGCCGCCTGCAACTCGGGATAGACGGCGTTCGAGATCTCGATCCATTCAGGCGTCTGCGGCACGGCAAACGCGTGCTTGGCCTCTTCCTGGAAGGCGGTAAGAACCTCCTTCTTGTAAGGATCGTTTTCGGCCTGCTTCAAATCCCAGTCCCACACCGCGGTGCGGGTCGGCAGCGGGCCGGCGGCGGCCTCGAGCTTCTGGCTGTCTTCGTTGGTCAGCCACCACACCAGGGAAGCCGCGGCCTCCTTGTTCGGGCAGTTCTCGGTCACCGAGAAGCCATGGAAACCGGACCAGCCGGTGCGCTTGCCGGACGAACCTTTCGGGGCAACCTTGACGCCGACATTGCCCGCGACCTTCGACGACTTCGGGTCGTTGAAGAAACCGGCCCAGCCCGGCCAGTCGAGGTTGATGGCGACGGTGCCGGACGCAAAGCCCTGGCCGAGATCGTCCCAGAGGTAGTTGGTGGTGCCGGCCGGCACGGCCTTGGCCTTGTAGAGGTTGACGAACCAGTCGAGCGCCCGAATGCCGGCCTCGGAGTTGAAGACCGGCTTGCCGTCCTTGTCGAGGTATTCGCCGCCCTCGGCGACCACCATCTCGTAGAAGCGGCCGTTGATCGCCTCTTCCTTGCCGGCGAACTGCGTGCCGTAGAAATTGGGCGGGTTGGCGAAGAACTCAGCCTGGTCGGTGACTTCCTTCCAGGTATCCGGCGGCACCAGATCATAGCCGTATTTCGCCTTGAACTTGGTCTTGTTGTCGGCGTTCTCGTACAGGCTCTTCTGGTAGTAGAGCGCCGAAACGTCGAACTGCGCGCGCGGCAGCATCTCCAGCTTGCCGTCGATAGTTGCCGACTTGATGGTCGACGGCACGAAAGCGTCGATCTCTTCCTTGGGCAGCAATTTGCTGAGGTCGGTGTAAAGGCCCGTATATTGCGGCGCGAAGGACGAATGGTTCCAGCCGACGCACCAGTTGGTGCTACCCGAGGCGATGTCGGACTTGAGCTCCTTATCGATGTCGAAGCCGTTCTTCTTGGTCAGGATGTTGACCTTGGCGCCGGTCGCCTTCTCCCATTCGGGAATGCGCTCGTAGAGCTTTTCATATTGCTGGCCGCCGATCAGCTTCACGTCGACGGTCACGCCTTCGAACTTGCCGGGCAGGTCGCCGGCAAGGGCAGCGCCCGCACCTGACGCGAGCAACAATGCACCGGCGCACACGCCGGACAGCAGTCTGTTCATTGGTATCCTCCCTTGGTGCCGCCTCCGCGGCGACCGCAACTCGTCTGATGACAAGAAGTGCTACATTCATATACAAACAAAACATTCATAGACACGTCAAGGCGAAATTTGTTTCCGCCGCGCACGTTCCTGCGTATATGAAGGGTGAAATTCACTGGAGGATGAGCCCATGGACGACAGCGAAGACGAGCGCTATCGCGCGCCAGCGCTCGACAAGGGGCTCGATATCCTTGAACTGCTGGCGGGCGTCGACGGCGGCCTGACCCAGGCCGAAATCGCCAAGAAACTCGACCGCAGTCCCAACGAATTCTATCGCATGCTCGACCGGCTGGTGCGGCGCGGCTACGTCACGCGCCTCGACGGCGACCGCTATTCGCTAACGCTCAAACTGTTCGGTCTGGCACAGTTGCACGCGCCGGTACGGCGGCTGGTCTCCTATGCGACGCCGCTAATGCGTGAACTTGCCGAGACATCGCAGCAGGCCAACCAACTCGTTGTTTTTGATCGCGGTTCTGCCGTCGTCATCGGCCAGCAAGAAGCACCGAATTATTGGGGCATCTCGATCCGGGTCGGCTCGCACATCAGCCTGTTCGACACTGGGTCGGGGCATGTGCTGCTCGCTTTCCGCTCACCGGAAGAGCGCCAGATGATGATTTCCGAACACGTCCGCAGCACCGACAAGACGGCGCAATCGACCGAGTTCTTCACCCGTCTCGACCAGATCCGCGACCGTGGCTACGAGATGATGGCCTCGATGCAGACAGCCGGCGTCTTCAACCTATCCGCCCCGGTGCGCAGTTCCGACGGCAAGGCGATCGCGGCGTTGTCGATTCCCTACATCACGGTGGTCAACGCGCCTTCCGCGCCCGACATCACCAGAACGATCGAACTGTTGCTGGCAACGTGTGAAAAGCTGTCGCACCTCGCTGGATCGGCAGTAGGCTCATCGGCGTGAATTCTTATTTGAATGAAGAATTCCCCCGTGAGATGATTTGAAAAGCCTGAGGGAGGAGCCTCACCATGATCATCGATACCCATCTTCACCTGATCGATCGCTCGGCCCTGCGCTATCCCTGGCTCGTCGGCGTGCCGGCGCTCAACCGCGATTTCTCTTATGAAGACTACGCGATGGAGGCGCAGCGTGTCGGCGTCGGGCGTGTGCTGCATATGGAGGTCGATGTCGATGCGGCCGACATCGAAGCCGAGACCGCTCGTGTGGAAGGACTGTCACGGCAGTCCGGCAGCATGCTGGCCGGGGTGATCGCGTCCTGCCGCCCTGAGGAAGGGGACTTCGCGGCCTATCTCGAACGGCAGCGGGCAAACCCGTTCGTAAAAGGCTTTCGCCGCGTCCTCCATGTCGTGCCCGACGATCTCTCGGAAGGTGCGGTGTTTCGCGACAGCATAAAGCGGCTTGGCGGCACCGGCCTGACCTTCGATCTCGTCGTGCTGCCGCACCAGATCCCCAAGGCGATCGCGCTGGCCGATCTGGCACCCGATGTGACGTTCATCCTCGACCATTGCGGCGTCCCCGACATCAAAGGCAAGAGCGAACATCCATGGCGCGAGCATATGAGCGACATCGCCCGGCGCCCGAATGTCATGGCCAAGATTTCCGGTGTCGTCGCCTATGCCGATGCCGGCAGCTGGACGGTTGAGACGTTGCGGCCGTACGTCGAGCACACCATCAATTCATTCGGCTGGGACCGCGTCGTCTGGGGCAGCGACTGGCCGGTCTGCACGCCAGGCGGCGGCCTGTCGACCTGGGTGGCGGCGACCCATGCATTGCTCTCGGGCTGCAGCATTGCCGAGCGCGACAGGCTGTTGTCCGGCAATGCCCGCAAGCTGTGGCGGCTCGACTGACTGGTCCTTTCAGATGGTTGTCGAGACGTGCCGTTCGCGGCCATAGAGCGAAACCAGCAGCACGATGACGAAGCCGAGCGCGGCCTGCACCGCTGCGGGCTGGAAGCCGAGGCCGATCAGCAGCGTGTTGATCTCGGTCAGCACCAGCACGCCGGCGATCGTGCCGAGATAGCTTCCCCGGCCGCCGACAAGTGCTGCGCCTCCTACGACGACCGCCGCGATGGTCTGGAACAGATAGGGCTGGCCGACATCGCCATAGGCCGAACCGGTGAAGCCGAGCAGCAGCACCCCTGCCACGGCGGCGAAGAAAGCGCTTGCCGCATAGGTGATGACCCACATGCGAACCGGGTCAATCAGCGCCAGCGGCGCCGCGCCCGGATTGCTGCCCAGCGCGTAAAGCCGGCGGCCATAGGGCGTTCGCTCCAGCACCAGCACGACGAGTGCGGCCAGCACGACCAGGCTCGGCACCAGCCACGGCACCGGCAGCGGTCCGGCCGATCCGCCGATCGAGACGAAGCTGGATACCGCTTGCGGCGCGGAGCCCGATGGGAAGCCGGCTGTCCACAGCAGCACCAGCCCTTGCACGACCAAGCCGATGCCGAGCGTGACGATCAGCGGCTGGATGTCGAGACTGCGCGAGATCAGCCCGTTCAGCCCGCCGATGATGAGCGCCAGCGCACCGACAAGGCCGCAGACCACAACAAAATTCCAGCCGTCGCCATAGAGCTGCGCCGCCACGACATTGGCAAAGCCGATGACGAACGGGATCGACAGATCGATCCCGCCCATGATGACGACCAGCGTCTGGCCGATCGAGGCGACGGCAAGCAGCGAAGCGAGCACCAGCATGGCGCGTATCGCAAACGGCGCCGAATAGCCGGGAATGAGGAGGGTGCCGGCAAGGTGCAGAAGGGCGGCGACGCAGAAGGCGCCGACGACGCGGGCGTTGGTTGTGGCGAAGAGGTTTTGGCGCAAAAACATGTCAGCGTCTCCCCATGGCAAGACGTTCCTGCAGCGCTGTCAGCATCACGGCCAGCACCAGGATCGCGCCGTAGGCGATCTGCAGCACGAAGGTCGAGACGTTGAACGTCGTCAGCACGCTTTGCAGCAGGAAGATGTCGATGGCGCCAATGGCTGCACCGGCGACGCCGCCACGCCCGCCGGCCAGGCTGACGCCGCCGAGCGCTACGGCGGCGATGGCGATCAGCGTGTAGGTCGGCCCGATGTTAGGGTCGGCGGAGCCGATCAGCGCGGTCAGCATCAGCCCGGCGCATCCGCCCAGGATGCCGGTCATGACATAGGCGGTGAAGCGCACGCGCGTGACATCGACGCCGGCGGTGTAGGCCGCGCGGTCGTCGCTGCCGACCGCCATCAACTGGTCGTAGTAGGGGGTGCGCCGCACCAGCCACCAAGCGATGAACATCAGTGCCAGCGGAAGCATCGAGAGCGGGCCGGACAAGGCCTTGAGCCAAGCCGGCGCCGGGCCGATCGGCGCCGGCAGGATCGTCAGCGTGACGCCGGCCAGGATCAGATAGGTGCCGAGCGTGGCGACGATCGGCTGGATGCGCACGATTGTCGCCAGAAAGCCGTTCGCAGCACCGACCAGCGCGCCGACGAGCAACGCCGCCGGAACGAGCACCAGGGGTGATGAGATGCCGGCGCCGAGGAACAGCACCTGGATCGCCAAAGCGTTGATGAAGCCCATCAATGGCCCGACCGAGATGTCGATGCCGCCACGCCCGGCGAGGATGACAGGCGTGGACGCAATGGCCGCACCGATCAAGGGCGCCGCCAATCCGACCAGCGCGCCCCAGGAACCCGGCTGGAACCGCCCGGGGCTGAGGATGAGATTGACCGCGAGCAGCACGACCAGCAGCACGACCGCGAAGCCGAAATTTCGCCCAAGGGACAGGAGGCGCGCAACAGGGTTCATGCCGCACGTCCGAACATGGCTGATATCACGCTGTCGGTGGTGAGCGCGTCGCCGGAGATCTCGGCCGTGACTTCATTCTCACGGAACACCAGCACGCGCTGGCACAGGAGAAGAATCTCCTCGATTTCACTGGATAGGATGACGAGCCCCATGCCGTCGGCCGCCAGCCCGCGAAACACGTCGTAGAGCACATGCCGCGTCGCCACGTCGACGCCACGCGTCGGATCGTTGAGGAGCAGGATCGCGGGCTCCAGCGCCAAGGCACGCGCCAACAGCACCTTCTGCTGGTTGCCGCCCGACAAAGTGGTGATCGGCGCATCGGGCCGGGGTGCGGCGATCGAGAGTTTTTCGCGATAGAGGTCGTAACGCGCCTTGCGTGCCGACAGGCTGATCAGGCCGAGCCGCGTGTCGCGCGACAAGGTCGAGACGGCGAAATTGTCGAGCACCGACTGTGTGGGGAAAATGCCGTTGGCGCGTCGGTCGCGCGGCAAATAGGCGATGCCGCTGGCGACAGCCTTGCGAAACCCGGTAATCTTGCGCGACGCACCCGATGCACCGAGTTCGATCGAGCCGCCATGCGGCGGTTCCAGACCGGCAAGCATCTTGAGGAACAGCTCCTGGCCATGACCATCGAGGCCGGCAAGTCCGACGATCTCACCTGGAGCGATTGCCTGCGTGATCGGGCTGGCTCCAGGCGCGATGACGAGTTCGCGAACGGCAAGACCACCAAAATCGAGAGCACTGCGATCAGCCATGCGCCAATTCCACGGCGGTACGTGGCGCCATCGCCTTGAGAAGTTCCGCCGGCGTGGAAGCGCCGCGCTCTTCGGTGCGCACCACGCTGCCGCCCCGCAGGATCGAGATGCGATCCGAAAGCGACATCACCTCGTCCATGCGATGGGTGATGAACAGGATCAGGCAGCCTTCGCCGGCAAGCGCACGCATCAACGAAAACACCGATTCGCGGTCGGCAAAGTCAAGCGCGGCGGTGACCTCGTCGAGGATCAGGATCTTGGGGTTGCGCACGATCGCGCGAGCAAGGACGACCAGTTGCTGCGCGGCAAGCGGCAGCAGGCCGGCTGGCTTGTCGAGGGGGACGTCGGTGACCGCGAAGCGCTTCAGCGCAGCTTCCGCCCGGTCACGGCGCTCATGACGGGGAACGGCACGCCGGACCAGTCCGTCGAGGCCGAGCAGGATGTTGTCGGTTACGCTGCGGTCCGGCGCGATCAGCACCTCCTGGAATACCGTGGCGAAGCCTTGCGCCTGGAAGGCCGATGGATTGGCGCCAGAGAATGGCTTGCCGTGCAGCAGGATCACGCCGCTGTCCGGCTGGACGATGCCGGACAGCAGCTTGACCATCGTGCTCTTGCCCGAACCGTTCTCGCCCAGAATGGTGTGGATGGTCCCCGCCCGGAACGCGATCGATGCGTCCGCGAGCGCGATCGTCTCGCCATAGCGCTTGGATATGGTTTTGATTTCAAGCATGTCACAATTCGATGCTGGCAGGCCGGCTCCGCGAAAGGGCCGGCCTGCTGAGAGACTGGTTCGCGCAGCGTTATTTTGCGCAGGCGTCGGGGACCTTCGAATAATCCCAGCCCTTGGTCGGCGCCGGGTTCGAGAAATAGGCGTCGAGCCATTCCTCGGGCATCGGATCTTTCGGCGGGATCGGGAAGATCGACACGGCATCGGTCGTCATGCAGTCCTTATACCAGGCACCGAGATCGGCGTTGTGGACAGGCGGGATCGGGATCAGCAGCGTGTTCAGCTTCGGCTTCTGTCCGTCGAGCATGCGCTCACCGACGCGGAACAGCGTTTGCGCGGTCCAGTGCGGCAGCACCGCATGGCCTTCGAAGCGGTACTTGTCGGGGTTAGCCTTCCAGTAGCCCAAAGCATCGCCGGTGATCGAGCCGGTGATCAATGGCGCCGGCCGGCCGGCTTCCGCGAAGGCTTCGGCAACGACACGGCTCTCGCTGCCTGTCGTCCACACCGCATCGATCGGCGCCGGGTTGGTGGCGATCGCCTGCAGCACCACTGTCTTGGTGACGTTGGCCGTCCAGTTGCCGTTGACGTTGCGCGAGATCTTCAGCTTCGGATTTTCGGCCAGCGCCTTGTCCGCGCCCTGGCGCTCCTGCACGACGATCGGGTGTCCCGCGATGCCTTCGACCAGAAGGATGCTGGCGCCGTCCGGCTGCGCCTTGCCGATCGCCGCCATCATGTCATAGCCCCAGCGCGCATAGTTGGAATCGACATTGATCGCGTTCGGGCTGGTCACCGAGCCGGCCGCCGTGATGAACGGAATGCCGGCCTTGGCGGCAGCGTCGATGGCGTCGTCAAGCGCCGTCGCCGAACCCGGGATCGAGGTGATGATCGAGCACTTCTTGTCGATGAAGGCGCGGATTTGGTTGATCTGCTGGCTGGCATCGTTGTTGGAATCAGACACTTCGAAGCTGGACACCATTCCGTCGGCAATCAGCCCGTCGACAAGACGCTTCAACTCCTTGGTCACCGTGACCCGCCACGGATTGCCCTGGTATGATTCCGAGTGGCACCATTTCCACGGCTTGGGCGGCGCGGTGAAATTGTCCCAGGCCGAGGGCAGCACCTTCTGGGGCGCGCCGTCATACTGCGCCTTGAGTTCGGTCGGCAGTCCACCCATGACGCCTTGCACATCCTGTGCAAAGGCGGTCGTTGCAAGCGAGGCAAGCGCCGTTGCGGCCAGCAGGCCGCGGATCATTCCTGTCATTCTTGTTCTCCTCCGTTCGGTTTGGTTCAGGCTCCTCCACCGGCAGCGCCGGACACCTGCGCCGGGAAACTCTCCCGAAACAGGCGATTGAGATCGGCAACGACCTGTCGGGCTTGATGCCGGGAGGTCATGCCGGAAAGGATGCGTTCGGAAGCCGCCTGCTGGAACGCCATGTAGCCGTCATGGCGCGGCCGCACCCATGCGCCCTCCAGCGTCGCGCGCGTATCCCGATAGAAGTCGCCGGTCGCTTCATTGACGGCTTGATCTTCCCAGGCCGCTGCATGGCCGGGCTGGCCCCCGGCGGCGGCATAGGGGCCGCGCTGGACATCGTCGCTCGCGACCCAATAGGCGAAGTCGATCGCGGCATCCCTGGCTTTGGAAAAGGCTGAAACCGCTATGCCGGTGCCGCCAAGCGCCGAACCGACAGGGCCGCCGGAACCGATGACCGGAACATCGGCAAAGGCCAGCCGGTTCGCCCGAAAGCCATCCGTCGCATAGGACACGTAGCCATAGATCAGTGGCGCGCAGACGAACCTGGAACTGGCCTCCGCCATACGTTCGGAGACGGCAATCGGGTCCATCTCGAAACACGCGGGATCGACCAGCGCTGTGATCTCGCGCATTGCCTCGAAGACTTGGCTACCGATCTCCACATCGATCAGATCGTTGGATGGATCGGTCGTGCAGGCATGCCCTAGATTGCCGGCAAGCGTGTAGAACACCATCAACACGTGAGGCGGCCGCAGCGGCAGCAGCACGCGGTCTTGACGGGCGAGATCGAGCACCTCGCTCCAGCGCGCCGGTGGCGCACTGATCGCATCCGGCCGCCATGCCTGGACCTGGGTTGCCGCATCAATCGGGAAAGCCCATTGCCGTCCTTGCCAGTTGTAGCTCGGATAGGACTGGCCGACGCTGTCCGAGGCAAGGGCCGTGCGCTCCGCCTCGCGGCCGGTGACATCCAGCGGCTCGAGGCAACGCTCCGCCGTGATCTGGCCGACATGCGGATGGTCGATGACGATGAGATCATAGGCGCGCGCGAGTTCCTCGACCGGGAAGGATTCGAAATCCTGAAGCGAGCGCTTGTCCCACTCGATCACGACGCCGGTCTTCTGCTGCCAAAGCGACGAGCAGGCGACCATCGGATCGTAGCCGCGCGGGTGGCTCCAGGTCATACCTTTGAGCTTGGGCGAACTCACAGGCCGAACTCCGCGCGGATCGCAGCACTGTGCTCGCCGATGCGTGGTGCTGCCCGGTCGACCTTGGCTCTGATGCCGTCGACCCGGAGCGGCGAACTGGTGGTGAGGATCGAGACGTCATCCTCGCGCGTCACCGTCTGCAGCATGTCGAGGGACTGGAACCCTTCGCTCGCCAGCATCTCCGGCCAGGTCAGCACTTTGGCGCACCAGATGTCGGCCGGCTCGAGGATATCAAGCCACTCATCGATGGTCTTGGTCGCGATCCGCTGCGCGATGATCGCCTTGATGTCGTCGCGCGCGGTGAACCAGGATGCCGGCTTGTCACGATAGGGTGCGAGTTCGCTGAGCGACAAGAGATCGGCCAGCTTGGGGATCGGCGTCATGGCGATGGCGAGGTAGCCGTCCTTGGCCGGATAGACACCGTAAGGCGCCGACAGATAGGCATGCGCACTGCGGAAACTGGAGCGCCTGGGCAGCCGGCGGCCGTCATTGAGATGCGTGGTCAGCACCTCGAACTGGAAATCGACAAGCGCTTCCAGCAGGCTGGTTTCGATGTGGCTGCCCTGACCGGTGATACCGCGCCGCACCAGTGCGGCCAGAATGCCCTGCGCACAGGCCGCACCGGCCAGCATGTCGCCGATGGCGAGGCCGAATGGCACCGGCCCCTGGTCCTCGTCGCCGTTCAACCACATCACGCCGGAACGCGCCTGCGCCAGGAGATCCTGGCCCGGGCGTTTGACCCACGGGCCGTCCTCGCCATAGCCGCTGATCGAGGCATAGACCAGGCGTGGATTGATCTTGCGGACCGCCTCATAGTCCAAGCCGAGCCGTTCGATGACGCCCGGCCGGAAATTCTGGATCAGCACGTCGGCCTTGGCCAGAAGGCCGCGCAGCGCCTCGAGGTCGGCCTCGTTCTTGAGGTCGATGGCAAGACTTTCCTTGGCTCGGTTGATGGCATGGAAGATGGTGGAATCGCCGCCGATCTCGGTGTCGCTGAGATAGAGCCGGCGCGACAGGTCGCCGCCATCCGGGCGCTCGATCTTGATGACGCGCGCGCCGAGATCGAGCAGCCTCAGCGAGCAATAAGGCCCGGACAGGAACTGGCTCATGTCGACGACGACGAGACCGGCGAGCGGCAATTCGGCTGCTGCCGGCATCGTTATTTCTCCGTCTTGCCGACGAAGTCGGCCGGGTTGCGGTACTTCACCGTCTGCAGATGCTCGCAATAGAGAACCAGCTCGCCTTCGCCCTTGAACACCTCGTAGCTGGCGCGGATCAACCCCATCTCCTGGTAGCGGGGCTTCTTGTCGAGATTGGAGCGGATCGAATAGATCGTGTCGCCAATGAAGACGGGTTTTATGAAGCGGAGCTTGTCGTAGCCATAGGAAAAGGCGTTGACGCAGTTGGTGGCGACCAGTCCCAGGCCAGCCGAGAAGACGAAGGCGCCGGCGATCAGCCGCTTGCCGAAAATGCCTTCGCTCTCGGCAAACATCTGGTCCTGCACATAGGGGTGGATGTCGAGCACCAACGTGTTGAACAAATGGCTGTCGCCTTCGGCCATGGTCCGTCGCAACGAGCGGATCTTCTGCCCGACCGGCCAATCCTCATAGAACCAGTTTTCGGCGTTCCATACCGGCAGCGCGGCATGATCCGCCGGCATGTTCTTGGGATGCGTCGAGGCGACACCGACGGTGGATGCGAAATCGTTCATGACCGAATCCGCCAGTCCTGCCGAAGGGACCGCGCAACCATTTGAACACGCATCAAGGGGCCTGAATGCAAGACGTCTCCTCCCGTCAATCTTCTTTTGTAAATAGTATTTTCACATATGGGGTTGCGTTGCAAGCGTGAACAGGCGAAATTTTGGCTGCTCCCGCGCGCCGAAGCGCAGGCGGGCAGGGAGGAAAATCATGCACAAGGATTGTCTGGTCTTTGTCGGCAGCCTGAACCGGGAGGCGCCGTATTTTCAGGGCGCTCGGGGCGTCGGCCTCAGCGTCTACAGCTTTGACGAGACGACGCTGGAAACCCGAAAGCTGGCTGAAGCCGATGACGTCGACAATCCAACCTTCCTCTCGGTGACGCCGGACGGTTCACACGTCTACGCCAATTCGGAAGTCTTCACCTGGCGCGAAGGAACTGTCTCCGCCTACAGCTTCGATCGTGCCTCGGGCGCGCTCACCTATCTGAACAAGCAGCCGTCGCTGGGCAGCATCACCGCCCATAACTCCATCACCCGCGACGGGACAAAACTGCTGGTCGCCAATTACGGCATGGGCGAGGGCGGTCCGGATCGCGCGGTGGCGGTCTATGGCTTAGAGGAGAGTGGTGCCTTGTCGGCCCCGCTGGCCAGCGTCTCGCATTCCGGCAGCGGCCCGAATGCGGCACGGCAGGAGCGCTCGCACGCCCACAGCGTCACCGAAACCATCGGCGGGGGAACAGCCATCGTCGCCGACCTCGGCATCGACCGGCTGGTGTCCTACCGGATCGGGCACGACGGCAATCTGGCCAAGCTAACCGAATCCGCTTTGCCATCCGGCGCCGGTCCACGCCACCTCGCACTGCATCCGAACGGACGCTTCGTCTTCGTTATGAACGAGCTGGATTCGACCATCGTGGCGATGGCGCTGGACGAAGCCTCGGGCAAGCTCACGCTCATCGACGCGAAGCCCGCGGTGCCAGCCGAGGCGCGCGACAGCAACCATTGCGCCGACATACAGATTTCCCCGGATGGCCGTTTTGTCTACGGCTCCAACCGTGGCCACGACAGCGTCGTCATCATGGCGGTCGACCAGCAGACAGGATCGCTGAGCCTCGTCGGCTACGTCCCTTGCGGCGGTGCGACGCCACGCAACCTGGCGCTGACGCCGTCAGGCGGCCATCTGTTTTCCGCCAACCAGAACGCCGACCGCATCTCGATCTTCGCGCGCGACGCCGAGACCGGCATACTCAGCGACACCGGGCGCGCCATCGAGATCGGCACGCCGATGTGCGTCAAGATCGTGCGCTGAACACCCACAACCGCGAAGCCTTGGACAAAGTCGCCCTGGGCTCAAGCCTGTTGTATTGCCGAGAGCTTCCAGTTCGAGCCATTCTCACGCACGAATGTCCACAGCTCGGTCGTCTCTGTCGGATGATCATCGTCGCCCGCGACGACCTTGCCGCTGGCCCGTTCGCGCGTGACGTCACGAGACTCGTAGCGCAATGCGGCCGTGGCGTAGTCGCGGTCATCCTCACGCCAGCTTTCAGCGACGTCGGCCTGCAGCAACGTGATGTCCGTTACCTCGTTCCTGAGACCTTTCTGGGCATTGTCGGCCAGCTCTTCCGACAGATAGGATACCATTTCGGGGGTAACAGCCCGGCGCAGAGCGGCATGGTCTTCGCGCCCGAATGCTTCCTGGACATCGGTCAACAGCTGCTGGAATGCGTCGAGGTCGGTCTGAGCCAGCGTGATCTCATCAGAACCGATGGCCGGAGAGCTTCCGCCCGAACCACCGCCAAAGCCGGGAATTGTGAAGGAGCCTGCAGTCTGCTGCCCTGCCGTTGCGCGGTTCTCAAATCTCGAAGCCTGGGCATTGCCGGCACCGGCGAGCGCTGGCGCAGGACCACGCGCCGATTGCGAGCGGAAGAAGCGGATAGCCAGCATGATCGCGCCACCGATGAGCAGGGCCTGAAGCAGGAAACCGAACATGCCGGCCAGGCCGCCGAAGCCTTGGCCGACGAGCAGGCCGATCAGGCCGCCGAGCAGCAGGCCCCGCATCATCGTTCCACCGAAACCGCTCATGAAGCCGGGCCTCTGCGGGCCTGCCTGCGGCTGCCGGGCCGCGTTGTTCACACCGGTGTTGGGCGTCATCGAACGCTCGACTGGAGCGGTCGGGGCCGGTGCGGTCCTGGTCGGCGGTGCCGATTGGAACGTGCGCATGCCACGACTGCCGAAACTGCCGCCGCGGCGCGCCTCGGCATGGTCTATCGCGACCATCGAAAACGCCAGGAACAGTCCTGCAAAGAGGGCTGCAAATCGGCTTGTACGGGAAGTCATCGGAGATGAACCTTTGTCTCTGCGGTTTCGGAAATTTTCAGCCGTCGCCGGGTGCCGGCGTTATACGGTCAATCGAACAACTCTTCGAAAAATGATTTCTTCCGCTTTGGATAGCGGTGGCCGTGGGAGCGGGAATAATCGTCGTCGCGGCCCTGGCCGTGTTGCGGCTGCGAGAATGCTGCCGGCTGTGGCTGCGGCGCCGGCGCCGCTTCCCTGCCGGAACGCTCGATGATCTTGTCGAGTTCTCCCCGATCAAGCCAGACGCCGCGGCACTGCGGACAATAGTCGATTTCGATACCCTGGCGTTCGCTCATCACGAGCGCAACGCGGCAGGAGGGGCAAGTCATGCCAAGGAGAGAAGTAGATGTCATACGGCGCTCCAAACCAAAAAAGAAGGAACCCGCTCGACCGAAAAGGATGAAAACGGGCCCGTTACAGCGGTCCGACATCACAGTCGCCAAAAGCGACAGTCAGAGGGGCCCGGCCCGCAGGGGACAATTAGGAATGCAGCGCCGCGCCTTCAAGGGGCGATATTGCCCGCAAGAGTGATTTGTTCGCCATCTCGCTCAGACCGTGACCACGATTTCAAATCGTCACCACGATTTCAGATCGTCACCACGATCTTGCCGAACTGCTCGTTCGACTCCAGGTGGCGATGTGCCTCGACGATTTGGTCGAACGCGAAGGTCCTATCGATGATCGGCTTTAGAGTCCCGGTCTCGAGTCCTGCGAGGATGAAAGCCTTGGCGGCCTCCAGTTTCGCCGGGTTGCCGGTGATCTCGTGGACGAGGTAGCCGCGCAGCGTCAGTGTCTTGGCCAGCACGGCGAATAGCGGAAACGGTGTCGGCGCGTGGCTCAGTCCGCCATATTCGATGAGGATGCCGCTATGCGACATGGCCGCCGTCAGCGGCTCGAAGATCGGGCCGCCGACCGCATCGAACACGACGCGCACGCCTCGCGGCCCGGCGATCTGGTTCAACCGCGCCGCCAGATCTTCCTCCGTCGAGGCCACGACTTCGGCCGCACCGGCCTCGAGCAGCGCCCGCATCTTCGCCGATGTTCGCGTCACCGCAATCGTCGTCGCGCCCACACTGTTGGCGATCTGGACCGCGGCAAGCCCGACACTGCTCGACGCCGCGGTGATCACCACGTGGTCTCCGCTGTGCAGCCCGGCGATATCGATCAGCGCGCCATAGGCGGTGAGGTACTGCATCCAGACCGCCGCTGCCGTTTGCCAGTCGAGCGACGGCGGGTGCTTGACGATAAGTTCCGCGGGATAAGTGGCAAGCTCGCCATAGGCCGGCCAGCGGATCATCGATTGCGGCGGGATGACACTGACGCCGTCGCCCGGCGCGAATTCCTTCACGCCCTCACCTATAGCCTCGATGACACCCGCCGCTTCGAGACCAAGCCCCGAGGGCAGCTTCGGCGTCTCGATATAGGAACCCGCGCGCAGCAGCGCGTCGGCGCGGTTGAGGCCGAGCGCCTTGACGCGGATTTGAACTTCGCCCGGGCCCGGTGGGGGAAGCTCGGCATCCTCGATGCGCAGAACCTCAGGGCCGCCATGCTGGTGAAAGCGAACCACACGTGTCATTCGGGATACTCCAAATCAACTGGACCGAATGAGCTATGCAGCTAGGCTGCCCAGGGATAAATGGCTGCACGAGAAGAACAGTAGAAACCAGGAGTTCCGAATATGGATCGGCTCGAAAGCATGGCTGTGTTCGTCAAGGCCGTCGATCTCGGCTCGTTCGCGGCAGCAGCGGTCGCCCTGGACGTCTCGGGACCGATGGTTGGCAAGCATGTCCGGTCTCTCGAAGAACGGCTTGGCGTTCGCCTGCTCAACCGGACCACACGCCGGCAGAACCTGACCGATTTCGGCCGCGCTTACTATGAACGCTGTCGGGTGGTGCTGGCCGAGGCCGACGCCGCAGATGCGCTCGCCGCCGACCAGTTTTCGGAGCCACGCGGAAAACTGCGCGTCACCATGCCGGCGCATTTCGGTCGCCACTGCGTGACGCCCGTGCTGCTGAAACTCGCCCGGCAATATCCGATGCTGGAACTCGATCTATCTCTCAGCGATCGCTTCGCCGATCTTGCCGAGGATGGCTACGATCTCGCCATTCGGACCGGTGCTCTGGGCGACAAGGCGGGGGTGATCGCACGCCGCGTCGCGCGCCAGGACATGGTCGTCTGCGCCGCACCTTCCTATCTCAGAATTCATGGCGAACCGCGACAGATCGAGGATCTCGCCGATCATCAGGCAATTGTCTATCGCCGGCTTGGTCAGGTCGTTCAGCCGTGGCTGTTTGCGCAAGGGGGGCAACCCGCGCTCGAGATCACACCAACCGGCCGTCTGCGGCTCGACGATCTCGATGCCATCGCTGACGCGGCTGCCGACGGCATGGGCCTTGCCTGGTTGCCCTGGTGGCTGGTGCGCGAGCGCATTGAAGCCGGCGTTCTGCTGGCGCTGTTGCCGGATCAGCCGCGATATCTCTACGACTGCTACGCCCTTTGGCTGCAGACACCGCATCTGCCGCTGAAGGTGCGGCTGGCCGTCGATGCGCTGGCGGCTGCCTTGCCGAAGTCGATGGCCTAACCGCAACGTCGCAATCGCTCTCAGTTGAGATCGCGCGGATACTCCTTGACCTCGCTGCGGTCGACGATCAGCTCATCGCCATCATGGGCGGTGATGTGGGTCTCGATCCGCCAGACCTTTCGCAGCGCCCTTACCGTCGCCTTCACTGAAAGCCGCACCTGCCAGTCGCCGCGACCATAGGACTTGTCCCAGGTGCAGGTGCCGACCGCCGAGTTCGGATTGTCGGGGTGGATGATGAACCGGTCGACATGCCTCGCCGAGAGCACCATTCCCGTATGTGGATGCCGCACCGTGCCGCCATCATTGGCGACCTGATAGACGGTCTCGCCGGTGACCTGGTCCGTCGACACCGAACGCTGGAAGCCGTCGCCCTTGGCCAGCACCTCTTGCTCCATCGGCGCGGCGCTTTCCGGAGTCAGGAAAACCCCCAGTGTGTCGTCCAGCTTCTGCTGCGCGCGCACCGGCAGGATCAGCCGGCTGTCGCCGCAATGGATCGACAACGTCGCCTGCTCGGCCGTCGGGAAGACGATCGGCCAATGCGATGTCGCCAGCGCCAGCCGGATACGCTCGCCGACCTCGAAACGCTGCCCGCAGCAGCGCAGCTTGACGCGGACGGTCTCCGCCTGGCCCGGCACCATGGGTGCGATGTCCAGATCATCGTTGCGATGGCTCAGATTGAGAATACCGTAGCTGATACGCGAGGCGGCACCTTCAGGAAATACCTGCGACAGCGTGGCGGACAGAAGGGCGACGGGCTTGTCGGAGGAGAGTTTAACTTCGAATTCGGGGAAGCCAAGGATCTCGATCGCCTCGGTCAACGGCACCGTCTCGAAGATCAGGGCATTGCCTTCCTCCGTCCGCTGGTCGACCGGCAAGGTCGGCATGACGCCATAACCGCACCAGGCGCCGGACGACAGGCCGGCCGTCTGCGGCGATGAAATCTCCAGAACCGCGTTTTCGCCCTTGGCTTCGCTCAGCACATGCGGCGCAAGGTGCAGCACCTTTTCGCCGACGCCGGGTCCCGGCCACGCCGGTTCCGCCACCCAGCGGCCGGGCCGCTCGTCATAGATCGCCGCCGGCCGTGCGGGATCCTGGATCCAGGCGCGCAGCATCGGCTCGTCGGCAATGCCGGTGTCGATGCCCTTGAGATATTGATCCCACCAGCGCAGGCACTCCTGCAGGAAGCCGATACGCGGGCCGGGCATGGCGAAGTGCGGATATTTGTGGCCCCAGGGTCCGATCAGGCCCTTGCGAGGACCGCTCAGCTTTTCCAGCATCCGGAAGATCGGATTGGGATAGCCGTCGGCCCAGCCGCCGACGGCATAGACCGGGATCCCGACATCGGCATAATCCTCGCAGATTGAACCGTGCTTGTAGAAATCGTCGCGGCGCTGGTGTTCGAACCAGTCCTGCATCCAGATGCCGTTGCCGTTCAGCCGTTGCTCCCAAAGCTCGCGCCAGCGGTCGCCGACAACAAGCGGATCCGGTGGCGTCATGGCGATGGCCCAAGCGGTGGTTCCCCACATCAGATTGTCGCACATCATCGCGCCGCCGAGATAATGCACGTCATCATTATAGCGGTCGTCGGT
The DNA here is from genome assembly GCF_040322895.1 of Mesorhizobium sp. M0088. Lineage (NCBI taxonomy): Bacteria > Pseudomonadati > Pseudomonadota > Alphaproteobacteria > Hyphomicrobiales > Phyllobacteriaceae > Mesorhizobium > Mesorhizobium sp. M0088. The sequence goes on from NZ_JAMYUI010000010.1 coordinate 123,772, forward strand.
CGAGCACAGCGAGACGACGGCTTTCAGCGCCGGCGGGCGGCGGGCGGCGACCTGCAGCCCGTTGAAGCCGCCCCAGCTGATGCCGATCATGCCGACACTACCCGAGCACCAGGATTGCCGGGCCAGCCATTCGATGACCGCCAGGCAGTCATCCTGCTCCTGCTTCAGATACTCACCCTTGCACAGCCCCTCGCTGTCGCCCGAGCCGCGCATATCGACCCGCACGCCGGCATAGCCGTGACCGGCGAAATAGGGATGCGTCAGCGCATCGCGCTCCACCGTTCCGTCACGCTTGCGATATGGCAGATATTCGAGGATCGCCGGCACCGGATCGGCCTCCGCGTCTTCCGGCAACCAGATGCGTGCGGCCAGCTTGACGCCGTCCGGCATCGGAATCCACAAATTCTCGATCTCGCGGACTTTGCGCGGGAAATCGGTGACGACGCGGATATCTTGCATGGCGGCTCCTCTCAACGCCCCGGCCGACACTTGCGCCGGTGGCGATCCTTATGTGTTCAGCGGGAAATGGCAGGTCAGACGGCTGTCGCCAACTGCGACCGGGACGGGGACATCCACCGCGCAGCGGCCCTGGGCCTGCGGACAGCGTGTGTGAAATTCGCAGCCTGAAGGGCGCGCCAACAAGGACGGAACGTCAGCCGGCAGCGTGATGCGCTGATGCACCCTGTCGGGATCGGGCTCTGGATTGGCCGAGAGAAGGGCCGCCGTATAGGGATGATGCGGCGCGCGGAAGATCGCTTCGGTTTCGCCCTGTTCGATGAAGCGTCCGAGATACATCACCGCCATGCGGTCGGCGATCTGGCGCACGACATGCAGATTGTGGGTGATGATCAGCATCGACAGGCCCATGCGGTCGCGCAGATCGTTGAGCAGGTTCAGCACCTCTCCCTGTACGGAGACGTCGAGGCCGGCGGTCGGTTCGTCGGCGACGACCAGCACCGGGTCCAGCGCATTCGCCCGCGCCACACCGACGCGGCGCGCCTGGCCGCCGGAAAGCTGGTGCGGGTAGCGGTCGGCGAAATCGCGCGGCAGTCCGACCAGCGCAAGAAGCCGTGTGACTTCGGCGTTGAGATCGCGATCCGACAGTCCGTGGATGACGAAAGGCTCCGAGAGCAGCGACCGCACGCTGAGCCGCGGCGACAACGATCCGACCGGATCCTGGAACATCATCGGCATGCGCCGCCGCACCGGTTTCATGGCGGTGTTGGACAGGCCTTGCAGTTCCTGTCCTTCAAACAGGATCGTGCCCGCTTTCACCGGCTGAAGACCGTTGAGCGTGCGCGCCAGCGTCGTCTTGCCCGAGCCGGATTCGCCGACCAGCGCGAAGGTGCTGCCTCGTTGGAGCGTGAAGCTGACACCGGACACCGCTTCGATCTCGGTGGCCCGCCCCGCGAGCCTGGCGGACAGGCCGCCAACCCGGAACGAGACTCGCAAATCGCTGACGCGGAGCAGGTCGTCGGAGCTCATGCGTTCATCGCTCCCAAGGGAATGTCCGCATGCCAGCAGTGGGCGATGTGAGACCCACCGAGGATTGCGCTGGGAGGCGTCGTCAGGCATTGGGCGTCGGCGCGATCGCAGCGCGGCTGGAAGACGCAGCCGCTTGGTCGGCGGCGCAGATCCGGCAAGGTCCCGGCGATGGTCGGCAGGCGGGCAACCCGCTGCGACAGCCGGGCCGGATCGCAGGCCAGCAGCTTCTGCGTGTAGGGATGTCGGGCGTCGTGGAATATCTCGCGGGTCGTGCCGCTCTCCACCACCTCACCGGCATACATCACGATCATCTCGTCGCAGAGTTCGGCAATCACGCCCAGATGATGCGAGATGAACAGCACCGAGCAGCCGATGTCGCGCTGCAGATCCTTGAGCAGTTCGATAGTGGCCACCTCCAGCGTCGCATCGAGCGCAGTCGTCGGCTCGTCGGCGATCAGCAGCGCCGGTTCCATCATCAGCGCCATGGCGATGGCGATGCGCTGCTTCATGCCGCCGGAGAACTCGTGCGGAAACTGCGTCAGCCGGCTTTCCGGATCGGGAATGCGAACCTTGCGCAGCATTGCGGCCGAGCGCGCATCCTTGTCCCGCTTCGACAGGTTCGAGCGATACTGGATGTCGCGCATCTGGCGCCCCACCGAAAGCACCGGGTTGAGCGCACCCATCGGGTCCTGGAACACGGTGGCGATCCTGAGGCCGCGCAAGCCGCGCATCGCGGTGGGGTCGAGCCGGGCAAGGTCCTTGTCGCCCTCGAAGATGATCTCGCCCGATGTGATTTCACCATTGTCGGCGAGCAGGCCGAGAATGGCGTTGATGAGCGTCGATTTCCCGCAGCCGGATTCGCCGACCACGCCGACGCTGCGGTTGGCCGGCACGGAAAAGCTCACCTGCTTCAGCGCCTCCAGTGGCCCACTCTCGGTGTGGAAGGCGACGCTCAGATTCTTGACCTCGAGAACCGTCATGAGCGCCCCTTCAGCCGGGGATCGAAGAGGTCGCGCAGCGTCTCGCCGAAGAAGGTGAAACCGAGTGTCGTCAGCACGATCGGCAGGCCGCCGGCAATCACGATCCAGTAGGAATCGCGAATGTTGGCGAAGCCGTCATTGAGGATCGCGCCCCAGCTCGGCGTCGGCGGCCGCACGCCGAGCCCGAGGAAGCTCATGCCGGCCTCGATCGCCACCACCACGGGAATGTCCATCGATATCAAGATCAGGATCGGGCCGATGATGTTGGGCAGGATGTGGACGCGCAGGATGCGGCCCGCACTGGCGCCCATCGAGCGCGCCGCCATGACATGTTCGGCTGATTTGAGCACCAGCGTCTGGGTTCTGATGATGCGGGCATAACCCGGCACATTGACCAGCATCACCACCAGCACCACCGCGTAGAGCGAGGGGCCGAACAGGGTGACCAGCGTCAGCGCCAGCATAACGGTGGGAAAGCTCTTCACCGCGTCGAAGATCAGCAGCAGCACATTGTCGAGCCAGCGCGGCCCATAGCCTGCGATCAGCCCCAGCACGACGCCGACAACCAGCGACACCGCTGTCGCGCCCAGCGCGATCAAAAGCGCGACGCGCCCGCCATAGAGCACCCGGGTGAGAAGATCGCGGCCGAGATGGTCGGTGCCGAGCAGATGCAGGAGGCTAGGCGAAGCGAAACGTTCGGCCGGCGATATCTTGCTCGGCGCATAGCTGGTCAGGCCGCTGGCGAACACCGCCGACAGCACCACCACCGTCACCAGCGTCAGGCCGATGGCGCCCAGCGGTTCGCGCATGATGCGGCGCACGGTGCGCCATATCATGCCGAGACGGAAGCTGCGGGATGGCAGCTCAGTTGAAACTTGATCTGACACGGGGATCCAATAGGCCGACCAGGAAGTCGGCCGCTACGTTGACGAGGACGAAGAAGACCGTGGTAACCAGCACGGCTCCGGAGACGATTGGATAGTTGCGCACCGAGATCGCCTCATAGACCAGCTTGCCGATGCCGGGACGGGCGAAGACGATTTCGGCGAAGACGGAAGACGACAGCATGTGGCCGATGCCGACGCCGAGCAAGGTGATGGTCGGCAGCACGGCGATGCGCAGCGCATAGGTGTAGACGATCCGGTGCTCGGTCAGGCCGAAGGCGCGCGCCGTGCGGATATGGCTGGCCTCCAGCGTCTCCAGCATCGAGGCCCGCACCATGCGCGAGATATAGCCGATCCAGCCAAGGCCGACCGCCAGAGACGGCAGGATGAGGTGCTGAAGCCGGCTGGCGAGGTCGCCCGGTTCGCCGGCGCCGATCGCCGGAAGCCATTGCAGGGCGACCGCAAACACCAGCAGCGAATAGATGGCGACGACGAAGGATGGCACGGCGATCATCGCCACCGACAGGACCCCGATCACCTGGTCGACAAAGCCGCCGCGCCGCACCGCTGCGATGCAGCCAAGCGGGATGCCCAGCGCCACCGACCACGTGATGCCGCCGACCACCAGCGCCAGCGTGAACGGAAGCTGTTCCATCACCACGTCCAGAACTGGCCGGTTCGACAGAACCTCGGTGCCGAGATCGCCATGCAAGGCAGAGCCGTAGAAGTTCACGAATTGCCGCCAGACAGGTTGATCCAAGCCCATACGCTCGCGTAGCGCCTCCTTCATCTCCGGCGTCGCGCGTGGCCCCAGCGCGACGGAGGCCGGGTCTCCGGGAATGAGGTAGACCATGGCGAACATCATCGTCATGGCGACGCTGATGATGATGGCGCCAAGCCACAGACGCTTGAGGGCGTAGCGGATCATTTTCGGTACCTGTCGGATGGTCTTTGGCCGGGGCGAGCCCCGCCCGCCGATATCATACCGGTTTGAAGTCGGTGAACACGGGTTCGCCGTTCGGCTTCAGGCCGGCCACAAGCGTGTCTCGATTCATGATGCCGGTGACCTCATGCGTCAGGAAAACGTAATTGCCGTTCTCCTCCATCAGGTCCTGCAGCTTCTTGTAGATGACATCGCGTTTTGCAGGATCGAGTTCGACCATGCCTTCAGCGTTGAGCTTGTCGAATTCCTCGCTGGAAAAACGCTCCCAGTTCCAGACGCCGATCTGGTCGCGCGTGAACCAAGCGGTCGCCCAGCTCGGGTCCGGCTGCATGGAGAAGCGGCTGATGATCATCTGCAGCTTCTTGTAGTAGTCGCCTTCCTTGGCGCCAAGCGTCCAGAAGGTGCCGCTGTCGTTCTGCTTGATCTCCACAGTGAGACCGACATCCTGCAGGTTCGACTGCACGACCTGCGCCGCGGTCAGCCGCTCGGTCTTGTTGAGGATGTCGAGCGTGATCGTGGTGCCGGCCAGCCCCTCCTTGGCGATCATGTCGCGGGCGCGGTCCGGATCGAAATCGAAGAGGTTCTTCTCGCGGTGGCCGGGCAGGCCGGGCGCGATGATGCCGGTGGCGGTGGCGGCGGCGCCGAAATAGGCGGCGTCGACCACCGCCTTGCGATCCACGGCGTACTGCACCGCGCGGCGCATGTTCGGATTGTCGAAAGGCGCGACATCCTGGTTCATGCCAAGCCAGACAAAGGCCAGCGACGGCTTCTCCACCACGGTCGTTTTTGGCGGCGGCGTCTGCTTCAGGCGCGAGATCGAGGAGACCGCGGTCCAGGTGTAGTCGAGGTCACCCGCCTCATAGCCGAGTTCGGCGGTCTTCTCGTCCTCGATCGGATGGATGTGGATTTCCGCGAAGGCGCCTTGCTCGTACTTCCAGTCGGGATTGCGCACCAGCACCGTGCGCTGCTTGGGCAGCCATTCCTTCAGGATGTAGGGGCCCGACTGGGCCACCGGCTTGACGCCCATCTTGCCGCCGAGCTCGGTTATGGCGCGCTTCGACAGGATGGTGCCGGACGGCGTCGGCAAGGTCGACGTCCACAGCGGCGCGAAGGCCTGCTTCAGGTGGATCAGCCCCGACAGCTTGTCCTTGACCTCGACTTCCTTGAGCGTTGCCCAGTCGCCGGAATAGGGGCTTTTGTTGGCGGGGTCGGCGATGCGTTCGATCGAAAACTTGACGTCTTCCGCCGTCATCTGGCCGTAGCCGTCTGTGAAACCGATATTGTCGCGCAGCTGGAAGGCGACGGTCAGCGGGTCGAGCTGCTTGATCGTTTCCGCCGCCATCGGTCGCCAGCCCCAGCTATCGCCCGGCGTGGTGACGACGAGGCCGGCGAAGATGACGCTGGTGATGTCGCCTTCAGGCGCCGCCAGCCGGAAGCAAGGGTCGAGCGTCTGGATGTCGGCGTAGGATCGCACCTTGAGGATCGGCCCGTCGCTCGACCAGGAAACTTTTGGATTGACCATTGAGGCGAGGCCGAAAGCGCCGGCTCCGGCGAGCAGGCTGCGGCGCGAAACCCTGGTGTCGGCTAGAATGGACATGCTCTACCCCTCTGCTGTTTTCGTTGTCTTGTTTCCGGCCGTTGGCCATTCTCCAAGCCGGGCCGAATGTGTCTGTCAGCTAAAACTGCTAATAATAGACATCTATGTCTAGCGAAAATTTTGCCGGCATGTCCGAATCTTGGATACGGACGATCTTGCGCGAAATCTCGATATCCGATCCGACCCCGCCGCTGCGTCGGCATGGGCAAGCGGCTAAGCGCGAAATGTGATCGCGCACACGGTGCGGCCTGGCCCGCCATTCGGTGGGGCCTGGATCAAGAGTTGGAGCGGAGACGCGCTCTCCGCTACCTTCACTTCCAGATTTCGGCCGCCAGGCGCACGAAATTGCCGCCCAGGACGTTGCGCACGGTCTGCTCGGACTGGCCGCGGCGCAGAAGCACATCGGTCAGTTCGCGCATCTGGCCGGGAGCCGCGTAGGTCGTCGCCCCTTCCGGATATTCGCTCTTGGGCCAGAATTGCGGATTGTCGGAAATGATACGGTCGATGCCTTTGACGTCGACGGGGAAGGCGTAGTCCAGCCCGATGCCGACATGATCTGGGCCAGCCATGTCAACGAGATATTCGATGTGGTCAGCCAGCCTGTCCGAGTCCGTGCGTCCCTCTCCCAGGAAACGATTGAGCCCTACGATCGCGACTATGCCGCCGGTGCGCGTGCAGGCCTTGATCTGCTCGTCGGTGATGTTGCGGCCATGGCCGCACAGGGCCTTGGCGTTGGAGTGCGAGAAAATAACAGGGCGGTTGGAGTACTCCATCACCTCCATCGAGGTGCGATAGCCGGTGTGGGTGACGTCGACGAACATGCCGAGTCGGTTCATCTCGTCGATGACCTGGCGGCCGAACGCCGTCAGGCTGGTCTCGACATCGTGGCAACCGCCGCCGGCGAGGTTGTTCCTGTTATAGGCGAACAGGATCTGGCGCACGCCCAGATGGTGATAGAACTCCACCATCTCGATGCGGCCGTCGAGCGCGTTCATGCCCTCGATGTCGAAGGTGATCGCCAGTTTTCCTTCGAGCTTGGCCTTGCGGATTTCCGCGACGGAGGAGACCAGCGTGTAGTGCTCGGGATTGGCAAGGATCCAGTGACGGAAATTTGCGAGCGTCCGCACTGTCTGCTCCCAGGGCAACAGGTCGAAGCCGACATCGATTGACAGATAGTCGATGCCGGCGTCGCGCCAGATCTGCAGATTGTTCAGGTCCGCAGCCGGATCCGGCATGAAGCCGGAATGCGCGTCCCATATGATTTCACTGTCGAAAATGGCCTTGGCGGCAGTCGAAACGCTCACTTTTTTCCTCGCTCTCTCGGCAACACCAACAACGGAAGGCCAGATCAAGCGGCGTTCCGGACGTGTGATCCAGATGCAGTGCGCATCAAGTATCAGGCCACAGACACATGTGTCTAGACAGCTCCGAACGGGCCTGTATGGTCGCCGTCGCTGCATGTCGCTCCGACCGAACCATCGGCAAAAGGGAGAACAAAGATGAGCTCAAACGGAAGCCATGGCGGGAGCGATAGCAGGCATATCGCCGTGATCGGCGGCGGCATTATCGGCTGCAGCGCGGCTTTCCATTTGCTGCGGTCCGGCGTGCGCCAGGTGACGGTCATCGATGCCGGCCAGCCGGGTGCCGCAACCACAAGCGCTGGTGCTGGCTTCGTCTCCCATTGGTCCGCCGGCATGATCCCGCTTGGCGAAGAGGGCCTTCAGCTGCAGCAATATGGCCTCGATTTCTATCGCAGGCTGCACGAGGTCGGCGTCGAGATCGGTTATCGGCCGAACGGCACCTTGATCATGGCGCTGACCGAGGACGGGCGAGAACGCTTCGTCCGACCGGTGCTGGACTCACCCTATGCCCCACCGGAAATGCAGGATTTGAACGCCGCGCAGATTGGCCAGAAGATGCAGGGCCTCATTGATCCGGCGCGGGTCCATTCGGCCGCCTATAATCCGCATGGCATCCAGCTCGACACCACGCTGGCGATGGGGGTACTGACCGGCCAGATCAGCGAGCTCGGCGGTGTTTTTCGCAGCGGCACACGCGTAACGGCCGTCCATGATGCCGGTGACCGGGTGAGCATCGAGACCGATCAGGGCAGCCTTGAGGCTGACGGCGTGATCGTTGCCGCCGGCGCCTGGAACAACCAGGTCATATCAGGCCTCGGCTGGAAGTTGCCGCTGCTGCGCGTCGTCGCAACGCGCATCGTCACCGACGATCGTGGGCTGCCGTCGACCATTCCCACGGTCCAATGCCGCGAATTGCGGCTGTGGCTGCGCGAAACATTCGGCGCCGTCATGTGGGGAACCGGCCGGCATTACAAACCTCTCTACAAGACCGACGACAACGAGATCGAACCTGGCCAGCCGCACAATATCGAGCTGATGCGGGAGACCTCCGAGCAGGAGCTTGCCGAGTTGCAGACTGTGTTCCCGCCGCTGCGCGGTTCGACGATCGCGAGCTGGGCGCAAGGCGTGCCGTGCTACACGCCCGACAACGGCCTTGTCGTCGGCAAGGTGCCCGGCAGCGACAATGTCGTGGTCGTCGGCGGCGACAATGAGAGCGGCGTCACCCATGGACCGGGTCTTGGCCGGCTATCCTGCGAACTGGTCCTCGGGCACACCCCGTTCGTTTCCGCCGAGCGGTTCCGTGTCGATCGCTACGCCTCCGATGCCTTCAAGTCGGAGGCCGAGATCGAGGCCGCCATGCCGGCCTGGGGCGCGCGTCATGAAGCGTCGCGGTTTGGTCGCGAGGCCTGATCTGTTAGCTGTCGCCGACGCTGGCCAGCAGCGCCTGCGCCACCGCCCTGACCACCGGGCCGGCATTCTTCCTCATGACGATGTGGAAGGAGCCGGCGTGGCGACGCGAGGTTTTCGTCAGCCGGACGAGCTGGCCGCGGCGCAGATGCTCATCGGCAAATCCCGCCCAGGCGAGTGCCGCGCCGCGCCCGGCGATGGTTTCGTGGATCATCGACATGTAGCTGGTGAACCGAGGCCCATCGAGCTTCCGCTCGGTTCCGATCCATGACTGCCAACTGTCGATCGCGCCCGGCGGCGTCACCTGGTGCAGCAGCGGCACCCCCAGGAAACCCTCGGGGTCCTCCGAGGCGAGCGCCGGGTAACGCGCCAGGAACGCCGGTGCGCAAACCGGGAACCATTCGCCGTCGAGCAGTTTGTCGGCCACGAATTCGGACCATTGCCCGGCTTCGCCGAAACGGATCGACAGCGCCACTTCGGGCTGGTCGAAATCCCTGTAATCGGTGGATGTCTGCAAAAGCACCCGGTCGCCGGCCACCCGCGAGGTGATGAGGTCGAAGCGCGGCATCAACCATGCCTGCGCGAAATCGTGGCTGCAGCCGACCACGAATGTATCGCTGTCGTGCGCGGTCAAATCCTCGACCGCTTGCCTGATGGTGCCGAGACCCTCGCGGACCGCTTCGGCCAGCGTGTTGCCGGCCCCGGTGACGGCGACGCGGTTGCCTTTGCGCGTGAACAGCTCGACCGACAACTGGCGCTCGAGGTTGGCGACATGCCTGCTGACCGCCGATTGTGCGATGTTGAGCTCCTGCGCGGCCAGCGTCAGCCCGCCATGCCTGGCGGCAGCCTCGAAGACGACCATGGCGTTCAGCAGGGGAAGCGATGTCTTGAGGGTTTTCACGATCCGAACCTGCATTCATGCCTTTTCGATATGGAGGTCTATTATTTCTGTATTTGCCGCAGGCCTTTCCGCATCGCACACTCTATCGAAAAATCATTCTAACGCCAGCGAGCAGAAAGGTGTTTGCCGTGCAGGCCTCCACATCGAACGGCCAGCCTATCGACAGAAGCGAGACCGTCAGGCTGATCGACCGGCAAAGTCCGGACTGGTCGCTGGAACAGGCCTTCTATGCCGATCCGGCGATCTTCGCGCTGGAACGGGACTTGTGGTTTCCGCGCCAATGGATGCTTGTCGCCCATTCCAGCGAGGTGCCTGAAAAGGGCCGCTACATCGTGCGCCAGCTGTTCGACGAGGAGATCATCGTCGTGCGCTTCGGCGATGGCGAGGACGACATCGCGGCCTATTACAATGTCTGCACCCATCGCGGCTCGCGGCTCTGCGCCAAAGATGGTCGCGGCAAGCTTCTGGTCTGTCCCTATCATGCCTGGTCGTTCAGGCTGACCGGCGAACTGAAATCACGGCAGGACCTTCCAGCAAGCGTCGACCCGGAAGCGCTGGGACTGCACCGCGTGCCCTGCAAGGGTTTCGGCGGCCTCGTCTTCTGCGGCCTCGATGCTAGTTCGCTGCCCGACATCCAGCCTGTCGCGGACGGGCTGACGGGCGGCTTGCGCGAAAACGGCCTCGACCGTGCACGCATCGTCGCCCGCAAGAATTATCTGACCAAGGCGAACTGGAAGCTGGTGCTCGAGAACTTTCTCGAATGCTATCACTGCCGGCCGGCTCATCCCGAATATTACCGCGTCAACGGCCATGTCAAAGTGACCGCGACCCGCGATGCCGACAAGGCGGTCGAGTGGCAGAACGAAATCGAGGCCTGGCACAGCGTCATCGGCGATGCCGAGTTCCACAAGGGCGCATGGCAAGCAGGCGACCTCGACACGATGCCGTTTGCCATGCACCGCAAGCCGATCGGCTCCGGCCGTAACACGCTGTCCAATACGGGCGAGGGGGTCTCGTGCCTGATGGGTGGTCGTCACGCCTATGATGGCGGCGAAAGCGGCTTTCGCCTCGGACGCCTGTCGTTTGCAAGTGCTGCCAATGATTATGTCACGCTGTTCCAGATGATACCGCGCAACGCCATGGAAACAGACGTCATCCTGACCTGGCTCGTCGACAAGGATGCCGATAACGACGTCGACGCCGATGCGATCAGTTGGATGTGGGACGTCACCACGGTGCAGGACAAGAAGATCACCGAAGACAATGCCGACGGCATCATGTCGCGCGCCTACCGGCCGGGCCCCTATACGCCGCTGGAAAGCCAGACCTCGTTCTTCGTGCAGACCTATCTGTCGGAACTGCGTTCGCTGATCACCGGCACGCGCGGCGCGACCGTCAGCCAGTGGTCCGCGCCGAAGGAACTTTTCGCATCGCCGAAAGCGGCGAGCTGCAACACGCGCCTCTGACCCGCGGCCGAAGATGCCTCTTTGAGGCGTCGCATTCCGATGCCATATGAAGGTGGCCGACGGAATGTTGCGGGAGAGACAGTTTATGACCAAAGGTTCGGACTTGTTCGTCGCGGCCCTCGAGAACGAAGGGGTCGAACGGATTTTCGGCATTCCCGGCGAAGAAAATCTCGATATCGTCGAATCCATCCGCCGCTCCTCGATCCAGCTGATCCTGACCCGCCACGAGCAAGCAGCCGCTTTCATGGCCGCCACCTATGGCAGGCTCACCGGCAAGGCAGGTGTGTGCATCACCACGCTTGGCCCAGGCGCGCTCAATCTTTCGACCGGTTCGGCCTATGCGCTGCTCGGCGCGATGCCGATGATCATGATCACCGGCCAGAAGGGCATCCTGTCATCCCGGCAGGCGCGCTTCCAGATCGTCGACATCGTCGCGGCGATGAAGCCGCTGACCAAGCTGTCGCGCCAGATCGTCTCGCCGAAGATGATCCCCTCGCTGGTGCGCGAAGCTTTCCGTGTCGCCCAGGAAGAACGTCCCGGCCCCGTACATCTGGAACTGCCGGAAGACATTGCGGCGGCCGAGTGTGAGCCGATCGCACTGGTGCCGACGCACCCGGTCGAACTGCCGCTGGCCAGCCCGGGTGCGCTTGATCGCGCCGCCCTTATGATCATGGAAGCCAGGCGCCCGCTGCTGATGTTCGGCGCGGCGGCGTCGCGTCCGCGCGTGACCCCCGATGTCGCGCAGTTCGTGCTGCGGACGCAAATTCCCTATTTCACCACGCAGATGGGCAAGGGAACCGTGCCCGGCGGCACGGAGCTCTATATAGGAACGGCAGCCCTTTCGCAGCGCGACTACGTGCACGAGGCCATCGAGCAGGCCGATCTGATCATCACCATCGGTCACGACACCGTGGAGAAGCCGCCCTTCATCATGGGAGCGAAGGGGCCGAGGGTCATTCATGTCGGCTACCAATCAGCCGATGTCGAGCAGGTCTATTTCCCGCAAGCCGAAATCGTCGGCGACCTCGGCCCTTCGCTGGCGCTGCTGGCCGACCGCATCGAGGGCAAGATCCCCAACGCGCAGGTCCTGCTGCCGCTGCGCGAAGGCATTCTGAGCCGGATCGCCGCGCGCGCCACCGAAGATCGCTTCACGCCGCAGCGCATCGTGCACGACGTGCGCGCCGTGATGCCGGCCGACGGGATTCTCGCCCTCGACAACGGCATGTACAAGATCTGGTTTGCGCGCAACTACCGGACGCGCATGGCAAACACGATCCTGCTCGACAATGCGCTGGCCACCATGGGCGCGGGCTTGCCGTCGGCGATGATGGCGGCACTGCTCTATCCGCAGCGCCGTGTCATGGCCATCTGTGGCGATGGCGGGTTCATGATGAACAGCCAGGAACTGGAAACCGCCGTCAGGCTCAAGCTCAACCTGGTCGTCCTGCTGCTCGAGGACCACGCCTACGGCATGATCCGCTGGAAGCAGGCGGTCGATGCGTTCCCGGATTTCGGCATGACCTTCGGCAATCCCGATTTCGTCAAGTATGCCGAGGCCTATGGCGCCAAGGGGACCAGGGTTGCGGAGATCACCGACTTGCGGCCGGTGCTGGAACAGGCCTTCACCGGCGGCGGCGTGCATCTCGTCGTCGTGCCCATCGACTATTCCGAAAACACCAGGGTGCTTGTCGACGAACTGCGCGAGCGGCTGCCAGCGCCGCAGACGCCCTGACGGCAGCGACAAGCCGCCGTCAGGATTGCTTGGGCGGAAGACCCTACACCTTGCAGTAAGGCGTCACCGGCTCGATGGTGCCGAAGTCCTTAGCGATCTCGTAGCCGATGCCGTCGGCCGCCGCCTTGCCTACATAGGAATGGCACAGCGTGTGGTTGTTGGTGGCGTCGACACGGATCTTGCCTTGCGGTGCGTCGAACTCGATCGACGGCAGCGCGGCCAGCACATCATCGTCCTTCAACGATCCAGCCTTCTCGGCGGCCAGCGCATAGAGATGCAGGCCGTTGTAGCCGGCCTCGCCGATGCCGTTGACCATCTTCTCCTGACCGAATTTCTCGCGGAAGCTCGAGATGAACTTCTTGTTGACCGGGTTGTCCAGCGCCATCCAGTAGGGTTGCGGTGCATAGGTGCCGGCCGCCACGCCGGGCGGCAGCGCGTCCTTGTTGAAGACCTCGTCGAGCGGGGCGATCAGCGGCTGCTTGATGTCGAAGCTGCGATACTGCTTGAGCTGGGTGACGGCGTCGTTGCCGACCACCATCGACCAGACGACATCGGGCTTCAGTGACTTGATCTTCTGGAAGGCCGGGCCGAAATCGGTGGTGCCGAACGGATAGTAGTCGGCGCCGATGATCTTGCCGCCGGCCTTCTCATAGGCCGCCGTGATCGCCTCGGTCATCTTCTGCGGCCAGGCATAGTCCGAAGCCATGACATAGATCGTCTTGCCGAGGTTCTCGGCCACCCATGGCATCATTGGGTCGACCTGCTGCATCGGGATCGGGCCGGTGGCGACGAAGTAGCGGTTGCATTCGCCGCCTTCGAAATTGGTCGGGTAGAAGAACAGCTTCTTGGCCTTCGAGGTGACCGACAGCGTGGCGCTGCGCTCGGGCGAAATGATCGTGCCCATGATCACGTCGACCTTGTCTTCGTTGATGAGCTTGCGCGCCTTGTCGATGGAGCCCTTGGTCGTGGTCTGGTTGTCCTCGATGATGAGCTCGACCTGGCGTCCGCCAATGCCGTTGGCGGCGTTGAGTTCGGCGGCGGCCAGCTTGTAGCAATTGAGCAGCGTCTCGCCGAGAATCGCCTGCAGCCCGGTGATCGGGATCGACAGGCCGACCTTGACGGTGTCGGCGGCGCGCAGGATCGACGGCGCGCCGACGATGGCGAAGGCGGCCGCGGCGCCGCCGGATTTCAAGACAGTTCTTCTGCTTATCATTGTTGTGTTCCCTTCCAGTCCCAGGCGCGCCCCATGCACGCCTTACAAGTCAACAAGTTCCCAGGCGCGCTTCACGCGCGCTCTATAGGGCCAACAGGTCCTTCAGCAGGGTCTCGTCGGCGAAGGTCTCAGGCGCACCTTCGTGGACGATCCTGCCCTTCTCCATCACCAGGCAGCGGTCCGATGCCTTGAGAACGAGATCGAGATTCTGCTCGACAAGAATGATCGCGATGCCGTGCTCGCGGGCGATGCGCGGCACCAGTTCGGCGATCGACTGCACGATGTTCGGCTGGATGCCTTCCGAGGGTTCGTCGAGCAGCAGCACCGATGGCAGGCCGCATAGCGCGCGACCGATCGCCAGCATTTGCTGCTGGCCGCCCGAAAGTGTGCCGGCAACCTGCGCTTCGCGCTCCCGCAGGATAGGAAAATAGCCGAAGATGTCGTCCGGAATGCCGCCATCGCCACGCTCCTTGGCGGCGCGGGTGCCGACCTCCAGGTTTTGCCGCACCGTCAGCTGGTTGAAGATCCCGCGCCCCTGCGGCACATGCGCGATGCCTGCCCGCGCGCGGCGGAAAGCTGGCGCGTTCGTGAGGTCTTTATCACCGAGAACCACCGCGCCTCCGCTCGCCCGCAAGCCGCCGGCGATGACGCGCAGCAGCGTCGTCTTGCCGGCGCCGTTGCGGCCAAGCAGGCCGACGACTTCGCCGGACGCGACACTGAGGTCGATGCCGTTCAGCACCGGGAGCAGGCCGTAGCCGGCCGAGACGGCAAGTGTCCGCAGCATGCTCAGCGCCTCCCCAGATAGACGTCGCGGACCATCTCGTCGGTCTCGATGTCGTGGAAAGGACCGCTGCGCAGCCGGCGTCCCTGATGCAGCACCAACGTCTCGCAGTTCAGCGCCCGCACGAAGCGGATGTCGTGCTCGACGGCAACGATCGAGAACTCGCCCTTGAGGCGCAGCAGCATCTGCGCCGTCGCCAGCGTCTCCTGCGGCGTCATGCCGGCAGTGGGTTCATCGAGCAACAGCAGGCGCGGCTCTATCGCCAACGCCATCCCGATCTCCAGCCATTGCTTCTGGCCATGCGCGAGCTCGCCGGCCAGCGTGGCGGCACGGTTACCGAGCGCGACCAGTTCCAAGAGTTCACCAACCAGGCGCACTGGCGAAGGCGCGCCCCAGCGCGCGACCTTCAGATTGTCCTCCACCGAGAGGTTCGGGAAGACCGAGGGAATCTGGAATTTGCGGGCGATGCCGAGCCGGGCGATGCGATGCAGCGGAAGTCCGGCAATGTCGTGGCCGAGGAAGCGCACGCTGCCGCTGGTCGGACGCAGCGTGCCGGTCAGCACGTTGAGGAAAGTGCTCTTGCCAGCGCCGTTCGGCCCGATGATGCAGCAAAGCTCCTTGTCTCGTACGGTGAGGTTCAGAGCCTCCAGCGCCTGCAGTCCGCCAAAGCGGATACCGACATTTTCAGCCTGCAGCAGGATGTCGCTCATTGCGCGCGCCTCCTGCCCTTGAACAGGCCTTTCAGCCGCGCGTAGATCGACAGGATGCCATCCGGCAGGACGAAGACGATGATGACGAAGACACAGCCGAGGAGAAGGGGCCACAGGCTCGGGTTGAAGCTGCTGATCGTCTGCTGCGCGCGCTGAATAAAGATGGCGCCCAGTACTGGCCCAAGCAGCGTGCCGCGTCCGCCGACCGCCACCCAGACGATAACTTCCGTCGACAGAAGCAGCCCGGACAGATCGGGTGCCACCAGCCCTGCCATGCAGACATAGAGGGCGCCGGCAAGGCCGGCGATCGCCGCCGACAGGACGAAAGTGACAAGCAGCCGCAACGGCGCATTGTGGCCGAGCGCGGCCGCCCGGATTTCATTGTCTTGAATGGCGGTCAGCACCGTGCCCCAGCGGCCACGGCTGATCGACCAGAGCGCCAGCACCGTCATGGCGACGATGGCCGAGACGAAGATGTAGCTGGGCAGATCCTGGCTGAGATCGACGTGCAGCCCGCCAAGATCGAACTCGATCGGCGGGATGCCGATCAGGCCGCTGTCGCCGCCGGTAACCGAGCTCCAGGAGACCGCGGCCTGCTGGCAGATGACGCCCATGGCCAGCGTGACGATGGTGAAATAGCTGCCACGGATGCCGCCGAAGAACAGGAAGTAGCCGATGATGGCGGCGACGAAGGCCGCACCCGCCACCGCACCCATGATGCCGAGTAAGCTTCCAAAGGGGATGGCATCATTGAGTGTGACCAGCGCCATGATGTAGCCGCCGATGCCGAAAAAGGCGGCGTGGCCGAAACACAGGATTCCGGTGCGGCCCCAGAAGAAGTCGAGGCTCGCCGCGAACAAGCCGAAGATCAGCGCGTCGCGGATCACCGTCAGCTGATAGCCGCCGGCAAAGAACGGATAGATGATCGCGAGCGCCACGCAGGTGGCGAAGATCAGCAGCCAGTTGCGATCACGGGCGATCATCGCGACGCTCCGTTGAACAGACCGTTGGGCCGCAGACGGACAGCGACGATAGCAGCCAGCAGCACGATCGCCTGCGCCAGCGACGGCGAGATCTGATAATTGAGGATGCTGGTCATCCCGCCGACGAAGACGCTGCCGGCGACAAGGCCGCCAATCGAGCCGACGCCACCGACGATGACGACGAAGAAGGCGTTGGCGAGATAGTTCACCCCCATCTGCGGCAGCACGATCGCCAGTGGCGCGACCAGTCCGCCGGCAAGCCCGGCGATGGCCGCGCCGAAGGTGAAGGCAATGGCGTAGGTACGCCGCGTGTTGATGCCGACGCCCTCGGCCATCTCGCGGTTCTGGATGACGGTTCGGATATCGAGGCCGAAGGGCGTCCGGCTGATCAGCAGGATGACGCCGAGCAAGGTCAGCATGGCGATGCCGATCAGGATCAGCCGGTAGGCCGGATAGACGGTGAAGACGAGATCGAGCGTGCCCTCGATCGGCGGCGTCACCGGCTTGGCGCCGAGGCCGAAGGTCAGTTCCAGCCCTTGCTGCAGGATCAGGCTGACGCCCCAGGTGGCGAGCACGGTCGAGACAGGCCTGGAATAGAGATGGCGGATGATGGCGAATTCGAGGATGCAGCCGACCACCGCGCCGGCGATGGGCGCGGCGGCCAGGCCCAGCCAGAAAGAGCCGCCTATGCTCTGGACGAAATAGACAGCGAAGGCGCCGACGGTGACGAACTCGCCATGCGCCAAATTGGTCACGTTCATCAGCCCGAAGCTGATCGCCAGCCCGAGCCCGACCAGCATCAGGATGCTGATCAGCGTCAGACCATTGAGCAGCGTGGTGATGAGAAAATCCATCGCGTCAGGCCGCGCTTGCGAGACGTTGGCGCAGGCCGGCGAGCAGCCCCTCTGCGGCATCGATCGCAGCAGCCTGGTGTGGCTGCAGATCCTGCCCAGCCCACTCGTCGATATGGTCCGACAGCGGATCGACCACTTCGGTACGGTGATTGGCCAGCGTCTCGATGACGGCATGGCCGCAGAACGGCACATAACCTTCGGAGTAGCCGCCCTCATGGGTCATGATCAGGCGTCCTTGCGATGTTTCCGCGGCCAACGCCACCATGCGCGCGGCGAGCCGCCTGAAGCATTCGCTGTTGAGCATCATGCGGCCGAGCGGATCAAAGCCTGACGCATCGAAGCCGGAAGCGACGATGACGAGGTCCGGTCGGTAGGCGCGCAGCGCAGGTGCGATGACGCGGTCGAAAGCCGCTTCATAGGCGCCGGTGCCGCTGCCCCCCGGCAGAGGTATGTTCATGTTGTAGCCTTTGCCGGCATCTTTCCCGTTGTCGGCCAGCGCACCGCGCCCGGTCGGGTAGAGATTGTCCTGATGCACGGAAATGGTCAGCACCGACGGGTCGGAATAGAACACGGTCTCGGTGCCGTTGCCGTGGTGCACATCCCAGTCGACTATCGCCGCGCGCCCGAGCAAACCTTCATGCTGCAGCCGGCGGACAGCAACGCCGATGTTGGAGAACAGGCAGTTGCCCATCGCCTGGTCGGGTTCGGCATGATGCCCCGGCGGCCGCGCCAACGCATAGGCATTGTCGACGCGGCCGGTCAGCACCGCGCGCATGGCGGCATAGGTGGTGCCGGCAGACAGCAGCGCGATGTCGAAGCTGTTGAGACCGATCGGCGCCTGTGGTCCGGCGAAACCGGAGCCACGCTCGCTCAGCATGCGGATATCGTCGACATGGCGTTGCGTGTGCACGCGCAGCAGGTCCTCGATCGAGACCGGCTCTGGGATGATCGGCACCAGATGACGCGACAGGCCACTGACCTGGATGAGGTTGTTCAGCCGGCGCTTCGAGCCGGGCGATTCCAGATGGCGGCCGGGTTCCACGAAACGGCCGGGCGGCATCATGTCGGCGCTGGGGCCGGTGTCGTGCCACATCAGCTGTTCGTGAAAAACGTAGCCTGTCGCCATCCGCAGCGTCCTCTGAAAACCAGGTGACGCTAGCAGGCTAACGATTATGTGGCCCGACCCGAAAGAGGGGCTGTGCCAGATGTCTATGCCCCTCCTTTCGGAGGGGTATGGGCGCCTGCGGACCCTTGCGCGGCGCGCACGGCCTGGACCCGGTTGGTCACCGCGAGCTTGCCGAAAATGTTCTTCAGATGCCACTTCACCGTGGTTTCGCTCACCGACAGCGCAAGGGCGATATCGCGATTGGACATGCCCTCGGCGAGATAGCGCAGCAGTTCGGCCTCGCGCTGGGTGAGCTGTTCCTTCTCAGCGGCTGGTGCGGCCAGCTTGCGCGTCGCCACGGGCATCGCCTGCGCGGCATCGATGATGCGTGCTGCATAGGCTGACAGCGCGGGATCGGTCTTTGCCTGAGCCGCACGCAGCCGCATCAACCCTTCGACGACAGACCTTCCCTCGTCGACGAAGGAACGGATGAAGCCTGACGGCTGGGCAAGACGTAGTGCTTCGAGGAGATTGCGGTCTGCCTCGCGTTGGTCGTGGGCAGCGCTGGCAGCCTTGGCGTCCAGGATCAGCGCCAATATATGGCGGCGCATGCGCCCGCTGTCTCTCGTGCGCTCCAGCAGCGCGTCGAAAATCCGCGCGGCATCGGCATAGGATTTCTCGGCCGTCAGCAGGCGGCCTTCGGCGAAGAACTCGAACTCGTTGGCTGTGGTGATGGCCATCGAAGCCTCGGTCCCTTCGCCGCGATGCTCGGTCAGCAGCGCGCGCGCCTCGACATTGCGGTTCTGGTCGAGCAGCACACGTATGCGGTCATGCACGATCATCGATGCCAGGCGGCGATAGACGGTGCCGCGCACGCGTTGATAGATGCGCTCAAGCATATCCAGTGCCGCTTCGGTGCGGCCGGTCAGCTGCAGCACGCGGGCATAGGTCGGCACGCTGGCCAAGGGATAGACGATGACCGCCGCGCCTTCGATCTGCGGTCCGAGATTCTCGACCAGCGTCAACGCCTCGCCCGACGCATTGGTCTCGTAGGCGAGTTCGGCAAGCAGCGTTCCGGCTAGGGCTTCGGCATAGGAGTTTGCACCGATCCGCGCCCTGGCCTCGATGATGGCGTTGCGCAGCAGCCGCTCTGCGGCGGGCAGGCGGCCCGCCGAACGCTCGATCACGGCCATGTAGCAATTGGCGATGGTGACGCCGAGCAGGCTGCCGCTTCGCTCGTGCGCCCGTCGTGCCGCGTCGATGGCGGCGCGGGCACCTTCGAGGTCGCCCAGCGCATAGAGGTTGTAGCCTATGACGTTGGCGGTCGCGCCCTCCATGAACCAGGCATCGGGCGCAATGACGCGCAGGGCCGCAAGGGCTGTGTCGCGCGCCTGATCGAACTGCTCCAGCGTGCTGTGCACGGCAGCGGCGAGGACCACGAGCTCGGCCTTTATCGTCGTGCCGGTCATGGTGCCCGGGTCACTGCCGTCGGCCGGTCCGGCCTCGACCAGCTTGCGCGCGTTGCTAAGCGTCTGCTGCGCAATCTCGGGTTGGCTGCTGTGCACCGCCAGCCACAGCACGACGAGTTGCAGCCGGATGCGCTGGTCAATCAGCGTCCTCGGCAGCAGCGCAAGCAACTGACGCACATAGAGGAGCTGGCACCGGGCGATGAGGTCGAGCGCATTGTTCTCGACGAACACCGCCGCGCGGGCATGGTCGCCGGCGGCCAACGCGTGCCCGATCGCCTCTGTCAGCATCTTGCGCTCGCCGAACCATTCGGCGGCCGCCAGATGCAGCGGCGCGATCATCTCCGGTTCGCGCCGCTCCATTTCGCGGCTGAGGAAATCGCGGAACAGATGATGGTAGCGGAACCAGCGCCGTTCTTCGTCGAGCGGCACCAGGAACAGGTTGCGCGTCTCGATCTCGGTAATCGCCGCCTCGGCATCGGCCGCCCGCATCACCGCTCGGCAGGCCTCGGCACTGAAGCGTTCGAAGATCGAACTGTAGAGCAGGAATTTTGCGATTGCCGGCGGCAGTTCCAGGAACACTTCGCCCATCAGGAAGTCGGCGACGTTTCGGTTGGCGCCGGTGAAGTTGCCGATGACGGTTTCGGGTGCATGTGCGGCACTCAGCGACAGCGAGGCCAGTTGCAGGCCGGCGGCCCATCCTTCGGTGCGCGAGCACAGGGTTTCCACCGCACCGCTGCTGACGCTCAAGCCCAGCTTGTCGTTGAAGAAGGCTTCCGCTTCTGACGAGGCGAAGCGCAGATCGTCCGGGCCGATTTCGAAGACGTCGCCAAGCACCCGGAGCTTGCCGAGCTGCAGGTCGGGCAGGCTGCGCGAGCCGATGACGAAGGCGACGTTTGCCGGCGCCTGCCGGGTCAGACGCTCCATGAACCGCTTCACCGCCGGCGCCTCGACGGCGTGGTAATCGTCGAAGAACAGGGTGATGTCGGCCTGGCGCGCCGCCAGACCCGCCACAAGTGCCGAGAGCACGACATCGAGCTGGGGGATCGGGCTCGACTGGAAGGCAAGATCGAGTTCCGCCGGACTCTGAACCAGTTGGCGCAGCGCGCCCACCAGATGCGACAGGAAGGCGCCCTCGTCATTGTCCGTCGCTTCGCAAGACAGCCAAGCGGTCAGCCGACCGTGGCGCGCGACTTCCGCGGCCCATTGCGCCATCGTCGTCGATTTACCAAAGCCGGCGGGCGCGGCGAACAGCACGATGCGCGTGTCGATATGGCGCTCCAGCGTCGACAGGATGGTCTCGCGGCGAACCCATCGGCGATGGTGCGGCGACGCTTGGCTGACGGATTGCGGGGCTGTTCTCATCTAGGTCCGCGCAACTTGTCGCTTTTCCGGGGAAAGCGCGGCTCCCTTGCCATTGCTCCACTCCGTTTCGATCAGCGGAATCTGCGGTGCGGCATCGCGCGGCAAGGTTCCCTTGATCCGGGGATCGTCGACGATCTCAAATCCGGTCGCGAAGGGCACGAACCCGCAGGCACTGTAGAACCCGATGACACTGTGATGATCGAAGCTGCTTGTATGCAGCCAGATGCGGCTCGGGTTGAGACACCATGCGAGGTCCAGTGCCCCGGCCATCAGCCGTTTGCCGAAACCCCTGCCGGTCAGGGACGGGAACAGGCCAAAATAGATGATCTCGATCTCGCTGCTGTCGGCGACGAAGAATTCGACCATACCGAGATGCGCGCCGGTCTCGTCATGGCCGTAGTAGAGATGCTGGCGCGGGTCGGCGAAATGCTCGGTGATTTCGGCATCGGACATTTCGGAAACACGGTCCCAAAGCCAGGGCGCGCCGATCTCGAGGAAGATCGCCCGATAGGAAGCGCAGTCGGGCGTCGTGATCCGTGTCATGGCCAAGGGGTGCGCGAGATCGGGCTGCGGCGAGCGCGCCTCCATCCACGTCACCGCATTGGCAAGCTTGCCCGCCGGCAGGCGATGGTAGCCAATGGCGAGATCGGTGATTTCGGCCGGCATCGTGTCTTCGGTGATCAACGCATTCCCCGTCATGTCTTCCAGAGATAGCAGTATCGGCTTGCTGCATCCGATGCCAACTCCCCAAGACCATGGCAGCATCGAACGGCAAACCTTGGACTGAAAGTTTGGCGCGTATGCCTCTTGCATTTCACAGGAATGGCATATGAGATATGATACACCATTCAGAAGAAAGTGAAATATGATGCCTGAGCGGATTGCGGACGAGGCCATTCTGAGCGCGGTCGATGACGGCTTCGCGCGGCAGGTAGCGTTTCTGCAAGAGCTCGTGCGTTTTCCTTCACAGCGTGGCGAGGAACATGCCGCACAATCGTTCATGGCGGCTGCCTTTGAGGCTGACGGCTATGCCGTCGACATGTGGCGCGTCGATGTCGATGCGATTCGCGACCTGCCGGGTTTTTCACCCGTGGCAGTTTCTTATGACGACGCCTTCAATGTCGTTGCCACGCATACGCCGCGAAACGCGACCGGCCGCTCGCTGATCCTCAACGGCCATATCGATGTCGTTCCGACCGGACCGCTCGACCGCTGGGTGCGCGATCCCTACGACCCGGTGATCGAGGACGGCTGGATGCATGGCCGTGGCGCCGGCGACATGAAGGCCGGCCTGTCCGCCTGCCTCTATGCGCTGGCCGCATTGCGCAGCCTTGGCTATCAGCCGGCCGCGAACGTGTATCTCCAGTCGGTGGTCGAGGAAGAATGCACCGGCAATGGCGCGCTTGCCTGCCTGCAGCGCGGCTACCGCGCCGACGCCGCCTTCATTCCCGAACCGCTGGAGCCGAGGCTGATGCGGGCGCAGGTCGGGCCGATCTGGTTCCGGGTCGAGGTCGACGGCGATCCGCAGCATGCATCCGGCGCTTTCTCGGCCGGCGCCAATGCCATCGAAAAGGCCTTCGTCATCATCCAGGCGCTGAAGCAGCTCGAAATCGTCTGGAACGCGCGCAAGGTCGACGACAAGCATTTCCACGATCACCCGCACCCGATCCGCTTCAATCTCGGCAAGATCGAAGGGGGCGAGTGGACATCGAGCGTTCCGGCGCGCTGTGTCTTCGAGATGCGCGTCGCCACCTACCCCGGCCAGAGGCTCGAAGACGCGAGAGCCGAGCTCGAGGCCTGTATCGCCGAAGCGGCGCGTGCCGATCCGTTCCTGGCCAATCGTCCGCCGAGCCTCACCTACAACGGCTTCATGGCCGAAGGCTATGTGCTGGAGGGTGCCGACGAGATGGAATCCGTGCTGCGCCGCAGCCATACCGCCGTCTGGGGCGAGCCGCTGACGGAACACGTCACCTCGGCGACGACGGATGCACGCTTCTTCGGCCTCTATGCCGACACGCCGGCGATCGTCTATGGCCCGATCTGCCGCATGCCGCATGGTTATGACGAGGCGGTCGATCTCGACTCGGTGCGCAAGGTCACCCAGACCATCGCGCTGTTCATCGCCGAATGGTGCGGGCTTGAACCTATCGAGGCTAAGCCATGAATGCGGCCGTCCCCGATGCGTTCGGCGAAACACTCGCCGAGGACGCGCCTGATGTTTCGGCGGTCGACGCGCTCGCCATCCTGCGCCGGCACTATGGGCTGACCGGCACCGCGCGTCCGCTGCCTGGCGAACGCGACCACAATTTCCACATCCAGGCCGATGGCGAGCGTGAGTTCGTTCTAAAGATCTCCCATCCGGCGGAAGAGGCCGGCTTCACCGATTTCCAGAACAAGGCGCTCGACCACATCCTTGCAGTCGACCCCACCTTGCCGGTTCCCTCGGTGCGCAAAAGCCTTGAAGGCGAAGCGCAATTTGCGGCCAGTGTTGGTGGATCGGCGCCGCGCATCATCCGGCTGGTGACTTATCTGCCCGGTCAGCTGCTGTCGCGCTCGCCGACTTCCGATGCGCAGGATCGCAATCTCGGCGTCTTCCTCGCCCGCCTTGGCCGGGCGCTGCGCGGTTTCTTCCACCCGGCCGCCGGCAGCGACCTGCTCTGGGATATCCGTAAGGTCGCCAAGACGCGGCCGATGATGGCGCATATCAGTGACGTTGGCCGGCGGGCGATGGTCGAGCGCGCGATCGACTCCTTCGAGCAGCATGCGGCGCCGGTCATCCCGACCCTGCGCGCGCAGATCGTCCACAACGACATGAACTCCTACAATGTGGTGATGGACGCGTCGCGGCCGGAGGTCGTCAGCGGCATCCTCGATTTCGGCGACATGATCCATTCGCCGCTGATCTGCGACCTCGCCATCGGCGCCGTCTATCGCTGGCCGGCGCAAGGCCATCCGCTGGCGCCGGCCGCGCGCTTCGTCGCCGGCTATCAGTCCGTGCAGCCGCTCGAGGAGGAAGAGATCAGCATTCTCTTCAATCTGATCCGTGCCCGCCTTGCGCTCATCGTCAACATCGCCAGTTGGCAGGCCGAGCGCTTCCCGGCCAAGCGCGACTATGTGCTGCGCCTCGCCACCGAGGTCTGGGCCTCGCTTGAAAAGCTGGATGGTCTGTCATCCACCGATGCCCGCCGCTATTTTCTCGACAATTCCAATCCGGAGTAAATGCTCGTGTCCCAGTCCTCGCCATATCCTTCAAATGCCGACGCGGCAGCATCGGAGCGCGCGCTGCTCGAGCGCCGCGCCAGGCTGCTCGGGCCGACTTATCGCGCCTTCTACCGCAACCCGATCCATCTGGTGCGTGGCAGCGGTGTGTGGCTCTACGATGCCCAGGGTCGCAGATTCCTCGACGCCTATAACAACGTCGCCTCGGTCGGACACTGCCATCCGCGTGTCGTCGAGGCGCTGTCGGCGCAGGCCGCCACGCTCAACACCCACACACGCTATCTCAGCGAGATCATCCTCGACTACGCGGAGAAACTTCTCGGCACCGTGCCGGCCCACCTCGGCCATGCCATGTTCACCTGCACCGGCAGCGAGGCCAACGACCTCGCCATCCGCATCGCCCAGCATTCCAGCGGCGGCACCGGGGTGATCATCACCGACTTTGCCTATCACGGCGCCACCATCGCGACGGCGCAGCTGTCGCCGGCGGCGGTCGGGGCAAAGGGCGTGCCCGCGCAGCACCGCACCGTGACAGCGCCGGACACGTTCCGCGACCATGGCCGGGCCGCGCATGATTTCGCCAGAAATGTCGCGGCCGCCATCGAGGACATGGGCGCAAAGAATATCCGGCCGGCAGCGCTGCTTCTCGACTCGGCCTTTTCCAGCGACGGTATTTTCTTTCCGGATGCGGCGGTGATGCGCGAAGCGGCGGATCACGTCAAAAAGGCCGGCGGCATCATCATCGCCGATGAAGTCCAGTCCGGCTTCGGCCGGCTTGGCCAGGGAATGTGGGGTTTCGCCAATTATGGAATCGAGCCCGACATCATCACGATGGGCAAGCCGATCGGCGATGGGCACCCGATGGGTGCCGTGCTGGTGCGGCCGCAACTTGTCGCCTCCTTCGGCTCGAACACCGGTTACTTCAACACTTTTGGCGGCAATCCGGTCGCTGCCGCCGTCGGCCTCGCCGTTCTGGAGGTGATCGAAGGCGAAGGACTGATCGAGAATGCGCGCAATGTCGGCGCCTATACGGCTGAGCTGCTGCGCGCCCTGCAGAGCCGGCATGGCGCGGTCGCCGATATCAGGCACAACGGCCTTTATTTCGGTGTCGAGCTGACGGCGGACGGTGACGAGGCGCTGGCCGCCACCAAGACATCGGCGGTCGTCGAAGCCATGCGCGAGGACGGCGTGCTGATCTCGTCCTGCGGTCCGCACGGCAATGTGCTGAAGATCAGGCCGCCACTGCCGTTTGCCAGGGACAACGCCGAGCAACTGGCTGAGACGCTCGATCGCGCTTTGTCGAACTGGTGATCGGAGCGCGCCGCGCATGCTGAAGCTCGAACATCAAACCCTGAATGACCGCGCCTATGGCGCGCTCAAGCAGGAGTTGATTTCAGGCGGCTTCAGCCCGGGGCAGACGCTGGTCATCCGCAAGCTCGCCGAGACGTTCGGCATCTCGACGACACCGATCCGCGAGGCGCTGCAGAGGCTTGTCGCCGAGCGGCTGCTCGAGATGCAGAACAACCGCTCGGTCATCGTGCCGTTGCTGTCCGCGCCTGCCTTCGAGGAGCTGACGCGCATCCGCATCGCCGTCGAGGGACTGGCGGGCGAGATGGCGGCGACCAGGATGAGCGAAAGCGGACTGGCTGACATACAGGCGACGCTCGTCGGCATGCAGCGTGCCATCGAGGCCGGCGACGCCAGGGCCTATCTCTCGTTGAACGAGGCGTTCCACTTCGCCATCTACCAGCACGCCGGCGCACCGATCCTGCTCAACATGATCCGCGACCTCTGGGGGCGGGTTGGGCCTTATCTCAAGCTGCTGATGCAGGCCGATCGGTACATCCCGCAGTCCAACGACGCGCATCGCAAGATCGTCGCCGCGCTGGAGCAGCGCAGCGGTCCCACCGTGCGGACTTTCATAGAAGAGGACATCGCCGTGGCGGCCGCCGTATTATCTGCAAACCTTGACGCTGCCAGGTAGCCGTCGGCCTAGCTCGTCCCGTCCAGCCGGTCGCGCAGCATGCTCCAGCCGAGCAGCATGTTGGGCGCGTGCCGCAGCACGGCGTGGAAAGGGATCGGCGCAGGCGCCGCGAAGGGCAGCGGCAGGTCGCGGGCATCGGTTCCAGCAGCCCAGTCCGCCAGCACCTTGCCCATCGCCGTGGTCATGGCGATGCCGCGGCCGTTGCAGGCGCGGCCGGCGATCAGGCCCGAGCCGAGGTCGATCAGATGCGGCAGGAAATCCGGTTCGACCGCTGCCATTCCCGACCAGCTGTAGGCAAGCGGCGGCAGATCGGGCAGATCGAGATGCCGGCCGAGCCTTCGCCAGATCGTCTGCGGTACGCGCGTATCCGCACCGGCGCCAAGGATATGCATGCCGCCGCTGATCAGCCGGTTTTCGGCGTCGAAGCGGAAGGTGAAGAGATTGCGCCTGGTGTCACCGACACCTTGCCCGCCGGGAAGCAACCGGCTGCGAACGTCACGAGGCAGCGGCGCTGTTGCGATCTGGAAAACCTTGAGCGGGAAATAGGTTCGCTGCAATGACGGATTGAGGGACCAGCCATAGGCGTTAGTGGCGATCAGCACCTTGCTGGCGCGTGCTGAGCCAGATGGGGTTTTCAGCATCCAGCCATCGGCGATGCGATCAACCGAGGTGACGCGCGTCTGCTCGAAGATCTTTGTGCCGGCCTTCTCCGCCGCATCGGCAAGCCCGCGCGCATAGGCGACTGGATTGAGCACGCCGCCGGAACGATCCATCCAGCCGCCGACATAGCCTGGCACGCCCGTCAGGGTCTCGATTTCCTGCCGGTCCAATGTGACTGCCGGCCGGCCAAGCTGTGCCCATTGCCCGGCACGTGACTTGACCCTCTCGAAGGCGGCAGGCGAATGCGCCGGCTGGATCCACCCGTTCTGCACGGCGTCGCAGTCGATGCCATGCTGCCGGATCAGGCGGAAAACCAGGTCGGCGCTGCCGGCGGCGAAATCGATCAGCCTTTCGCCGCGCGAGGGTCCGAGATGGGCCAGTATGTCGATTGGATCCATTTTGGCGAAGTTCGGCACGACAAAGCCCGCATTCTTGCCGGTCGCACCCCAGGCGATGAACTCGGCTTCGAGAACGGCGACGGACAGGCCTTTGCCCGCCGCATGCAGCGCGGTTGAAAGGCCGGAAAAGCCGCCGCCGACGATGGCGAGGTCGACATCGAGTCCGCTCTGCAGCGCCGGCCGCGCTCGACGGTTACGGCTGACGGCATGCCAGAGCGAAGCGCCGCGCGCTTCCGGCCGGATCGCGGCATTCATAACGGGGAGATGCTCTTGGCCGTCGCTACCTTCGCCCGCTTGCCAAACCACGGCCGCCGCGGCCTGTCGCCGAGCAGGCCATTCGGTCGGATCAGCAGGATGACGCAGAGCATGACGCCGATCGCGGCGATCTGCAGTGCGGCGGCGCGCGCCTGCTGTTCCGGCGGGAACAGGATGCTGGTCAGCGTGCCTGATCCGGCCCATATCGCCCACACCAGGATGCTGCCGATGACGGCGCCGGGATTGCTGCCCGAGCCGCCGACGATCAGCATTGCCCAGACCTGGAAGGTCAGGATCGGAAGGTAGTTGTCCGGCGCGATGAAGCCGGTGAAATGCGCCTGCAGCGCGCCGGCCAGCGCCATGATGGCGCCGCCGACGGCAAAGGCCTGGACGCGATAGAAACGCGCGCTCTTGCCAAGCGAGATCGCTGCCCGCTCATCCTCGCGCAGCGCCTTCAAGACCCGCCCCCATGGGCTGCGCGACAAATGCTCCAAGGCGAGATAGGCGATCAGCGTGACGACCGAGACCACGGCAAGGTTGGACAGGTTGAACAGCAGCGGCGTCTCGGCAAGGCTGCCGAAGGGGCGCGGGATGAAGCCGATGCCGAATGGACCGCCGGTCAGTTTCTGCGCGTTGAGCGCGACCAGTTGCACCACCACGGCGACGCCGAAGGTGGTAATCGCCAGATAGTCGGATCTCAGCCGCAGCGTCGCCATGCCGGTCAGCGCTGCGGCGATGCCGCCGACGACCATGGCGCCCGCCCAGCCGACAAGGATCGGCAGGCCGAAGCCGCCCAGCCGCGCGGCATCGTCCGGTGTGGTCAGCAGCGCCGATGTGTAGGCGCCGATGGCAACGAAGCCGGCGAGGCCGACATTGAACAGCCCGGTCAGGCCCCATTGCAAATTGAGCCCCAGCGTGACCAGCGAGAAGATCAGCGCGGTGGTCAGAAAGAAGGCGCCGTAGCCGAGCAGGTCCATCAGCGTTCCCTCACACCAAACAGGCCGATCGGCCGCACGAACAGCACCGCCATCAGGATGATGAAGGAAACGGCGGCGCGCCACTCGGCGCCGATCAACTGCACCGCACCGGCCTCGGCGAGCCCGATGATCAGGCCGCCGAGCACGGCGCCGGGAATGCTGCCGATGCCGCCGAGAATGGCGGCGGCAAACATCGGCAGCAGCATGTCGAAGCCCATGAACGGGCGAATCTGCACCAGAATGCCGATCATCACGCCGGCGACGCAGGCGAGAGCGCCGCCGATGACCCAGGTGACGCGCACCACGCTGGCGACATCGATGCCGACGATGCGGGCCAGCGCCGCGTTCTGGCTCAAGGCCTGCATCGAGCGGCCGGTCTGCGTGCGCGTTATCAACAGATGCACGCCGAGCACCAGCACCGCGGTCAGCAGCAAAAGCGCGATCTGGTCGGGCGTGATGCGGATGCCGAAGCCCACCGGCATGGCGATCTGGATCACGCGGCTGAAATAGGTCGGCCGCGAGGTGAAGGTGAATTCGAGCAGGCTTCTCAGCGCCATCGAGGCGCCGAAGCTCGCCATCACCACGATGATGGCCTGGCCTTGCAAGCGAAGCCGCGAAAACAGCACCTTGTCGAGCAGCAGCGCCAAGAGCGCGGTGAAGGCCATGCCGATAACGAGCGCAACAATGAGCGGCCAGCCGAAGGACAGCGGTGCGATCGGCGCCACCTTGCCGACTGTCGCGCCGATGGCGCTGACGACGGCCAGCGTCGCATAGGTGCCCCATGCCATGAAGTCGCCATGGGCGAAGTTCGAGAAGCGCAGGATCGAATAGGTAAGCGTCACGCCGATGGCGCCGAGGCCGATCATCGAACCCGTCAGCAATCCGTCGACGACAAATTGCAGGCTCATGCCTCACCTCCTTTCCCTGCCTTAGATGGGCGCTGGCCGAGATAGAGTTCGGCGACCACCGGATCGTTCCACAATTCGGAGGCGATGCCCTCGTGCCGGTCCTTGCCTTCGACCAGGACATAG
Organism: Mesorhizobium sp. M0088; assembly: GCF_040322895.1. Lineage (NCBI taxonomy): Bacteria > Pseudomonadati > Pseudomonadota > Alphaproteobacteria > Hyphomicrobiales > Phyllobacteriaceae > Mesorhizobium > Mesorhizobium sp. M0088. The sequence goes on from NZ_JAMYUI010000010.1 coordinate 153,529, forward strand.
GCGCGGTCGCCGATGGCGAGCGCCGCCTTGGCATTCTGTTCGACCAGCAGGATGGTGACGCCGGACTTGCGGATGCCGGCCAGCATCTCGAACACCATCGAGACGAATTTCGGCGACAGGCCGGCCGACGGCTCGTCCAGCACCAGCACTCTGGGGTGGACGATCAGCGCCCGTGCGACAGCGAGCATCTGCCGCTGTCCGCCCGACAAATTGCCGGCGGCGGTGCGGCGCTGGCGGACGAGGTCTGGGAAGGCGGCATACATCTCCTCGATGCGGGCAGGGATTTCGCGCCGCTCGAGGATGCCGCAGGCAACCCTGAGATTATCCTCGACCGACATCAGCTGAAAGATGTTTTCGGTCTGCGGCACGAAGGCCAGTCCAAGCCGCACCATGGTGTGGGCAGGCGCAGCGGTGATGTCCTTGCCGTCCAGAAACACCGTGCCACCGGTGATCGGGACGAGGCCGGCGATGGCCTTGATGAAGCTCGACTTGCCGGCGCCGTTGGGGCCCAGCACGACGACGATCTCGCCTTTTTTGACAGTGATCGAGGCGCCGCGCACGATCGGCACGCCGGGCTCGTAACCGGCTTCGAGGTCGCGGACATCGAGGACGATCTCGCTCATGCCGCGCCTCCGAGATAGGCCTCGATGACACGTGGGTCGCGAGCGACTTCTTCGGCCGTGCCTTCGCTGAGCAGCTGGCCGCTCGCCATGACGAGGACGCGATGGCAAAGCCGCGTCACCATATCGATATTGTGCTCGATCAGCAGGAAGGTGATGCCACGCGCGTTGATGTCCCGGATGCGGTCGATGATGACCTCCAGCAGCGTCGCGTTGACGCCGGCCGCCGGTTCGTCGAGCAGTATGATCGCCGGGTCGGCCATCATCACGCGGGCGAGTTCGAGCAGCTTGCGCTGGCCGCCGGAAAGCACCCGCGCCGGCTCATGCGCGAGATGGGTGAGGGTGACCAGTTCCAGCAGTTCGAGCGCCTTTGTCCTGGCGGCTCTTTCCTGCGCGGCGACGCGCCATGGCGTGATGAAATTGGCGAGCAGCTTTTCGCCGGCCTGGCCCTGTGCGGCCAGCATAATGTTTTCGATCAGCGTCAGATTGGCCAGCGGGCGCGGGATCTGAAAAGTTCGGCCAAGGCCATGACCGATGCGCAGATGCGCGGCTTCGCCCGAGACAGGCGTGCCGTTGAGTAGGATCTCGCCGCTGGTCGGCAGGATGCTGCCGGCGAGCAGGTCGAACATCGTCGTCTTGCCTGCACCATTGGGGCCGATCAAGCCGAGGATTTCTCCCGCTTTGACGTCAAACGAGACATCGTTGACCGCGACAAGGCCGCCGAACCGCCTGACGACATTCCTTGCCGTCAGAACCGGCGCGCGGGTTTCCCCTTGCCGTTTGGTTGCCTCGCTCATCAAACCCTCTGGCCGAAGACGATCGTTGCCGTCTCCTGATTATGATTTGTGATCACACTTGCTTTGATCACGCTATTCGGCTTTAATTTCATCCGCAAGCCGAAAACCGGCCAAGAACGGAATTCCATGCAAAAGGCTGCCATCGAAAAGAACAACGAGGCGATCGCGGCCCAGCTTGCGCCAGTCGGCCGCGAAACTGTGCAGGACCGCGTCTACTCGGAATTGCGCCGCGCCCTGATCGGCGGCCTGTTCGAGCCGAGCCAGGTGCTGACCATCCGTGGCCTAGCTGACGCCTTGGTCACCTCGACCATGCCGGTGCGCGAGGCGCTCGGCAGGCTGATCACGGAAAAGGCGCTGGAGGCGCTGCCCAACCGTTCGGTGCGTGTGCCGCCGATCACATTGGAACGGCTGGATGATCTCTTGCGTGCCCGCATCCTGATCGAGGGCGAAGCGATCGCGCTGGCCGCCGCCCGCATGGGCCCGCGCCAGATCGCCACCATCGAAACCATTCTCGGCGAATGGGACGAGATGCGGGCGCTGAAACACAAGAAGGACGTCGATCGCGAAGTGACGCTCAATCAGAGCTTTCATTTCGAGATCTACCGCTCCTGCGGCTCGGCCGTGCTGATCCCGATGATCGAGAGCCTGTGGCTGCAATCGGGGCCCTGCATCCGCGTCGCTATCTATGCCTTCTCGGAGGCCGGCGAAGTCGACACCGCCCAGTATCACCGCCGCATTGTCATGGCGCTGTCCACGCAGGATGCGCAGGCGGCGCGCGAATCGCTTGTCGCCGACATCAGCCGCCCCTTCACCTTCCTGCGCAGCAAGCTGCAGGCCGCCGCCGCGAAAGACCAGACATGACCGCCATCAGGATCACCGAGCCGCGCTCGCAGCTTTCCGTCACGGCGCTGCTGCTGCCCGAGAAGGCACCGGAAAACGCTGCCTTCCTCTCGGCCTATCTCGGCACGCCACGTGTCGTCCCTGGCATCCATGCGATGTGGACGGGGCCGGAAATCTCCTGTCCGGTTCCCGCGGCCGATCTCGAGGGCCAGGCCTATGCGAAACCGTTGCCGGCCGAGAACGCGACGCTGACGCCGCAGCCGGGCGACATCGTGCTTTCCTACGTGCCGCCACGCATGTGGGGCGGCAATCCCAATGCGATCTTCGACATCGGCCTCTACTACGGGCAGGGCGCGCGGCTCTTGTTCCCGATCGGCTGGCTGGCCGGCAGCGTGGTGGCGCAAGTGCGCGTCGAAGAGCGTGACCGGTTCGCCGCCGCTTGCGGTGTCATCCGCCGCAACGGCGCCTGCGATGTTACCTTCAGCCTGATGGAGGCTTGAATGGCCGACGACAGTTTCGAGCTGTTCGATCTTCGCGTCGAGGCGGTCATCCCGGAGGGCAAGCCGATCTATTGCGGCGCCAAGGAAGGCGACTATTTCGAACTTAAGGGCGAGATGCTGTCGATGCCGGCAGGGCAGGGTTTTTCGATCTATTCGCTCGCCGCCGTCTTGCCTCTGCTGGCGGCCAAGCAGCGCCCAACCCACCCGAACGACTGGATGACCTCGGACGCGGAGATCGCTTGTCCCGATCCCAATTGCGCCAGCCGGCTGAGGATCGTCAGGATGGCCAAGCGGCGGTTCAGCCACGCCGAGACCACGGCGGTGCCGCTGCCTAAAGAGGATGACCTGAGATGAGTGCCAAGACCTTCGAACTCGGCTCTGGCTACACCATCTCGCGCGTCATCCGCGGCGGCTGGCAGCTGGCCGGCGGCCACGGCGCCATCGACCGCAGCCAGGCGGTGGCCGATCTGATCGCCACCTTCGATGCCGGCATCTGGACCTATGATTGCGCCGACATCTACACCGGCGTCGAGGAATTGATCGGCGCCGCGCGCCTGCGACTGGCCAGTGAGCGCGGCCTCGATGTCGCCGCCCGGATGAAGGTGCACACCAAGCTGGTGCCCGACCTCGAACGGCTGGCCAGCATCAGCCGCGACTACATCAGGAGCATCGTCGACCAGTCATTGCGGCGGCTGAAGACCGAGCGGCTCGATCTCGTTCAGTTCCACTGGTGGGATTATGACCAGCCTCGCTATGTCGAGGCGATGGGCTGGCTCGACGAGCTTCGGCTTGAAGGCAAGGTGCGCAATCTCGGCACCACCAATTTCGACACGCCGCGCCTGGCTGAAATCCTTGCCGCCGGCATACCGCTGGTCAGCCAGCAGCTGCAATATTCGGTGCTCGACCAGCGGCCTGGCAACAGCTTGGCGAACCTCGCCGCCAAACACGGCGTCAGCTTCCTCTGCTATGGCTCGGTGGCCGGCGGCTTTCTCAGCGACAAATGGCTCGGCGTGGCCGAACCGGCCACGCCGCTCGAAAACCGCTCGCTGGTGAAATACAAGCTGATCATCGACGATTTCGGCGGCTGGGGCCTTTTCCAGCACCTGCTTCAGGCGCTGAAGGCCGTTGGCGACCGCCACGGCGTCGACATCGCCACCATCGCCAGCGCCTGGGTGCTGGAGCAGCCGCAAGTGGCGGCCGTCATCGTCGGCGCCCGCAACCAGGCGCATGCGCTGGCCAATGCAAAGATCATGGACGTTGCGCTCGACGCCGAAGACCGGGCGCGGATTGCCGCCGTCATCGCGCAAGGCACCGGTCTCGAGGGCGACGTCTACACGCTGGAGCGCGACCGTCACGGCCGTCACGGCTCGATCATGCACTACAACCTCAATGCGGGGAAGAAATGAGCGACGAGCCCTCCCTGTTTTCACGCGCCAGCGCCGAAATCATCGACCTGCACCGCTTCTTCGTCGACTGGTTCGTCGCTGCGCGCGCCAACACGGTGGACTTCGGCCGCTTCGAACGCGCCATGGGCAAAGACCTCAGCATGGTGGCGCCGGACGGGCAGATCCTCGACCGCGAAGCGGTCATCGATCATGTCCGCGCAAGCCGCGCTTCCTGCGACGATGGTTTTGCCATTTCGATCGAGGACATCCGGCCCGGCTGGCAGGACGCCGATACCATCGTCGTCCTCTATGTCGAAGCGCAGCTGCGCGCAGGCAAGCACAGCCGCCGCCAGTCCAGTGCCGTCTTCACCACCAGTTCATCGGCGCCCAACGGCGTTGAATGGCGACATCTGCATGAGACCTGGCTGCAGGTGCCGGAACGCTGAACAGGCTCCAGAATTCAAATACAGTCGAGTAACGAAAGGGGAACAACAATGACAAAGACGATACTCCAACTCACCACCGCGCTCGCCCTCGTCACGATGGCGGGTGCTGCGCAAGCCGCCGATTGCAAGATCACCGTCGGCCTCGTCATGGAGCTGACCGGCCCGGCCGGCGAATACGGCCAGGCCGGCGCCAAGTCGGTCGAGATGGCCTTCCGCGACATCAACGGAGCCGGCGGTGTGCGCGGCTGCGATCTCGTCACCGACACGCGCGACAGCCAGAGCCAGGGCAACGTCGCCGTTGACGCCGCCACCCAGCTGGTTCAGGTCAAGAAGGTGCCGGTCATCATCGGCGGCATCATCTCCTCGGTGTCGATCCCGATCCTGACTTCGGTCACCGCACCAGCCAAGATCGTCCAGGTCTCGCCGGCTTCGTCCTCGCCGACGCTGACCGCGCTCGGCCGCGACGGCAAGACCAACGGCATCTTCTTCCGCACCATCACCTCGGATGCGCTGCAGGGCGTCGCCGCCGCCAAATACGCCGTCGACAAGGGTTTCAAGAAGCTGTCGATCATCCATGTCAACAACGATTTCGGCGTCAACATGGTGGCCGAATTCTCACGTGCCTACAAAGCGCTCGGCGGCACCATGGTCTCCGACACGCCCTACAATGAGAAGCAGTCGAGCTATGCCTCGGAAGTCACGGCGGCAATGGCCGGCGAACCGGACGGTCTTTACCTCGTCAGCACGCCGGTCGACGGCGCTACGGTCGCCCGTACCTGGATCTCGCAGGGCGGCGTGCAGAAATTCCTGCTCAATGACGGCATGAACAGCCCTGATTTCATCGAGTCCGTCGGCGCCGACTATCTGAAGGAAGCCTACGGCACGTCCTCCGGCACCAGCCCGACGGCCTCGACGGAGTATTTCACCAAGAACTACAAGGAATTCTCCGGCATCGAACCGACCAATCCGGCGGCCGACCGCTCCTATGACGCCGGCGCGATTGTTGGTCTGGCCATCGCCATTGCCGGTTCTGAGGATCCGGCCAAGATCAAGGATGCGATGTACAAGGCCGTCGATCCGGCCGGCACGCCGATCTTTGCCGGCAAGGAAGAGTTCGCCAAGGCGCTCGGCCTGATCAAGGACGGCAAGCCGATCCGCTATGAAGGTGTCATCGGCCCTGTCGCCTTCGACAAATATGGCGACATCACCGGCCCGTTCCGCCTGTGGAAGATCGTCGACGGCAAGGTGGCAACGGACGGTGAAATGACCACCGACGATGTCAACGCGCTGCAAGCCAAGCTTCAGTAAGACAACTCTCCGGTATCGATCACGATCCATCGTGATCGATACAGGACGATTGTCCTGTTTTACATTGCCGACGGACACGGACGACGTCGCTTTGCGTGGACGAGCGTTTGCCCGGCAGGCGGCGTTTCGGCCGAACATGGCATCGGCCTCGACAAGAAGAAGTGGCTGCATCTGGTCCGCAGCGACGCCGAGATCGCCACGATGCGGCGGCTGAACGCAGCGCTTGACCCGAGAAACATCCTCAATCCGGGACGGGTCTTCGACCTCGACCCGACTGCCTTCTGCCGATGACGATCCCGCACAGCCTGACGCATCAGCCGCTTTGCCTTGCCGCTTCGCGGATGGTCTGCAGCAGGATGGAAAAGGCCGGCGAGGGCGCGGTGTCGGTCCGCATGGTCAGGCCGACCGGTCCCTTGGTTTCCTCGGTGTTGACCGGCAGGGCGACGAAGGCGCCGCTGCCGAGTTCATTGGCAACGACGCCAGCCGAAATGATCCAGACGGCATTGCTTTGCCGCAGGAAGGCGCGGCCGAAGGAGTCTGAAACGGTTTCGATCTCGGTTGCCGGCGCCGTCATGCCGTTGGTGATGAACAGGCGGTCGACGAAGGGGCGGATGACCGATTCCCGCGTCGGCATCAGCATCGGGAATTCGTCGAGCCGTGCGAACACATCCTGTCCCGGATCAAGCAGCGGATGTCCGGCTCGCACCACGAACAGCACCGGTTCAGAATAGAGGTGCTCGAAGAAGAAGCCGGTCATGTTTTCCGGCGCCGCCAGCCTTCCGACGACGAGATCGAGCGCTCCGGTGCGCAACTGTTCGAGCAGCACGGCGTTCTCGCCGGTGACGATCTTGATCGCCGCACCTGTGTCCTCCTCGAGGAACAGGCCCATGGCGAGCGGTATCACCCGCGCCGACACTGTCGGCAGCGCACCGATGCGGATCGGGTGCCGGCTGACCGCTCCGTCCTGGCGGACGGAATCGACGCCTTGCTTGAGTGCCGTGATCGCCGTTCCGGCATGGCGAAGAAAGATCTCGCCAATGCGCGTCAGTCGGATGCCACGGCCGTCGCGCTCGACCACCGCAACCCCCAGCGCCCCTTCCAGCTCGCGCAATGTCTTGGTCACTGCCGGCGGGCTGACATGCAGCAAGTCAGCCGCTCGTGCCACGCTTCCCTGCCGCGCGACCTCCAGGAATGCCTGCAAATGGCGGAACCGGATCCGGCTCTCGGACATGAATTAATAACCCATGAGTTAATGAAACGACGCAAAATATCATTTTACCGAACCAAACGCCTTGTGCAATGTGGGGGCGGAGGACCGAAACCGTGCCATTCCTCACCATCGGCGGCATCACGCTGCACCATCGCCACATCAGGGCGAGCGGCAATGCGCGCCCTATCATATTCATCAATTCACTGGGCACCGACTTCCGGATCTGGGACGAAATTGTCTCGGCGCTCGATGGTGAAATGCCGCTGCTGGTCTATGACAAGCGCGGTCACGGGCTGTCCGACATCGGCGACATCAGGTCGATCGACGATCATGTCGATGATCTCTCGGCCCTCATCGATCATTTCGAATTGAGCAAAGTCGTGCTGTGCGGCCTGTCGGTTGGCGGCATGATCGCGCAGGGGCTCTATGCCAGGCGACCTGAAATCGTCGAAGGCCTGATCCTTTGCGACACGGCGCACAAGATCGGCACGACGGACAGCTGGAACACACGCATCGCAACGGTCGAAAGCAAGGGCATCCAGGCGATTGCCGATGGCGTGCTCAAAATGTGGTTCACCCCCGCCTTCCACGCGGCGCGTGTGGCCGAACTCGACGGCTATAGGAACATGATGACCAGGCAAGCGCTCGCCGGTTACATCGGGACCTGCGCTGCCGTTCGCGATGCCGATTTCACCGATGCCGCACGCCGCATCGCGGTGCCGACACTCTGTGTCGCCGGCGACCAGGATGGCTCGACGCCGCCCGATCTCGTCCGCTCGCTGGCCGAGCTGATCCCCGGCGCGCGCTTCGAGATCATCCGCGACGCCGGACACATTCCTTGCGTCGAACAACCCGAAGCGCTGGTCGCCCTGATCCGCAGTTTTATCGCGTCGCTTGCCCCTGGAGCAGAAACCCATGGATGAAGTCCCCGGCGACGCAGCCAGATATCGCAAGGGGCTCGCGGTGCGGCGCTCTGTGCTCGGCGACCGGCATGTCGACCGGGCCGAAATTGCCGCCACCGATTTCGACCAGCCTTTCCAGGAGCTGATCACTGAGGCTGCCTGGGGAACCGTGTGGGCGCGGCCGGGCTTCACCAAGCGTGAGCGTTCGATCGTCACGCTGGCGCTGCTGGCGGCACTCGGCCATGATGAGGAGGTTGCCATGCATGTGCGCGCCACCGCCAACACCGGTGCGTCGCGCGACGACATCTGCGAGGCGTTCCTGCATGTCGCCATCTATGCCGGCGTGCCGGCCGCCAACCGTGCCTTCAAGATCGCCAAGGACGTGTTTTCGGAAATGGACGGGAGCCAGAATGCCCGCTGAGTCCGGCTCGACCCGGAGGCCCGAGACCGGCGCCTTCTTCCAGCGCGACCGGACATGGCATCCGCCGGCTCTGACGCCGAACTATAAAACCTCGGTGCTGCGCTCACCGCAAAAGGCGCCGCTGTCGTTCGACAACACGCTATCGGAGATTGCAGGCCCGGTCTTCGGTCACGCCATGCTCGGCGAACTCGACGCCGACCTGATCCACAATTTCGCCAGGCCCGGCGAGAGCGCGCTCGGTGAGCGCATCCTCGTCTATGGGCGGGTGCTCGACGAACGCGGCGTTGGCGTGCCCGGCGCGCTGCTTGAGTTCTGGCAGGCCAATGCCGGTGGCCGCTATCGCCATAAGAGGGATGGCTATCTGGCGCCACTCGATCCGAATTTTGGCGGTTGTGGCCGAACTATTACAGGCGAGGATGGCTTCTATGCGTTTCGTACCGTCAAGCCCGGTCCCTATCCCTGGCCGAACGGGCCGAACGACTGGCGGCCTTCGCACATCCATTTCTCTGTCTTTGGTCACGGCTTTGCGCAGCGGCTGATCACGCAGATGTATTTCGAGGGCGATCCGCTGATCTGGCACTGCCCGATCGTGCGCGGCATCCCCGACAAGGCGGCCATTGAGACGCTGATCGCAACGCTCGACATGCAAGCGACGATCCCCTTCGACGCGCGCGCCTACAAGTTCGACATCGTTCTGCGCGGGCGCCGCGCGTCGCGGTTCGAAAACAGGCTGGAGGGCAATTGATGGCCCAGTCGCTCGACCGGCTCAGGGAGAGCCCCTCGCAGACCGCCGGACCGTACGTTCATATCGGGCTGACGCCCAATTTCGGTGGCATCGGCTGCGTCTACCCGACCGACCTCGGCGCGACCATGGTCAACGACAAGACCAAGGGCGAGCGCATCGGCCTGCGCATCCGGGTGCTCGACGGCACTGGCACGCCGCTCAAGGATGCGCTGATCGAGATCTGGCAGGCGGATGCCGACGGGCTCTACAATTCGCCGGCAGAACCGCGCGGCACGGCCGATCCCAACTTCTTCGGCTGGGGCCGTTGCCCGACCGACATGGACACCGGCCTGTGTGCGTTCGAGACGATCAAGCCTGGCCGCGTCCCGTTCAACGATGGTCGCCTGATGGCGCCGCATATCACGCTCTGGATCGTCGCCCGCGGCATCAATCTCGGCCTGCACACAAGACTGTATTTTTCCGATGAGGAAAAGGCCAATGCTGAAGATCCGATCCTTGCGCGGGTCGAGCACCGCCTTCGCGTGCCGACGCTGATCGCCGAGCGCCAAGGCGATATGTATGTCTTCGACGTCCATCTCCAGGGGGAGAAGGAAACGGTCTTCTTCGATAGCTGATGCTCAGGAGGCCTGTGACATGACTGTATCGCCTTTCGACCATCCGCTGCTCTCCGCTCTTCTCGGCGACGAAGAAGCGGCGAGGCATTTTTCCGTCGAGGCGGAAATCGAGGCCATGTTGGCCTTTGAACAGGCGCTGTCGCAAGCGGAGGCCGATAACGGGATGATCTCCAAGGATGCCGGGGCAGCTATCGTGGCGGCGCTTGGCACGTTCCGGCCGAACACGGCTCTGCTGCGAGCCGGGGTCGCCAAAGACGGCGTCATGGTGCCGGAGTTGGTGCGCCAGATCAGGGCGGCGGTCGGCGAACCGCATGGCCAGAAAGTGCATTTCGGCGCGACCAGCCAAGACGTCGTCGACACGGGCCTGATGCTTCGGCTGAAACCCGTCGTCGAGCATCTCGATCTGCTGTTGACCGAAACCGTCATGCGCCTCGCCTCGCTCGAAGAGCGTTTTGGCGGCAGGGCGCTGACCGGCATGACGCGTATGCAGAAGGCGATTCAGATCAAAGTGCAGGATCGTGTGGCAGCGTGGCAGGGGCCGCTGCAACGGCACCAGGAAAAGCTGCCGGAACAGTCGAGATGCCTGCTGGTGGTGCAGTTCGGCGGTGCCGCCGGCACACTGGAAAAACTAGGCGACAAAGGGAAAGCGGTGCGCGCAGCCCTAGCCGTCAGGCTTGGTCTTGGCGACGCACCGCAATGGCAGAACCAGCGCGACGCGCTCGCTGATTTTGCCGGTTGGTTATCGCTGCTGACCGGCAGCCTCGGCAAATTCGGCCAGGACATCGCTCTGATGGCGCAAGATGGAACCGAGATCAAACTTTCCGGAGGTGGCGGCTCGTCTACCATGCCTCACAAGCAGAACCCGGTGAAGGCCGAAGCGCTGGTGGCGCTTGCCCGCTTCAACGCCACGCAGCTTGCCGGCCTGCATCACGCGCTCGTGCATGAGCAGGAGCGGTCGGGTGCTGCATGGACGCTGGAGTGGCTATTGCTGCCGCAAATGGTCGTCGCAACGGCAGCGTCGCTGCGCCTTGCCGCCGAACTGGCCGCACAGGTCGAAAGTCTCGGCCACTGATGCGCACGCAAATCGTCGTCATCGGGTCCGGGCCGTCCGGGCTGCTGCTTGGGCAATTGCTGGCCGGCATCGGCGTCGAGACGGTCATTCTGGAACGCGCAAGCCGCGAGCACGTGCTTGGCCGCGTGCGGGCAGGGGTGCTCGAACAGGGCACCGTCGAATTGCTGGAACAGGCCGGCGCGGCGGCAAGGCTGCATGCCGAAGGGCTGCCGCATTCCGGCATCTCGCTCGCCTTCGACGGACGCTTGCATCGCATCGACCTCGAGGCGCTGACCGGCGGCAGGCATGTCACCGTCTATGGCCAGACCGAGGTCATGCACGATTTGATGGACAAGCGCGACGCGGCAGGGCTGACCACGATCTACGAGGCGGCAAATGTCGCTCTGCACGATTTCGACGGCACCGCGCCTTTCGCCACCTATGACAAGGATGGCGTCACGCATCGCATCGACTGCGACTTCGTTGCCGGCTGCGACGGCTATCATGGCGTCAGCCGCAAATCGGTGCCCGAGCGTACGCTAAAAATCTTCGAGCGGCAGTATCCGTTCGGTTGGCTCGGCGTGCTGGCAGAAGTGCCACCGGCCGATCACGAACTGGTCTACGCCAATCACGAGCGGGGGTTTGCGCTGTGCTCGATGCGCTCGACGCATCGCAGCCGCTACTATGTGCAGTGCCCCCAGGACGATCGCGTGGAGGCGTGGTCGGATGAGCGCTTCTGGGACGAGTTGCGCCGCCGCTTGCCGGAGCAGACGGCGGCAAATGTCGTCACCGGCCCATCCTTCGAGAAATCGATCGCGCCGCTGCGCTCCTTCGTTGCCGAGCCAATGCGCTTCGGCAGGATGTTCCTGGTTGGCGACGCCGCCCATATCGTACCGCCGACCGGGGCGAAAGGCCTCAACCTCGCCGCCAGCGACGTGCGCTATCTCTTCGCAGGTTTGCGCGACTTCTACGTCGAGAAGTCACATGATGGCATCGATGCCTATTCCGGCAAGGCGCTGGCACGGGTCTGGAAGGCGGTGCGCTTTTCCTGGTGGATGACGACGATGCTGCACCGTTTTCCCGACACCGGCGATTTCGGCCAACGCATCCAGGAGGCCGAACTCGACTACCTCATGCACTCGCGCGCCGCATCGACCGCGCTCGCCGAGAACTATGTCGGCCTGCCTTATTGAGGGCTGCGGATCATCCCGCGCCTTGCTGCCTGGCAAGATCCAAAAGCATCGGGCGCTGCCCCTTGAGGATTTTCACCTCTGCCTCGGGCAAGGTGAACCAGCCCGCTCTGTCGACCTCCGGGAACTCCTTAAGGGATCCCGACCTTGGCGGCCATTCCATGGTGAAAATGTTGCTCTTGATGGAGGTCACATCGATGTCGATGGTCGCCTCGACGGACCAGGCCGAGACGATCTTGCCGCCCGGTTGCCTGTAGTCGCCGAGACGAGTGAAGTATCCATCGACCTTGACGCCAAGCTCTTCCTCGGTCTCGCGTTGCGCTGCCGTCAACTCATCCTCGTTGTCGTCGACAAGACCCTTCGGTATCGACCACGCACCATCGTCCTTCTTCGCCCAGAAGGGTCCGCCCGGGTGGATCAGCAACACTTTGAGACCACCGTCTTCGCGGCGATGGATCAGCAATCCCGCACTCCGTTTTGCCATTTTATACGTCCGTCTGCGAAGCCGGCAGCCTGCCGATGGTCCTTGAATCGTTGACGCGAACCTTGCACCAGGGGATTGCGACGCTATGTCAGGCGCGGCTGCATTGCACCTCACCCGCGAGTCCGGCAATCTGATACCATCGCCTATTTGGCGGCTCGAAGGCTAGGTGACGATGCAACTCGGTCTTATTGGCTACTACAGCGACTTCGTCGTGTATCCGCTGGTAATCGCCGTGCTGGCAGTGGCTGGGCTGCTCGAGACCGGCGAAGAGGGTGCGCCGGGCTGGATAGGCACGGTCCTCGCCTGTCTCGGCCTCTGGACGCTGATCGAGTATGTGCTGCACAGGTTCGTTCTTCACCACATTCCCTACATCAAGGACCTGCACGACCGTCACCATGTCGAGGAGCGCAGTTCGGTGGGCACGCCGACCTGGCTCAGCCTCGGGGTGCATGCGCTGGTCGCGTTCCTGCCGCTATGGATGATCTCGGATTTCGCCACCGCTAGCGCGGTAAGCTGCGGGTTGATGCTGGGGTACCTCTGGTACATCAGCATCCACCACATGATCCATCACTGGCATCCCGCGCATCCGAGCTATCTCTACACGCTCAAGCGCCGTCACGCGGTGCATCACCACATCGAGGAAACGGCCAATTTCGGTGTGACGTCGGCGTTCTGGGATCGCGTTTTCGGCACGGCGCGGCTCTAGTCTGAAGCCAGTTCAGCCTCGGCCGTTCAACGCCTCTTACCGCGACCGCCGGGTGACTTGGCGCCGCGAGGGCCGCTCTGAACCGGCGTGTTGTTCTGGTTCTCGTCGGACAGTTTTCGCCAGCGGGCAAGGCGCTCGGGATCGAGCGTCCCGGCCTTCAAGGCAGCCTGCACAGCACAGCCCGGCTCATGCACATGCGTGCAGTCGCGGAACTTGCAGAGCGGCGCGAGCTCGGTGATTTCGGCAAACAGCGTGTCGATGCCATAGCCGACGTCGCTGACTTGCAGCGTCCGCATTCCCGGCGTGTCGATCACCCAGCCGCCGCCGGCAATGGCGTGCAGCGATCGCGACGTGGTGGTGTGGCGTCCCTTGGCATCGTGCTCGCGAATGCCTCCGGTCTGCTGCGGCGATTGCTGCCCCGATCCGGCCAGCGTGTTGACCAGCGTCGATTTGCCGACACCGGAGGAGCCGATCAGCGCCACCGTCTGGCCGACACCGCACCAGGCAGCCAGGACGGTCGCCGCATCCGATGTCCGGGGGTTCAGCGTCACGACCGGCAATCCACGCTGCAACGCGGCAGCCTGCCTTGCATATGTCTCGGCGTCTTCAGCGGTATCGGCCTTGGTCAGCAGGATCACTGGCGTCGTTCCGGCCTCATTGGCGAGCGCCAGATAACGCTCGAGCCGGGCGGGATTGAAGTCGGCATTGCACGAGGTGACGATGAACAGCGTGTCGACATTGGCCGCGGCAAGCTGCGGCACCCTGCCGCCCTGGGTGCGGCGCTCCAGCACCGTCTTGCGGACCAGGCGGCGCTGCACAAGGTGTTCATGCCCATCGACCAGTACCCAGTCGCCGACCGCATAGTCACCGGTGTTCGCCTGCGCCGGCAGTGTCAGATCGACCGGCCCTGCCTGGGACAGGCCGGTCAGGCGATCGCGGTGGACGGTGGCGATCCGCGTCGGGACAAGATCGGCGTCGCCGGGTTCGAGCTGGTCGCCAAAAAAATCCGTCCAGCCCAGGCCGGCAAGCGATGGCATGGAGTGGTCCGTCACGGCTTTGACCACGGCGTCGCGGACATTGGAGAGTATCCCTGGCAGGTGAGGCGCGGACGGGGTGGGCGATTGCCCAGCTGTATGGGCGGCATGGCGGCATTTGGCAAGCAGGCCCGGAGCCGAGAGCGAGCGGCAAGCTTCTGCGGCCCTCGATCGTCGAACTGACGATCAAGTCGACGAAACAGCGCTATCCGAAAGCGTTTGGCGGGAAAAAACGGCGGCGAGCCGCCTCAGTTTTGAAACGTTAACGAATAATTTGACGCATGCAATATTTTTGGGTTCTATTGGTAACTGTGAAAATTGACTGAATAAGTTCCATCCAGGATTGTCGCATCCGGTCAACGGCCGCATGACTGGGGGCGGGCCGATCATGGCAGGGGATCAGGAATATATCGATGGCGGAGAAGACGCACCGCACGATGGATGACTTCGCCCAGGCATGCGGCGTGTCCCGGCCTACGCTGTCCAAATATTTCGACGATCCGGCGAGCGTGAAGCCGGCGACGCGGGCGCGCATCGAAGCCGCCCTGCGCTCCTCGGACTATCAGCCCAACCTTTTCGCCCGAAATCTCAACCGCAAGCGCACCCGCAACATCGGCATCGTCGTGCCGACGATCACCGATCCGTTCTACGCCGAGATGGTCAGCCGCATCGAATTTCGCTGCCGCGACGAAGGCTACTGGCCGATCGTCATCTCCTCGCATGGTTCGCCGAAGCTGGAGGCGGAGTCGGTCAGGACGCTGCTGTCCCTGAAGGTCGCCGGCGCGATCATCGCCCCACTGGGTCTGGCTTCCGACCGCGGCGTCTTCGACAAGCTCGGGCAGGATATTCCGATCGTCTATTTCGACACCTATATCGAGGGCGATACGCCGTTCGTCGGCAACGACAACCGGCAGAGCGTCTCGACCATCGTCGACTATCTCTGCCGTTCGGGTGAGCCGCCGGTCTATCTCGACATCCCACACGTCAACCACAACTCCGGCGAACGCCAGGAAAGCTACATCGTCGCGATGGAGACCGCCGGGTTCAAGCCGGTCGTCATCGAAGGCACCCGCGATTACACCTGGGACTTCGAACGCATCGGCTACGAGCAGACGGAAAAAATGCTGGAGGCCGGCTCCTTGCCCGGCCGCACCATCCTGTGCGCCAATGATCGTCTCGCCTTTGGCGTGATGGCGGCTGCGTACTCGCGCGGCCTGAAGGTCGGCCGCAGGCCCGATTGCGATCTGCGGGTTGCAGCACACGACGATCATCCGCTGAGCCGCTACACCTGCCCGGCGCTGACCACCATGGCGCAGGATTTCACCGCCATGGCCGGCCGCAGCGTCGAGATACTGCTGGCTCTGCTGGACGAGGCCGATCCGCCGAAGCAAGGCCTGGCCCGCACTGTCAAGCTCGGCGCCACCCTGGTGATGCGTCAGTCGGCCTGATCGTCAGCGACCTTCTCGAAGTGGCGCCAGGCAGCCACCGCCTCGGCCACCGCTTGCCGGGCAGCGGGAATATGGCGTCCCATTGAGACGAAGCCATGGATCTGGCCCGGCCACTGCCGGAGGATCACCGGCACGCCCGCGGCTTGCAGGCGCGCCGCATAGGCTGCCCCTTCGTCGGCGAGGATGTCGCAGCCGGCAAGCGCCACAAAAGCCGGCGCCGAGCCGGCGAGGGCAGGCGCCAGCAAGGGCGAGACGCGCCAGTCCGTGATATCGTCGGGCGTTCGCACATAGTGGTCGCGGAACCATGCCATGGTGGTTGCGGTGAGCCCGAAGCCGTCGCCGAAACGCTGGTAGCTATTCGATGCCTGCCGCGCGTCGGTGTTGGGATAGATCAGGAGTTGCGCCGCAAGCGGAGGCGCAAGCCCATCGCGGGCAAGCAGCGCCAGCACCGTGGCGAGATTGCCGCCGGCGCTGTCGCCGGCAACGCCGATGCGTCTGATGTCGATGCCGAGACCGGCGGCATTCTCCGCCATGAAGTGCAGTGTTGCCAGGCAATCCTCGATCCCGGCGGGAAATTTGTGCTCTGGCGCCAGGCGATAATCGGGACAGACAATGACGGCGCCGCCGAGATTGGCCATCAGGCGGCAGATCTCGTCATGCGAATCGAGGTTGCCGATGACCCAGCCGCCGCCATGCAGGTAGAGCAGCGCCGGTGCCCCGCTTTGCGGTGCGCCGATGCCGCGATGGATGCGGAGCACTATAGGCCCATTCGTCCCGTCGATCCGCCGTTCCTGGGTCGCAGCGACCGGCTCGTGCTCACCCTGTAACGTCGGGAACGAGGCGTTGTAGGCAGTTCGCGCCGCCGCCACGCTGCCGGTCTCGAATGGCTCGCCGCCGGCTGCACGACCAATTTCGAGGACGCGCAGCGCATCCGGATCGAGCGTCATGGTCATGTCCTCAGGCCAGCAGGCTGCTCGCCTCTTCCTCGGTCAGCAGGGCCGGCTGCACGACATCGCCCGCGATGGCGACTGATCCCTGTGTTTCACCGGAGCGCAGGATAGCCTCCATGATCTCCAGTACATGCAGCGCGAGGCTGCCGGAGGCCCGTGGGGTGTTGCCGGTTTGAAGCGAGCGCACCAGATCGGCGACGCCGAGCATGCGGTAATTGGCGCGATCGGGTGCCGCATAAGGCCAGTTGCGGGCGCCGTAGAGTTCGCCCTCGCTGGCGAAATCCTGCCAGTCGGTGCCGCGTTCCGACAGCGACACCGTGCCGCCGAACGTGTCGGGATCGGGCAGGCGCAGCGAGCCCTCCGTGCCGTGCAGTTCGATCGGATGGTTGGAGTGGCGAAAGACATCCCACGAGGCGCCGAAGGTGACGGTCGCGCCGGAGCGGAATTCAAGCAGCGACAAAACGTTGGTTGGCGTGCCGACCTTGAATGTCGTGTTCTTGAATGGCCCATCGGCTGATATCAGCCTTTCTTCCTGGCCGCGTGTCGCCATTGCCATGACGCGCTCGACCGGGCCGAGCAGATTGACCAGCATGGTCAGATAGTACGGACCCATGTCGAACACGGGGCCACCGCCTGGCTGGTAGTAGAATTGCGGGTTGGGGTGCCAGTGCTCCATGCCGCGGCCCATCATGAAGGCGGTGCCGGTGACCGGGCGGCCGATGGCGCCGTCATCCATCAACCGGCGCGCACGGCGCCCGGCAGCACCGAGGAACGTGTCGGGCGCCGAGCCGAGCAGCAGGCCGCGCGACCGCGCCTCGTTGACCAGGCGTTGTCCGTCGGCGGCCGAGGTGGCGAGCGGCTTTTCGGTGAAGACGTGCTTGCCGGCCGAAAGCGCGGCAAACGAAATGTCGAAATGCGCCGCCGGAATGGTCAGGTTGAGGACAAGATCGATCTCCGGGTCGGCCAGCAGCGCATCGACGCCGAGTGCCTGGATGCCATATTCCTTCGCCCGCACCGCCGCCATGTCGGCCGAAATATCGGCACAGGCGCGCAATTCGATCCCGCCAAAAAGCCCGGCGTTGCGCAGGTAAGTCATCGAGATGTTGCCGCATCCGATGACGCCGATCCCGAGTTTGGTCTTTGATGTCCCGTGCATTCTCGGTCCTGCCTCCCAATGCGCTCATGGCCTGCCGGATCCGCCCAGCCGTTAGGCGGATCGCATTCGCAAAAGGCTATACAACATTTTAAATATTGACGCGCGTAAAATTTTTATACAACATGCGAAAATGCTGGTGCGATATCGGGAGGCTGCCAGTCCTGGGAGGAGAAAATGACCGAAAGAACGGCCGTCGATGCGGATCCCGTGGCTCATGCGCGCATCGGATATTTCCGCCGCGGCCAAGACCGCGACGGGGTCAGGCATAGATCACCTTGGCCCCGGTCCTATCAAGCTGGCTGCGTATCGGGTCGGACAGGCCATCGTCGGTGATCACGACATCGACGCTCGACAGCGAAAAGGCCTTGGACGTTCCGCTGACGCCCCATTTGCTCGAATCCGCAAGGAGGACAACGCGCCGGGCCATGCGCACGAGGTTTCGCTTCGTTCGCGCCATGTCTTCGTTCACGTCGACCACATCCAGTGACGAGTCAATCGCATGCGCTCCAACAAAGACCTGATGCGCTACCAAGCCGCCGAGAGCCGTGTCGGCATCGGTGATCAGTGTGCTCACCGTGTCTGGATAGACCCGGCCGCCGATCATGTGAACGTCGAGCCCGGGCCGATGCATCAGATGCTGCACGATATTCATCGCCGTGGCCGCGACCACGACATTGCTGAGCGGCGGTAACAGCATGGCAACCTGCATCAATGTCGAGCCGCCGTCGAAGATGACCGATTGGTTGTCCTCGAACAGTTCTACCGCTGCCCGGGCGATGCGTTTCTTTGCATCGAGGTTGGTTTGCATCCGCCGGGCGAACGCGGCCGTGGTCGAATCCGTGGTCCGGGTCACCGCGCCTCCGCGGGTCTTGGTCAGCAGTCCCTTACGGTCCAGTATCTCGAGGTCGGAGCGCACCGTGACTTCCGATACGCCAAAATCGTCTGACAGGTCCTTGATGCGGACCTGTCCGCTACGTTGCACTTCACCCAGGATCGATTGGCGTCTCTGCTCTGACAACATTGCCCTGTCCTTGCCTCCATCCGCCAAGCAATCACCCTGGCCTCGGTTCACTCTACCAAAAATATGCGAATTCGAAAGCTTTCGAAAGATTGCATTTGTCTTTTCTTTCGCAAACACTGGGTGCAGGATTTTGAAATCAATCGATTGGAGAATTTTGGACTCATGAGCCTCGGAACCAAGGTGCGCCTGGCGCGCCTCTTCTCACATCCATCGGGGAATCTTTTTGGCGGCGCGGTCGACCACTTTGTCGGCTATGGC
Source organism: Mesorhizobium sp. M0088 (assembly GCF_040322895.1). Classification (NCBI taxonomy): domain Bacteria; kingdom Pseudomonadati; phylum Pseudomonadota; class Alphaproteobacteria; order Hyphomicrobiales; family Phyllobacteriaceae; genus Mesorhizobium; species Mesorhizobium sp. M0088. The sequence continues at coordinate 172,615 of NZ_JAMYUI010000010.1, forward strand.
GACGTGCGCAAAGGAGGTCTTGCCGATCTGCCGGGCGCCCTTGCACGCGTCATGGTAGGCAAACCCGACTACGTCAGCATCCAGCCCGGCACCGCGCGCCATCTGTGGCCGCAATACGCGGGCAAGGCTTGCCTGGTGATCCAGGCCGGCTGCTTCACCCCGGACGATCGCATCAGTGAACTGATTGCAACGCCCGAGGATGCGGTGCGCGCTGGCGCCGATGCGTTGGCCGTGGCCATTCCGGTGCGCGGCGCGACCGAGGGCAAATACATACGCTGGCTGACCGATTCGGTGAACGCGGCGGCCCGTTACGGCATGCCGGTGGTGGCGCATATCTACCCTCGCGATTTCACCGACGGGGCAAAAATCGTCTTCACCCCCGACGAGATCGCCTATGCGGCACGCATCGGCTACGAGTCCGGCGTCGATGTGATCAAGATCGGTTACACGGGCGATTTCGAGTCGTTCCGAGAGACCGTTCGGACCTGCCCGGTGCCGGTTGTGATCGCCGGCGGTCCGAAGACCGACACGCTGCTCGGCGCCCTTCAGCAGACGGCGGACGCCATCCGTGCCGGCGCGCGCGGTGCCGTGGTGGGCCGCAATCTCTGGGGGCACGGCGATCCGGAAAAGGCAGCGATCGCCTTTCGGGGCGTCATCCATGACGGCCTTTCGGCGCAAGACGCCCTGGCGAAGGCGGGTGCCTGAACCATGCCCGCCGTCCCTTCAATCCTCGGCTTCGGAGCTATTGCGATCGACGACATCGTCTATGTCGATCAGCCGTTGTCGGCGGGCAAGGGGAAGGTTCTGCAAAGTGCCCGAGCTTTCGGGGGAAATGTCGCGACGGCACTTGCCGCCGTCGCGCGGCTCGGCGGAAGCGCCGGGTTCGTCGGATGGCTGGGCAGTGCCGCCGACGACGCCGTGTTGTGCGATCTCGTTGCGAGCGGCGTTGAAACCGCGTTTGCGCCGCGCCACCCGCACGCGCGCCCGGTGCGCTCGCGGATCACCGTCGGTTCGGATGGGGAGCGATTCATCGCGTATGACGACGAAGCGATGCTGGGCACCGCGCCGGACTTTCCGGACGAGGTTCTCAGCCGCGCGACAGTCCTGATCGTCGACAGTTACGGGATCGGGTCGCTGGATGTCGTGGCTCGGGCTCGCGATCTCGGCCTTGCGATCCTCGGCGATGTCGAATGGAGCCACGGCCCGGCCACCGAGAGACTGATCGGGCTCTGCGACCATCTCATTCTTCCGCTCGGCTTCGCGCGGACCGCCACCGGCCGCCAGTCGCCGGCCGAGATACTCGACGCATTGTGGTTGCCGTCGCGGTCCGCCGTGGTTCTGACGGATGGCGGCAGGGGCGTCTTCTATCGCGGACGCGACGAGACAGGGCTCTGGCACCTGCCTCCGCACCGGGTTGCCGTCGTCGACTCGACCGGCGCCGGTGACTGCTTTCATGGCGCCTATGCCGTTGCATTGACGCGCGGGATCGACACCGCAGGCCGGGTCGCATTCGCGGCCGCGGCGGCGGCCCTTTCGATAACGGGGCGGGGCGGGCGCGAGGCGCTTCCGACCGACGACCAGGTCAAGCAACTCCTGGCATCGACGAACGCGCCGCCGGCAGTCGAACTGAAATATGCGCGGCTCGATACCGGAACATAGCCCGAACTATCCAAGGAATATTTCGCAGGTGACGTAAGCCGAGGACAATCATAAAAATCAGTGGCTTAGACTTGTGGAGGGAGGAATATGGCAGAAGTCGTTCTTGAGAATATCTGCAAGACATACGGGAACAATTTTCACGCAATCGACCAATTGAACCTGTCGGTTAAGGACGGTGAGTTCTTGATTCTCGTCGGGCCGTCCGGCTGTGGCAAATCCACCGCGTTGCGGATGATCGCGGGATTGGAGGACGTCACCAGCGGCAGCCTTCGGATCGGCGGTGTCGACGTCGTCGACATGCCGCCCAAGGACCGCGACATCGCGATGGTCTTCCAGAGCTACGCCCTCTACCCGCATATGACGGTGTTCGAAAACATCGGCTTTTCGATGCGGCTGGCAGGCAAGCCGAAGGCCGAGCGCAAAAAGCGCGTGGACGAGATCGCCAAAACCCTTCAACTGACGTCTCTGCTGGACAGCAAACCCGCGAACCTTTCAGGCGGGCAGCGTCAAAGGGTTGCCATGGGCCGCGCCATGGTGCGCGAGCCGGCAGCCTTTCTCATGGACGAACCGCTTTCCAATCTGGATGCGAAACTGCGTGTTCAAATGCGCGCCGAAATCACCAGTCTGCAAAAGCAGCTCGGCGTAACGACCATATATGTGACCCACGACCAAACCGAAGCCATGACGATGGGCGACAGGGTCGCGGTGTTGAAAGGCGGCGTGCTGCAGCAGGTCGACACACCCAAGAGACTCTATGAATCGCCGGTGAACGCCTTCGTTGCCGGCTTCATCGGGTCTCCTTCGATGAACCTTTTCGAGGCGACCCTGACGGGCGACGAACTGATGTCCGGCGCCCTGGCCATCCGGCTGCAGGATGCAGCCTTCGTGCGCAGGCCGGGCTTGAAGTCGTATGCGGGGCGCAAGGTCGTGTTCGGCATACGACCGGAGGATCTCTATGACAGCAGCCTCGAATCCGGCCGCAAGTATCAGACGATACCGGCAAAGGTGACCTCGATCGAAGAACTTGGATCCGAACAAATCGTCCATCTCGACATCGACGCGGTCCGGGTGGACTCCGGCGACCCTGACGCGGTGCAGGATTTCGGCCTGGCGTCGAATGCGGTGGCGAAATTCGAACCGGTCAGCACAGTCCGTTCCGGCTCGGAAATCAGGTTGGCCCTGGATGATACCAAGCTCCATTACTTCGACCCGGAGACGCATCTGGCAATCTGAGTATCACCGAAGACCCGCGGGTGAGGGTGAGGCGCCTGCGTAAGAAGACTTCTGAATAACCAGACAATCGGCCGCATTGTGCGGGCGAATATAAAGAAGGAGGAGAGAATGACGTTTCGTATTAAACCCGCGATGCTGAAAATAGCCGCGGCCGCATGGTTGCTCGGCGCAACCGGCGCCATGGCGGATACGACGCTGGAATTCACCCAATGGTGGGAGCCCGAATTGCCGGCCGGCTCGCTCAGGGCAATCATGGATGACTTCGAGGCCGCAAATCCCGGAATCAAAGTGACGCTGGTCAGCGGCCCCTACGCGACCACGCGAGACCAGATCTCGGTTGGTGCTGCAACCGGAACGCTCAGCGACGTCGTCGGTCTCGACGGTGCCTGGGTGAACAATCTGAATGCGCAGAGCGCACTCGCCGACATGAATCCGATGATGGATGCGAGCGGTTTCGACAAGAGCCAGGTCGCGGACATCGTCAAGGTGGACGGCAAGGCGGTGATGTTTCCCGTGGCTTCCTTCGTCTATCCGGTCTTCGTGAATTTGGACCTTGCTGCCCAGGCAGGCGTGACCAAGCTGCCGTCGACCCGTGCGGAGTTTCTCGAAGCCGCCAAGAAGATGACGATCGCCGACAAGAATCAGTATGGCTGGGTGCTGCCCCTCTCGCTGCAAACGCCATCCGGCGTTCAGAACGACATGATGTCGTGGGTTTGGGCTTCGGGTCAGTCGATGATGGCGAACGGCAAGCCGGACCTTGAGGGCAAACCGGTGGTGGATATGCTCACCTTCGTCAAATCTCTCAACGACGCCGGAACCATCTCGCCCGGCATCGCCACCAAGACCGAGCAGGAAAAGGTCGAGGAGTTCGTCAACAACCGCGTCGGGATGATGATCGACTCGCTCGCGCATGTGAACCTCATCCGCAAGCGCAATCCCAAGCTGAACTTCGACCTCATTCCGGTCCCGGTCGTGGAAAACTATACCGGCAAGCGCGGCCTTCCCTATGCCTCCTGGGGCATCGGCATCTCTGCTGCCTCGAAACATCAGGAAGAGGCCTGGAAACTCGTCCAATATGTGATGAGTGAAAAGGTGAACGCCAAGCTCGTGTCGCTTGCAAACGCCTTCCCGGGCAACGTCAACGCCAAGCCCGATTTCGTGACCTCGGACAAGGCTTTCGGCAAGGCTTTTGAAATCTTCAAGACCGGTTATCTCGCCAATGAGTTCACGGGCCTGCCGGTGGCAGAAGACCTGATGACCCAGTTCGACGTGCAAGCCCAAAAGATGCTCGCCGGCGAGCAGTCTCCGGAACAAGCAGCCGCCGCCGCTCAGAAGGGCTGGATGGCGAAATTCTGATCGGCCTGTTCCCGTTTGCTGACTTCGACCGGGTGGCCTGACTTCGGGCAGGCCACCCGGCAACAACGGATAGGCAATTTGAGTGGACCTGTTTTGAAGCTTACCTTCTCTTGAAGGCGTATCCCAAGGTTGGCACATGACCCGGCAAAAGCGCTCCCACCACAAGCTCAAACGAGCGGTCGCACCCTACCTCTATCTGTCGCCCTCGCTGCTCATAATCGGGCTTCTGATGCTGCTGCCGATGGTGACGGTGATTGGCTACTCGTTCCAGAACAGCGCGGTGCTGCGTCGTGACCCATCCTTTGCCGGACTGAAACACTACCAGGCGATCTTCGACGACCCCGTGTTCTGGGCTTCGCTGTGGCACACGCTCTACTTCACATGCATGAGTGTCATTTTCCACATGACCATCGGCATGGCCTTCGCGCTCATGCTGAACAGCGACCGCATCAATCCGACGCTGCGCAATATCCTGCGCGTGCTCTATATACTGCCTTGGCTGTTCACCGCGGTGATTATCGCCGTGATCTGGCGCCTGCTGCTTGAGCCGAACGGTGTCGTGAATAGCATTCTCATGCAAATCGGCATCATCCGTTCCAAGGTCGAATGGTTTTCCTCGCCTGAGACCGCGCTGCACGCGGTCACCTTTGCCAACATCTGGGCGGGCTATCCGCTCTTCATGGTCAGCCTGCTCGCGGGTTTGCAGGGCATTCCCAAGGATTTTTACGAGGCTGCCGATATCGACGGGGCGAAAGCCTACCAGAAGCTGATCTTCATCACCATTCCGCAGCTGATGCCGATCATCATCAGCATCTCGCTGCTTGACTTCATCTGGACCATGCAGGTCTTCCCGTTAATCTGGATAACGACGGGCGGTGGCCCGATCTACTCGACCGAGGTCCTCAGCACCTACACGTACAAGCTGGCGTTTTCGAGCTACAACCTGTCGCAGGCTTCGGCGAGCGCTGTGGTCATCCTGCTGATCTCTCTCGGCCTGACGCTGTTCTATATTCGCTATCAGAAGGCTCGGTAGTCACCATGAGGAAAAGGCATACGCCGAAAGACAGGCTGATCACCGTCGCGCTCCATGTAGCGCTTGCAGCGGGGCTCTTTTTCGCGGCATTTCCGATCTACTGGATGCTGAGCAGCTCGTTCAAATCGAATACCGAAATCTTTGCCCTGCCACCAACCATCCTGCCAAAGGCCTTCACGCTGGAAGCGTATGCAGCCATCCTTGGCGACCCGGTAAAGCTGCGCTTCTTCTTCAACAGCTATTTCGTGGCGGGAGCGGTGACTGTGCTGACGGTGCTGATCGCCCTGCTGGCGGCCTACGGGTTCAGCCGCTTCAACTTCCGCGGCAAGGGCAGCCTCAACACAATCATCATCAGCACGCAGACGATTCCGCCGATCACACTTTTGATCCCCTTCTTCGGGCTCGTCGTCTCATACGGCATCTTCGACACCTACGTCGCACTGATCCTGACTTATCTGGTGTTTACGCTGCCCTACGCGATCCTGCTGATGACGGGATATCTGAACACCTTGCCCCGCGATCTCGATGAAGCCGTAGCCGTCGATGGCGGCACCAGTTGGACAGCGCTTTGGCGGGTGATCGTCCCGATTTCACTGCCTGGTATCGTGGCGACGTCGGTCTACACCTTCCTGTTGTGCTGGAACGAATTTCTCTTTGCGCTGACACTGACGAAGTCGACGTCCATGCGCACCGTCCCGATCGGCATCCAACTGTTGATGGGGCAGCACGCCTTCGAATGGAACCAGATGATGGCAATGAGTGTGCTCGGCTCGCTACCGCTCTTGCTCATCTACCTCGTTGCCCAGAGGTACTTCCTCGCCGGCATGACCGCGGGCTCGGTCAAGTAGGACGTCCATCCCACGGCGACGCAGGGTGGCATCAAGCAATAGGCGATACCAAGGAATGAAAGGACGAACGTGAAAGAGCTCAAAGTCGGCTGCCAGACCTTCACCTGGGAAATGCTGGGAGACCGGTTTACCGGCGGCCCCGACGATCTGCTGAAGGCGATCGCCGATGGTGGCTATGCCGGCATCGAGATCACCGACACCATGATCGGACATTATGGCGACAAGCCGGAGGAGTTCGCCGCCGCGCTGAAGGCGTCGGGGCTGACGCTGGTTTCCTTCGCCTTTGGCTCGAACAGTGGTTTTACGCTGAAGGAGGAGATCGGCGCCGACCTCGAAACCGCCAAGCGCTGGATCGATTTCGCCGGCGCCTTCCCCGGCGCGCTGGTGTCGATGGGCTCTGCAACGGCGGTGTCCGACGGCCCGCGCGAGGACAAGTTCGCCATCGCGGCCGAGGTCTACAACAAGGCCGGCGAGATCGGACGCAAGGCCGGCGTCCAGGTTGCGGTGCATCCAAGCTCGCACCACAACACGCTGCTATTCGACCGCGCCGATTACGACACGATCTTTGCCTTGCTCGACCCCGACCTGGTCGACTGGGTGCCGGATACCGGCCATATCCTGCGCGGCCACAAGGACATGTCCGATACGCTGCGCACCTACCGCGACCGCATCCGCTACATCCACCTCAAGGACGTCGATGCCAACGGTACCTGGGCCATGCTCGGCAAAGGCGTCTGCGACACCCCGGCGGTCATCGAGATCGCCAACACCGCACCGCGCTTCAACGGCTGGCTGGTGCTGGAGGAAGAATCCGAAACGGCCGCCGCCGATCCTGCCGGCGCGGTCAAGACCAACCGCCAGACTATGCGCAGCTACGGCGCCTGAAGAACGAGACGATGATCAAGAAACAGGACAGACGCCTCAGGGTCGGCGTGCTCGGCTGCGGCCCCATCGCGCAGTTCGCGCATCTGGAATCCTGCGTCAAGGCCGGCAATGCCGACCTCTACGCCATCTGCGACGCGGCACCCGATCTGCTTGCGCGCATGGGCGCCACTTACGAACCGCAGAAAATGTATTCCGACTATGAGGCAATGCTCGCCGATCCCGAGCTGGAAGCGGTGATCGTCGCCACGTCGGACGCCTATCATGTGCCGATGTCGATCAGGGCGCTCAACGCCGGCAAGCATGTTCTCTGTGAAAAGCCGATCGGCACCTCGGTCGAGGAGGGCGAGGCGCTGGCCGAAGCGGTCAGGCGCTCGGGCAAGATCCTGCAGGTCGGCCACATGAAGCGCTTCGATCCGGCACTGGAGGCCGCGCGCGACTTCGTTCGCGACGAGATCGGCGAAGTGCTGGCGCTGAAGGCCTGGTACTGCGATTCCACCCATCGCTACACCAACACCGATGCCGTGCAGCCGCTGCCCGTCACCAGCAGGCTAGCCAGGAAGCCAGCAGGAAATCCCAAGGCCGATCTCAGGCAATACTTCATGCTGGCCCATGGCTCGCATCTCGTCGACACGGCGCGTTTCCTGTGCGGCGATATCGTCGCCGTGCGCGCCCGCCTCAATGAGAAATTCGGCGCCTATTGCTGGTTCGTCGAAACCGAGTTCGCCAGCGGCGCGCTCGGCCATCTCGACCTGACGGTTGCCGTGCGCATGGACTGGCACGAAGGTTTTCAGCTCTATGGCGAGAACGGCTCCGTTATCGCCAGGACATTCAACCCTTGGTACTTCCGCGCCAGCGAGGTGGAGATATTTCACGAGAAGACCGCCACGGCCCACAAGCCGCTCGGCGCCGATGGCCATTTCTTCCGCCGCCAGCTGGAAGGTCTTGCCGACACAGTCCTGAACGGCACGCCGATGCGTGGCGCCAATGTCGAGGACGGCATCGCCTCGATCCGCGCCATGGTCGCCATCGCGCGTTCGGTGGTATCAGGCGAGCGAGTCGAACTCGCCTCGGTGTCGGGGGCGGTGTGATGCGTCTCGGCATTTTCGCCAAGACCTTTGCCGGCACCGATCCGGCCGCCGTGCTGGCTGCGGTGCGGCAAGCTGGCTATGAGACGACGCAGTTCAATCTGGCCTGTGCCGGCCTGCCGTCGATGCCGGATGCTGTGCCGGCGGACGCCATCGCCTCCGTCCGTGCCGCCGCGCAGTCGAACGGCGTTTCACTCGCAGCACTGTCGGGCACCTACAACATGGCGCATCCCGACAAAGCCGTGCGCGACGACGGCCTCAGGCGCCTCGCCGTTGTCATCGAGGCTGCTGCTGCCCTCGGCATCCCGCTGGTCACGCTCTGCACCGGCTCGCGCAACGCCGCCGATCAGTGGGCCTATCATCCCGACAATGCCGATCCGGCCGCCTGGTCCGACATGGCCGCCGAGATGGCGAAGGCGCTGGCGCTGGCCGAAGGTGCCGGTGTCGATCTCGGCATCGAGCCTGAGCAGGCCAACATCGTCACCTCGGCCAGGGATGCGACCCGGCTGATCGCCGAGATGGGATCGAAGCATCTGAAGATCGTGCTCGATCCGGCAAACCTGTTCGAACACGCCACGCCCGGCGAGGCGCGCGCTATCGTTGCCGCCGCGATCGACGAGGCCGCCGGCCACATCGCCATGGCGCATGCCAAGGACCGTCATGGTGACGGTCGCTTTGCCACATCAGGACAAGGCATTGTCGATTTTCCTGATTTTGTTGCACGGCTAAAGGCAGCGGGCTTCGACGGACCGCTTGTCACCCACGGCCTGTCCGCCGACGAAGCCCCCGATGTCGCCGCCTTTCTGCGAAGGCTCCTCTGATGGGCGCCGCCCCGACGATCCTGCTTCGCGACGATGCAGCGCTTCGTGTCTTCGACACGGGGCAGGGCAGGCTTCCCGTCGTCTTCCAGCATGGCCTCGGCGGTGACGCAGCGCAGGTCGCGCAGAACTTTCCCGATGGTCCTTCATACCGTCGGCTGACCGTCGAATGCCGCGCGCAGGGCGGTTCCGGCGCCGGTAGCAAGCGCCCGTTTTCGATCGCGATGTTCGCCGATGATGTGCTGGCCGCCGCGGATGCGGCCGGCCTCGACCGCTTCGTCGCCGGCGGCATCTCGATGGGTGCGGCCATTGCCTTGCAGCTTGCCGCCCGGCACCCGGACCGGGTCGCCGGTCTCGTGCTTGTGCGCCCTGCCTGGGCTTTCGATGCGGCGCCGCAAAACATGCGCCCTTACGTGGAAGTGGCGGAGCTCATCCGCAGCCGTCCTTTATCGCAGGCGCGAGATATCTTCGCGGCGTCCGCGACGGCCGCCCGCTTTCGCACCGAAGCGCCGGACAATCTTGCTTCCCTGCTCGGCTTCTTCGCGCGCGAAAACGCGCCCGTCTTCGCCGAGGTGATGCAGGCGATCGCAGAGGATGGACCTGGCGTGACGCGGGCAGCCGCCGCCAGCCTTGCGTTCCCTACGCTCGTCATCGGCAGCGGCATCGATCTCGTCCATCCGCTGGCCGCCGCCCGCAGCCTCGCCGACGCCATCCCCAATGCGATCTTTGCCGAGGTGATGCCGAAGGCCACCGACAAGGAGTGCCATTTCGCCGAAATTCGCGCCGCCATCGCGGACTTTCTCGACATGAATTTCAACAACCAGGACCAGTCATGATCTCGAAACCTCTCTCAGGCCCGGCCGCCATCGCCGCATTGCCGCGCGACCGGATGATCGCCGAATTCTCGCTCTGGTCGGCCAATCTCGCCAATTTCGAAAACGACTTGAAGCGCATCGAGCCCTATGTCGATCTTCATCATATCGATGTGGCGGACGGTCATTTCGCACCGTCCTTCCTGTTCTTCCCCGATCTCGTCGCCCGCATTGCGGGGCTGACGGCGAAACCCATCCATGTCCACCTGATGGTCGATGAAGCAATCGTCGAGGCGCAGACGCGCCAGTTCATCGAAGCCGGCGCCGACATGATCAGCGTCCATGCCGAGAATGGCGAAGCCGGATTGCGCGCCGTGCGGCTGGCGCGGGAGCTCGGCGCCGAGGCCGGCGTCGTACTCAGGCTGGAGACGCCTGTGGAAGCAGTGACGGCCTTCGTCCCGGAAGCCGCCTTCGTGACGCTTCTTGGAACCGCAATCGGCGTCAAGGGACAGAGCCTGTCGGACAAGGCCTGCGACAGGCTGGGCGCTGCCCGCGCCATCCTGAGAGAGGCCGGCCGCGAGGCGCAAGTGGTTCTGGCGGCCGATGGCGGCATCCGCCACGAGACCGTGCCGTTGCTGCGTGCCGCCGGGGCCGAAACCGTGGTTCTCGGTTCGCTCGCCTTCGGTGACAAGGACCTCGCCGGCCGCATCGGCTGGCTGCACGGCTTGAAGGTCGCGGCATGACATCAGAAGCCGCCCTTGCGATCGATCTTGGCGGGACGGAGCTTCGCGCCGCCCTGGTCGACCGCGACGGCAAGATCCTGGCATTCGCGGCGGTGCCGACGCAGGCGCAGGCCGGTCCCGATGTGGTGATCGGCCAGATCGAGGCGTTGGCGGCGACAGTCCATGCCGAGGCCCCGGCACTTTCGATCGTCGGCGTCGGCGTCGGTGCACCGGGGCCGCTCGATCCGCTGGCCGGCATCGCCGTCGGCCCGCCGACGCTCGCCGGCTGGCTGGACGTGCCGCTTGCCGACATCCTGGAACGGCGGCTCGGCCTGCCGGTGCGGCTGGAGAACGACGCCAATGCCGCGGCGCTCGGCGAATGGCGCTTCGGCGCCGGCCATGGCGCTCGCTCGCTGGTCTTTGTCACGGTTTCGACCGGCATCGGCGGCGGTGTCGTCGTCGACGGGCGCATCCTGCATGGCCGCCGTGGCCTTGCCGCCGAGATCGGTCACATGACCATCACCAATGAAGGCGAGCGCTGCGTATGCGGTGTCGTTGGCTGCTTCGAGGCCATCGCCTCGGGAACGGCACTTGGCCGCCGCGCCAGCGCCGCCACGGCAGCCGGAGACGGCTCTACCTTGCGACGCTTGTCAGCGGACGCGGAGGTGACCGGCCGCCACGTCGTCGAGGCGGCACGGCTGCAGGACGCTCTTGCCTCGGCCTTGCTGGAGGAGGAAGCGCGCTGGCTGGGCGTTGGCTTCACCAATCTCCTGCATCTCTATTCGCCCGATGTGCTGGTCGTCGGAGGCGGCATCGCCAATGGGCTCGACCTGATGCTGCCGACCATCGAGGCGACCATCAGGCAACGGGCTATGCGCGCCTATCGCGACGTGCCGGTCGTTCAGGCCCAGCTTGGCCGCCATGCCGGGCTCGTCGGCGCCGCCAGCCTTGTGCTGTTCGACGACGGGGGCACTTTGGCAGCCCGCATGCCTGTCGGCCCAAGCACGTTTCCGGACACGCCGCTGAGCAAGACCGGCACGGTCTGACGTTGCGACCTGCATGACAAAGGCCAGAGGCAGCACGCCTCCGGCCTTTTACGCATTGACCGCGCGTCATTACTCGGCGGGAACAACGTCCGCCGGCAGGCTATCGTCGGCCGTGCCCGCCAGCGCTCTGGCCAGCTTGGCCTCGTCGAGTTCGCCTTCCCAGCGAGCCACCACCAGCGTGGCGACAGCATTGCCGACGAAGTTGGTCAACGCCCGGCACTCCGACATGAAGCGGTCGACGCCGAGGATCAGCGCCATGCCGGCGACCGGCACCGCCGGAACCACCGAAAGCGTCGCCGCAAGGGTGATGAAGCCGGCCCCGGTGATGCCGGCGGCACCCTTGGAGGAAAGCATGGCCACCAGCAGCAGCAGGATCTGGTCACCCATAGACAGGTGGATGTTGGTCGCCTGTGCGATGAACAGCGCCGCCAGCGTCATGTAGATGTTGGTGCCGTCGAGGTTGAAGGAATAGCCGGTTGGGATGACCAGGCCGACGACCGAGCGCTTGGCGCCGGCCTTCTCCATCTTTTCCATCAGCGAGGGCAGGGCGGCTTCCGATGAGGAGGTGCCCAGCACCAAAAGCAGCTCTTCCTTGATATAGCGGATCAGCGACAGGATGGAGAACCCGTTGTAGCGGCAGACCGCGCCAAGCACGACGAACACGAACAGGAACGACGTCACGTAGAAGGTGCCGACCAGCATAGCGAGATTGATCACCGCGCCGATGCCGTATTTGCCGATGGTGAAGGCCATCGCGCCGAAGGCACCAATGGGGGCCGCCTTCATCAGCACGCTGACCAGCTTGAAGATCGGTGTCGTCAGCGCCTGCAGGAAATTGAGCACGGGCGTGCCCTTGTCGCCGACCAACGCCAGCGCGATGCCGAACAGCACCGAGAAGAACAGCACCTGCAGGATGTCGCCGTCGGCGAAGGCGCCGACGATGGTCGACGGGATGATGTTCATCAGGAAGCCGGTGACCGACTGGTCGTGCGCCTTGGCGGCGTAATTGCTGATGGTCGAGGCGTCGAGCGTCGCCGGGTCGATGTTGAAGCCGGCGCCCGGCTGCACGACATTGGCGACGACAAGGCCGATGATCAGAGCCAGCGTCGAAAAGGTGAGAAAATAGAGCATCGCCTTGCCGGCGACACGTCCGACCTTCTGCAGGTCGCTCATGCCGGCAATGCCCGTCGTCACGGTCAGGAAAATGACCGGGGCGATGATCATCTTGACCAGCTTGATAAAGGCGTCGCCGAGCGGCTTCATGCTCTCGCCGACCGACGGATAGAAATGGCCGAGCAGGATGCCGACGGTGATCGCGACGAGCACCTGCACGTAGAGTTGGGCATAGAAAGGCTTGCGCTGCGCGGCAAGCGCGCCTGATTGGTCTGCGATGTGCATCGAACTCTCCCTGGCCGGATGGGGCGGAGCGCCCTGCGTGACTTCTCCCATCGCGGCGCTCCGGTCGCACGCCGCTGCCAGGGAGTTTTGCAAGCGCTGTGCCAGTTCGCGGAAAGGCCGGAACCACGGGATTTCCGCCTTTGTCTGACGTCATGCGGCCAAAGCCTGTGCGGATTTCCGCACAGGCAGTGTTTGCCTGGGCGGATTTTCGCATTACACTGGCCGAAAGGCCGCGAGCAAAGGGGAGAGGGCAGACGCCGCAAGCAGGCACCGATAGCGGATCCCCCGGATTTGCCGGCCGTGGATTGCTGCGCGAGGCCGTGGCGCGGCTGCGCGATGGCCGCTGGGTTGCCGTGGTCGTCGCTCTTGCCTTTCTGGCCGGCGCGATCGCCATTGCCGGGCGCATCGCCTCCGGCCAGGCGGCCGATAATCTGCGCGAGACGGCACTCGCCGCACTGCCGCTGGCGGCGGGAACCCTGACCGGCGAAATCGAAAAGCAGCGCCTGGTTCCACTGGTGTTGGCCAGAGACGATGCGGTGCGCGGCGCTCTGCGCCGGGCCGGAAAAATGAAAGAAAAGGCCCTCAACGACAAGCTCAAGTCGATTGCCGGCGATGCCTCGGCATCCGCCATCTACATCATCGATACGGCAGGCATCGCCATATCAGCCAGCAATGCCGACGAACCGGCGAGCTTTGTCGGCATCGATTACAATTTTCGGCACTATTTCCAGGAAGCGATGAGCAAGGGTGCTGCCAGCCAATATGGCCTCGGCACAATCAGCGGCAGACCGGGGCTGTACCTTGCCAGCCGCGTCGACGATGGCGGCAAGCCGCTTGGCGTTGCGGTGCTGAAGGTCGAACTCGACGGCGTCGAAGCCAATTGGCGTTCCAGCGGTTTCCTTGTGTTCATCACTGATGAACGCGGCGTGGTGCTGGCTACCAGCCAGCCCGACTGGCGGTTCCGTGCGCTGGCGCCACTGTCGGCCGAGGACACCGCCGCAGCCCACGAGCAGCTCCAATTGGCCGATGCAGGCTTCGAGCCGCTGCCGATCCGGCGCGGCGCTGGTGACGGCCTGGCGACGATCGACAACGCGGGAAAACCGCGCCAGTTCGTCGAGGTGGTGCAGGATTTGCCCGCTGCTGTTCCTGGCTGGCGTCTCTGGCTGCTCACTCCCGCCGACGCTGCTCTTTCATCGGCCGCCAACACGGCGCGCCTGACCACGCTGCTTGGGCTTCTGCTGATGGGCTTGCTTGCCTTCGTGCTTACCCGCCGCCAGCGCGCACGACGGCTGAGGCAGGAGGCGCTGGCGCGGATGAATGCCGAACTGGAGAGCCGAGTCAGCACGCGAACGGCCGAGTTGACCCGCTCCAACACCGCACTTGCCGGTGAAATCGCCGAGCGCGAGAATGCTGAAGCCAAGGTGCGCCGGCTGCGCGACGACCTCGCCCAGGCCAACCGGCTTTCCATCCTCGGCCAAATCGCCGCCGGCGTGGCGCACGAGATCAACCAGCCGGTCGCCGCTATCCGCACCTATGCCGAGAATGCGGGCCGCTTTCTCGAAACCGGCAAAACCGAACCGGCCAGCGGCAATCTGACGTCGATCGTGTCGATGACCGAACGCATCGGCGCGATCACCGGCACCTTGCGCACTTTCGCCCGGCGGCCGGGTGTCGCCGCTTCGCCGCTGCCGGTGCGCGAGGCAATTGATGGCGCGCTGTCGCTGCTGTCGGGCCGCATCCGTGATTCCGGCGTGACCATCGTCAAGCCGCGCGGCAATGCCTCGCCGGTGGTCATGGCCAGCCGCATCCGGCTGGAACAGATCCTGGTCAATCTGTTGCAGAATGCGCTGGACGCTATGAAGGACCAGCCCGATCCCCGCATAGAGATCCAACTTGCCGAGCACGACGACAGGGTGCTGATTTCGGTGCGCGACAACGGCCCAGGTCTCGGCCCGGAAGCAGCCGGCAATCTGTTCATGCCGTTCCAGACCACCAAGGAGAAGGGGCTTGGCCTCGGGCTGGTGATCTCGCAGGAGATCGCCCAGGAATTGGGCGGCACGCTGCGGCTCGATCCCGGCAATGGCATCGGCGCATCCTTCACCATCGATTTGAGGCGAATTGAATGATTGAGGGATCAGGGCTGGTGGCGCTCGTCGACGACGATGCGGACCTGCTGCACGCCACAACGCAATTGCTCGAGCTTGCCGGCTTCGCTGTGGTCGCGCGCGACGCCGCCGAGGCAGCGCTTGCCGTTGTCGACAGGACCTTTGAAGGCGTGGTGGTCAGCGACATCCGCATGCCGGGCATGAACGGGCTGCAGCTGTTCGATCGCATCAAGGCGATCGACCCGGACATACCCGTGATCCTGGTCACCGGCCATGGCGACGTTGATCTCGCAGTGGCCGCGCTCAAGGACGGTGTCTACGATTTCATCTCGAAACCCTATGCCGGCGACCGCCTTGTCGAGGCGCTGAAACGGGCGAGTGAGAAGCGACGGCTGGTGATGGAGAACCGGCGGCTGCGCGAAGCCGCGGCCCTCGCCACTGACGGCCTGCCGCTGATCGGCGAGGCTCCTGCCATCAAGCGACTGCGCGAGACCTTGCGCCAGATTGCCGACATGAACGTCGATGTGCTGGTCGAGGGAGAAACGGGAACCGGCAAGGAAGTGGTGGCGGACCTCCTGCACAGATGGGGGCGACGGCGCGCAAAACCCTTCGTGGCACTGAATTGCGGTGCGCTGCCGGAGACGGTCATCGAGAGCGAGTTGTTTGGCCATGAGGCGGGCGCGTTCACCGGCGCGCAGCGGCGGCGGATCGGCAGCATCGAGCATTCCAGCGGCGGCACGCTGTTTCTCGACGAGATCGAATCCATGCCGCCGGCGCTCCAGGTCAAGCTGCTGCGCGTGCTCGAAACGCGCAGCCTCACTCCACTTGGCTCGAACGACATCAGGCGCATCGATCTCAGGGTCGTCGCCGCGACCAAGGTCGATCTGGGGCGGTCGGACCAACGCGGTGATTTTCGCGAGGATCTGTATTTTCGCCTTAACGTGGTGACGCTGCGCATCCCGCCGCTGCGCGAGCGTCGCGGCGATATCCCGATGCTGTTTGGGCATTTCCTCGGCAAGGCGGCAGAACGGTTCGGCCGGCCTGTCACGAAGATGAACGCTGCGGTCAGCGATCATCTCCAGTCGCATGACTGGCCAGGCAATGTGCGCGAGCTTGCCCATTTTGCCGACCGTGTTGCGCTCGGCCTCGGTCCGGAAGATGAGAGGAGGGCGGTCTCCGCGCATTCGCCGGAGCCTACGGCAGCATTGCCCGAACGGGTCGGCCAATACGAAGCACAGCTCATCCGCGACGCGCTGCGCGACCATGGTGGCGAGGTGCGCAGCGCCATCGATGCGCTCGGCGTACCGCGCAAGACCTTTTATGACAAGCTCAAGCGCTACGGCATTGCCGCATCAGAGTTTCGCAATGGCGGCGACGCCGACACGCAACCATCTCGGAAAAGCGATGAACACGACGCTTGAAACGACGGCAAATCCCTTGCCGGAAGAACTCGCCTTTCTCGGTGAACGGCTGACGGCGTTCAACGACGGCGATGTCGGCGCATCCGAAAGGAAGGCGCTTGTGGTGTTTGTGCGCGACGAGGATGGCGCGGTCGTCGCCGGCATTTCCGGCTACACCGCTTGGGGCTGGCTTTATGTGCAATGGCTCTGGGTCGATGAGCGGCTGCGCGGCCAGCACATGGCCGGCAAGATGCTGGATGCGGCCGAACGGGAAGCCATGGCACGCGGTTGCAACAACGCCTGGATCGACACCTTCAATCCAAACGCGGCGAAGGTCTATCAGCGCCAGGGTTATCAGCCCTTTGGAACACTTGCCGGTTTCCCTATCGGCCGCAGCCGCATCTTTCTACAGAAGAGGCTGGCGTTGGCCTGACCCATCCCGGCGGAACCGGGATGGACTGTCTTCCTGCCTGACCCGCAATCCGAACGAAGGTTTGAGGTTATGGTCCGGCGGACCGTTACTCGGCCGGAACCAGGCCTTGGTCTCCCATCGGAATTGCTCTGGTTTCCTTGCGTGCCGACGCACGGGCGAGCACGCTTTGGCGGTTGACGGATCTGCGTTCGGCATCGATGCGGTGGATCAGGATCTCCGCACGCTCGATCGACCCGAGCAGGGCCAGGATCGTGCCGCGTTCGGCGGCACCCGCATTCGGCCCGAGTGCCAGCGTGCGGGCTCGCAACTCCTCGACCTCCGGCAGATCGACATGGCCGGCCGGCATCTGCGGATGCGAGATGCCGTAAGTCGGCAAGATCTCGCGCAATGAGACATCGAGCTTGCTCAGCGCGACGTCGACGATAGCTTGCGCCGGGTTGCTGAACTTCTCGCGCCTGACGCGGCGCGCCACCTGGTGCATCGATTCCGTCAGGGCGGCCGTGAAGTCGGCCTCCTCGATCAGGCTGGCGATCAGATCGAGCTGTTCGTAAGGCAAATCCTCTTTCATCAGCGCGGCCGTGTAGGAACGAATGTCGCGGCTGAGGATGTCGGTCGCCAGATAGTGCTCGCCCGGATCCGACGGCGCGCTCTTGGAAGAGCGCGCGATGTCGAGGAACATGGCGCCGGCCTCCAGATGGCGGGCAGTCTCCTGCTGCACGGCGGGAACAGCCTTGGCAAAATCGCTGGCCAATTTGCGGTCGAGGAACTTTGGCGTCGAGTAATCTTCCGCGTCTTCCGCATCCGTGCGGCCGACACGTGACAGAACCCGTTCGAACACACCGATGAACGGGAACAGCAGCAATGTGTTGAAGACGTTGAAGAAGGTCGAGTAGAGGCCGACTGCGACCGGCACCAGGGGGAAAGTCTCCTTGCCGTCGATGATCACCGGAACGGCCGGATCGCCGCCGAAGAACTGCATGGCCCATCCCAGCACCTGGATGGAGACGAAGAACAGCGGGATGGTGATGCACACGCCGATGATGTTGAACGATATGTGCGCATAGGCGGTCCGCTTGGCATTCTTCGAGAGATTGAGCGAAGCCATCCAGGATGTGATCGTGGTGCCGAGATCGGCGCCGAGCGAGAATGCGACGGCGGTCGTCCAGTCGAGAATGCCCGCCGCGCCAAGGCCCATGACGATGCCGATCGTCGCCGAGGACGAGTGGATCATGGCGGTCACGCCGGCGGCGATGAACACGCATTTGAGAAGGTTGAGGTAGGAGTCGGCGGTCAGGGTCTGCAGCAGCGCCATGACTTCGGGCAGGTTGCGCAGCGGGCGCAGGCCGCCGGTCATCAAATTGAGGCCGTAGAAGATCAGCGCAAAACCCATGCAGGC
The DNA here is from genome assembly GCF_040322895.1 of Mesorhizobium sp. M0088. NCBI lineage: Bacteria > Pseudomonadati > Pseudomonadota > Alphaproteobacteria > Hyphomicrobiales > Phyllobacteriaceae > Mesorhizobium > Mesorhizobium sp. M0088. The sequence goes on from NZ_JAMYUI010000010.1 coordinate 190,844, forward strand.
GAGCGCGATGTTCTTCACTTTTTCGCTTTTGGCGAAGCAATAGACCAGCGAAAACACGCCGGCCAGGATCAGTCCGAGCGGACCGAGCGGCAGCGCGATCAGCCCGTTGCCGAGCGTGGTGCCGATGTTGGCGCCCATGATCACGCTGATCGCCGGCCGCAAGGCGATGACACCGGCATTGACCAGCCCGACGACCATGACGCTCATCGCCGTCGACGACTGGATGACGCCGGTGATCAGCGTTCCCGCCAGCACGCCCTTGATCGGCGTGCCGGCTGCCTTGGCGAGAAAGTCGCGCATCCGGTTGACCGACAGCGCCTGGATGCCGTTTGCCATGAAGTCCAGACCGAGCATGAAGATGCCCAACCCGCCGATCACCGGCACGAGGATGTCCTTGAAGATATCTATGTCCATTTCAGGCAGTCCCCAACAAGTCGCCACGACGACGCGGTATGAAGTTCAGTTGCTGCGCAAGGCAGCTTTCGTTCGGGTCAGTTTCCAACCGGCAATTGCCTGGCCCAATACTGTTCGATCTGGCCAACGAGCGCTTTCGGCAGCGGCACATAGCCGAGTGCGGTGGCGTCGCCGGCACCTTGCGCGAAGGCGAGCCGGAAAAGATCATGCACGCGGCGATAGCGATGTTCCGAACGCCCCGAGACCTGAACGACCGCGAACACCGCCGTGCTGATCGGATAGGCGGCGTCTCCGCTGCGATTGGCGAGCGAGGCGAAGAAGTCGGTCGTTTCGCCCCAGACGATCGAGGCTGCTGCTGCTTGCACGCCCTCGGGCTCCGGCGTGACGAACTTGCCGGATTTGTTCTGAACTGCTGCGAAGGGAAGGCCGGCGCGAAGAACCTGGCCGTATTCGGCGTAGGCAATCGCCCCCTTGCTCGCAGCCACGGCACGAAGAAGCGCTTGCGTACCTTCCGCGCCTGTCCCGAGCGGCCAGTCGATCAGAGTGTCGGCTCCAAGCTTCGTCTTCCAGTCTTCGCTTGTCGATGACAGAAACTCGGTGAAGACATAGGTTGAGCCCGAACCGTCCTGCCGGTGGATGACGCTGATGGCGAGATCGGGAAGGGCTATGTCGGGATTGAGCACCCTTATCGCAGGATCGGACCAGGACTTTATCTTGCCCAGATAGATGTCGGCGATCACCGGGCCGGAGAGGCGCAGACCTTGCTCCGGCAGGCCATCGAGATTGGCGACCACCGCGATCCCGCCCATGACGATCGGAAATTGCTGCTGGCCGTTCCTGGCGAGATCATCAGCCTGCACGGGAACATCCGTGGCGGCGAAATCCAGTTCGGGCTGCGCAAGCCGCATCAGGCCGGCAAGGGATCCGACCGGTTCATAATCGACGGTCCAGTCCAGCGTGAAGAAGTCGCCGCCGTCGGCGCGTGCAGCCTTGTATGTCGTTGCCCACTTGCCGATGATCGGCGCGGCCAGTGTCGACCCCGCACCGCGAATGGGCTCAGCCCGCGCAGCGGATCCGATCATGGCCCCGATGATTGCAAGGGCGAGCGCAGCTGCCGCCCCCGAAATCGTCGGCCGTGCACCGCGCAATAAGGCTAAACCTGCTGACAACATAAATTGAATCCCAACTATACTGCCGCCGCTATGTGGGCGCGTATCAATGGCCATACGCCCGCGAAATGAGGCGTCAGCTGAAAACAAGATCGCTCTTGTCTTGTATTAATTCTTCTTAACGGTTGGATGACAGTGGGTCCCGGCGGAAAAGCTTCTCGACTATTCCGAAGACCTTTCGACTGCAAAACCTGAACAGAGAGCCGCATCGCGTGAAAGTCGGCGGGAAAGGTCATCCTCAAACACTGAGATAGAGACCATCCCGCTTCCGGGATGGAAGAGGCTCTAACCGGCGAGTTTTCCGCCCTGCATCGGCCGCGGTGCGCCGGTCGTGCTCGGAAAGCTGATTGGCAGGCCGCGCAGCACGCGCACCGCGAGGAAGGCAAAACACTCCGCCTCGACCGCATCGCCGCTCCAGCCGAGGCTCTCGGCCTGCACCACTTCGACGCCGGCACGGCTGGTCAGCATCGCCATCATGGTCGGGTTGTGGCGGCCGCCGCCGCTGACCACCAGTTTTTTCGGACGGCTTGGTAAGAGGTCGAGTGCCTTGCCGACGGCTCCAGCGGTAAAGGCGGTCAGCAGTGCCGCGCCATCCTCCGCATCCAGCCCGTCCGCCATGGCGGCGCCGAAGTCGAAACGGTCCAGCGATTTGGGATAGGGCTTGGTGAGATAGGGGTGCTGCAGCAGCTTGGCCAGCCGCGCCTCGTCCACCTTGCCCGCACCGCCGAGCGCGCCGTCGCGGTCCATCTCGCCGAGCCCTTTCGACTTGATGAAATCGTTCAGCGGTGCGTTGGCCGGTCCGGTGTCGAAGGCAACGACATTGTCGATGCCATCCCACCAGGTGATGTTGGCGACGCCGCCGAGATTGAGTACGGCCACCTCGCCATTGGCGCCGGCGCCGCGCATCAACGCCGTGTGATAGACCGCGGCCAGCGGCGCGCCTTGCCCCCCGGCGCGCATGTCGGCCGAGCGGAAATCGTAAGCGACCTTGGTACCCAATATGGTATGCATCAGCTCACCATCGCCGAGTTGCCTTGTCTGGCCCAGCCGTCCAACCTGCGGCGCGCGATGCAGAACGGTCTGGCCGTGAAAACCGACGACGCCGATATCGGCCATCGTCATGCCATAGCCTTCGACCAATTCCTTGACGGCTGCTGACTGGGCACGCGTCAGGGCTTCCTCCGCAGTGTGGAAGATCGCCGGCTCCGGCCCGACAAAGTTCCACGCCCGCGCCTCCGTCAGCGTCTCTTCCAGCAGGGAGCGGATCGACGGAGGATAGGGCATCAGCCGGTAGGTGCCGAAATCCTCGATACGTTCGCCGTCGGTCTTGATCAGCGCGACGTCGATGTTGCCGTCCAGCACCGTGCCGGTCATCAGGCCGACGGCCCAGATTGGTTCCATAATCGTTTCCTTATCGAACATGATCTTTCCGGAAACCGTTTCCCACTTTTCGGGACCATGCTCCAGTCCCATTAATGAGGTCGCCGACCGCTTGACGAAGCAAAACGGTTCCTCTGTCGAAATCACGTGTCGGATGGATCCGGTTGGTGAGCAAGGTTCAAGCCTTGCCCCTGTGGAGGCGGGGGTCGCGGTACCGAGGCGGACCTATCCTCGTAGCGCCACTGGCGATACTGGACCGCGCAACGCCGGTTTGCGGCCGTCTGGCTCAACAACCGCAGCGATGCCACCTCTTGCCTGCCGGCCGCGAAGGCGCGACCTTGCCTGATCTGGCGAAACGCTTCCGCCGAAATCCGCAAGGAGAGAAAAATCATGACCTCATCCGATGTGGCCGTTATTGCAGGCGCGGGCGCTGGTCTGAGCGCCTCGCTTGCGCGCCTTCTCACCCGCGAAGGCATTCGCGTGGTTCTGGCCGCTCGCAACGTCGAGAAGCTCAGCGCTCTGATCGACGAAACCGGTGCTCTGGCCGTTGAGACGGATGTTGCCGACGCTGCGTCCGTCGCCAGCCTGTTCGACACCGCCGACAAGGCCGGCCCGCTGGCGCTCGTGGTGTTCAACGCCAGCGCACGCACACGCGGCCCGATCGCCGAGCTCGATGCGGAAGCGGTCAAACAGGCATTGCTGGTCGGCGCCTATGGCGGCTTCCTGGTCGGCCAGCAGGCGGCGCGCCGGCTGCTTGTCCGGGGATCCGGTTCGATCCTGTTCACCGGCGCCACTGCCAGTGTGAAGGGCTTTCCCGGCTCGGCCGGCTTTGCCATGCCGAAATTCGGCCTGCGCGGCCTGGCGCAGTCCATGGCCCGCGAACTCGCCCCGCAGAACATCCACGTCGCCCATTTCATTCTCGACGGCCAGATCGCGCCGCCCGGACAGGCAGCCGATCCCGACCTACAGGACCGCCGCCTGTCGCCGGATGCCATCGCCGAGGCCTATCTCGCGGTCCATCGCCAGCATCGCAGCGCCTGGAGCTCGGAGCTTGAGTTACGGCCTTGGGTCGAGACGTTTTGACAATCCAGACGATCGCCCGGCGGGAAGCAACGCGATCCTTCCGCTTTGCTATATATTAGGCAATGCTGATATTTTGTGGCGCTAAGCTGCTTGTCCAATACATAAAAAGGCTCAGTGTAATATACACGTTTGTTTAACGCGGGTTGTGCATGTTGCAGCTTTCCCGGGTTAATTGAGAACGCGCATGTCGGTTACACGTCGTACACTGCTTGCGGCCGGGAGCGGCGGGTTGCTGATCTCGCAAGCCCGCGCAGCCAGCACTCCGGGACAGCAGGCGGAGAACGCCCCTCAACCTATCGCGAGCGGCGATGCATTGCGCATCGCAATGCCGGCCTTCGCTTCCAATCCGTTCTTTCCGGCCGACGAATCGGGGGACCATGGCATAGACATGGAGCTGGCCCACGGCATCGCCGCGGCGCTTGGCGTCGAGCCGGTATTCGACCGATCCGCCGCAACGTTCGACGATATCGTCAGTCAGGTCAGTTCCGGACAGGCCGACATGGCGATTGGCAAGCTCAGCCGGACGCTTCAGCGCGGCCGGTCGATCATCTATTCCCGCCCCTACGCCATGCTGCGGCAAGGGCTGATCGCCAACCGCCTCAACCTGGCGCGTATCGCGCAAGGCAAACCGGCCGAACAGATAGTCCGTGATTTCTCAGGCGATCTTGGCGTGATCGAGGGCTCTTCATTCGCCACCTATGCGGCCACGACCTTCCCGCATGCGCAAATCCACCGCCTGGCAAGCTGGGATCTGATCATCGATGCGATCCGAAACGGGACGATCGACATGGCCTATCGCGATGATTTCGAGATCAAGAAGCTGATGGTCGACGATCCGTCGATGACGGTTGTCGCGCGCTCGATCACGCTGACCGACAAGGTCGATACGATCGCAGTCGGCGTGCGGCCCGACAATCCGCACCTCGCGGCCTTTGTCGATCTCTATCTCGATCTCGCGCGGGGTCAGCAGATTCTCAACACGGATGAGATCATCGCCCGTTATCGCCTGGGGAGCAAAGCCTGACATGGCCATCTCCGAGGTAGCCGGACCCCTGCCTTTCGACTGGCGCCTCGCAGCAAGGCGTATCCTGCGATCTCCGGTGACGACGATTGTGATGATTGCTGCAGGGATAATGTGCGGCCTCTACTATCCAGACTTTGCCCATGCGATCAGCCCTGTCGCACAGCTCTACCTGAATTTCCTCAAGATGGTCGTCCTGCCCTATTTGGTCTCGTCGGTCATCTTCTCCATCACGGCAATGGTCCAGGACCCGAAATCGGTCCGCTACCTCGGCAAGGTGGGCATGGCCGTGCTGGCCGTATCGTTCCTGAGCGTGCTGGTGAGCGGTACCTTGTCGTTGATCCTGCAGCCAGGCCAGATCGAGAATCCGCAGTCGCGCATCGAGCTTGGCGAGTTCATCAATTCGCAAGGCAGCGTGTCCACCGATCTCGCCTTCCCGTTCCAGCCGCCGCCCTCCAATGGCGACCCCAATGGCGGGCACTCGATCCTGCTCGACCTGGTGCCGAACAACGTCTTCAACGCGCTGGCCTCGGGCCAGACCATCCAGGTTTTGCTGTTCTGCCTGCTTTTTGGGCTCGCGATGGGAAAGATTCCCCAGCCTTCGTCCATGAGCCTGACCCAGGCGCTCAACGCGGTCTACCGGGCCTGCACGGTGCTCACCAACTGGTTCATCTGGGGGTTGCCCTTTGCAACTTTCATCCTGATCGCGGACCAGACCGCGTCGACCGGAACCAAGCCGCTCACGCTGATGGGCGGTTACCTGCTGGTTATGGGTCTTTCCTGCCTCATATTCGTTGCCGGGGCCTTTGCCATTATCGCCATCCGGTCGCGACGAAGCTACTGGACCACGATCAAGACCTGCCAGCCGCTTCTCATGGTGGCCATCACCACACGCTCTACGGTCGCTTCGCTGCCATGGGTCATCAACCTGTTGAGCGAGCGCCTGCGGTTCAGCCTGGTGGTGGTCGAACTGCTCGTGCCGCTGCAGGCGGCATTGCTGCGTACAGGCCCAGCGCTGCTCTACACCTCGGGTGCGCTGTTCATCGCCCAGCTTTACGGCCACCAGCTTGCAGTCTCGGACCTCGTGCTCGTCGGCATCATCTCAGCGCTTCTCGCGCTCACCACCGGCGGTATGGGCAGCCTGCTCATCCTGTCCCAGATGTCCATCGTCTGCGGCTACCTGAAGCTTCCCTTCGAGGCGGCGTTCGTCCTGTTCGTCGCGGTGGATGCAGCCGTCGACACGTTCATGACGCTGGCCAGCGTTTGCACCGTCGCGGCGAGCACGGCAATGATCGCTCCCAGCCACAGGGAGACGACGCAGCCTGACGCCGCCTCGGACCAGCTCGAAGCCGAGCCTGTCAGATGATCGACGACAGCATCCGTCCCCAGCTCGGCATTATCGGCGGTCTTGGGCCGCTTGCTTCGGCTGATTTCTACTTCAAGCTGACCCGGATGACCCAGGCGCTCAGAGACAACGAACATGTGCCTGCCGTGATCCTCAGTGTCCCGCAGCTGCCCGACAGGACCGAAGCGATCCTTGCCGGCCATGACGGGCCGCTGGCGCCTTTGAAAGCCGCGGTCGCGACGCTCAATGCGCTCGGCGTCGCCCGCATCGCGATGCCGTGCAACACCGCCCACCATTGGTACGGCCAACTGGCGGCGAATTCGCGCGCGGAAATCATCCATATCGGAGATGCTGTGGTGACGGAGACGCGTCGCAGCCTGGATCAGGGCCGGGTTGCTGTTCTCGCCACCCAAGGCACGCTGGTCTCCGGCTTCTATCAGGACAGGATGTCGGCAGCGGGATTTGAGCTCTGCCTTCCCGCGAACACCGAGTTTCAGGCCTGCGTCGACAGCGCGATCAGCCTCGTCAAGGCGGGTTCGATCGCGGATGCGGCGGTTGAAACCGAGCGCGCGCTCGACATCGCGCAAGCGGCCGGCGCCGATGCAGCCCTCCTCGGCTGCACCGAACTGTCGGTGGTGGCCGCCAGCCTCAACGATATCAATGGATTGGTCGTCATCGACAGCAATGCGGCCTTGGCGCGAGCCTGTCTGACACGGCTGGGCTTCGGTGCCCAGGAAGCCCGCGGCCTGCCGACCGTATCGCGGCTGCCGGAACATGACCGATCGATGCGCGCCAGCTTGGCCGCACTGGCCTAGCCCTATGGATAGAACCTCATAGCATTTCGGAACCCGTCAGCCCTGGCGCGGCACGCCCTTGGCAAGCAGGTAGACGAGATACGGCCCGCCAAGCAGCGAAGCGAACAGGCCGGCGGGCAGTTCGTAGGGAAAGGCCGCCATGCGCGACAGCCAGTCCGAGACGATCATCAGCAGGGCGCCCAGAAGCATCGCTCCGGCGAGATGGACGCGGGCGCGGGAAAAGCCGACCAGACGGGCAAGGTGTGGCGCGATCAGGCCGACGAAGCTCAACGGTCCGACGACCATGGCGGCCAGCGCGGTCAGCAGCGCGGCAACGACGATCAGCATCAATCGTCCGCCGGCGACCGGCACGCCCAGCCCGCGTGCGCTGTCGGACCCGAGCGGCAGGATGTCCAGCCAGCGCGCGGCGAGGAACAGCGGCAGCGTCAGCGGCAACAGACAGGCGAGTGCTAGCCCTGCATCGAGCGCCGACGCCTGGCCGGTCGAGCCGCTCAGCCAGCGCAACAGAATGTAGGACTGCGCGTTGCCCATGGCGATCGTCGCGGTGATCGCAGCGCTGCACAGCGCGCTCATGGCGATCCCGGCAAGCAGCAGCCGCTCGGCACCGAACTTTGCTCGTGCGGCAAGGGCCAGCATGGCAATCAAGGCCACCAGTGAGCCCAGGGCTGAGCCGGCGAGCTGCCAGCCGAGATCGGCCGTGGCGCTGACCATCAGCACGGCTGTCAGGCCGGCACCGGCGCCGGTGCCGATGCCAAGCACTTCGGGGCTTGCCAGCGGGTTGCCGGTGACCCGCTGGATGACGACGCCGGCGGCCGCGAGCATGGCGCCGGCGGCGGCCGCCACGCCGATCCGCGGCGCACGCCACGCGGCGAGATCGGTTAACAGGTCTCCCCCAGCAATAGACCAGCCGTCCGGGCCGCGCCCGACGACAAGCGCCACGATGGCAGCGACAAGCGCCAGCCCAAACAGAAGCAGGATGATGAGCCGGGGCCGGCTGGCCTTGCGCGGTGCTGCCCCCTTGGAGCCGAGATGCGGCCATTCGAGAAGGCGCAGCCGCGGCAACAGCCACAGCAGCAGCGGACCGCCGAGCAGGGCGGTGCCGGCGCCGGTCGGAATGCGTTCGCCACCGGAACCGGCGGCCAGCTGTACCAGCCCGTCCGTCAGCCACAGCAGCACGGCGCCGATCAGCGGCGCGGTGATCAGTTTTTGGCGCAGTGTGCGGGCGCCCGAAAGCGTGGCCAGCGCCGGCGCTGCAAGACCAACGAACCCGATGACGCCAACCTCTGCCGCAACTGACGTCGCCATCCACACGGCAAGCGCGATGATGAGAAAGCGGCTTGAGTGACGGGCGACGCCCAGGCCGCGTGCCGAGGCATCGTCGAGACCAAGAATGGTCAGCGGCCGCAGCAGCATCAATGCGGCAACCGCGCCGGCCACCAGCCTGACCGTCAGCGCGATGGTCGGCTCCCAGTCCTGCTGGACCAGCGATCCGCCGCCCCAGATGAACAGCGAAAACAGGTAATCACCATTGGCGAGGATCAGCGCTGCGCTGACGGAACTGGCGGTCAGCGCCACCATCATCCCGGCGAGCATGACCGACACCGGCTCCAGCCCGCGCCGCCAGGTCAATGCCAGCACCAGCAGCACCGCGGCGATGCCACCGGCGAAGGCGACCAGGCCCTGCGACCGCTCCATCAGCAGCGGTGCGTAAAGCGAGGCGATCGTCATGGCCAGTTGCGCACCAGCCGAAATACCGAGCGTCGACGGTTCGGCCAGCGGGTTGCGCAGCACATGCTGCAACAGCAGGCCGGACAGGCCGAGCACGGCGCCGGCCAGCACCGCCACGGCGGCGCGCGGCAACGTGCTGTAGAGCAGGATGACACGATCGAGATCAATGCCGTCGCCCGGCGGCGCGGCCGGCCACTGCATGCCGACCCGCCATGCGAACAGGAGCGCTGCCACAGCCGCGAGGAGGCCCCACAGGGCGATTGGCAACAGCGCGGCACTCGTCGCGGCGTGATCGCTTTTAGTGCGCTCAGCCATGGGCCTGCCCGGCAAGGGCGGCCGTCGCCAGACGCGCGAAGCGGCGTGCCGATGGCAGGCAGCCAAAGTGGTTGACCGGCTCCAGGACGGCAACGCGGTTCTGACGCACCGCCGGCAGAGCGTTCCACAAGGCATTTGTCGGAAGCGAACGCCCGACATCCGCCGGCAGTGGCGAAACGATCAGGATCGACGCCTCGGGCACGCGCGCCAGCGCCTCCAGTCCGACGGGTGCCGCCGCGCTGTAGCTCGTCTCGTCGGTCCATGCATTGACCAGGCCGAGACGCGTCAGCACATCGCCGAACATGGAGTCGCGGCCAAAGGCGCGAAAATGCCTGCTATCGCCTAGGCTGATGACGAAGACCGGGCGCCCGGAAGCGCGCGGCAAGGTGCCGCGCAGCCGCGCGATTTCATCAGCGGTCTCATCGGCGTAGCGCTCCGCCTCGGCCTGCCGTCCCAGCTTTTCGCCCAGGGCCAGTGTCGCTGCCTCGGCGAGCACATAAGGCGGCACGCCGGCCTCGTAGACCGTTTGCGCAAACACCGGCGCGATACGTTCGAGCATCGGGCGCTGGTATTCGTAGAAATTGGAGATCACGATGACATCAGGCGCGACGATGCGCAGCAGCTCGTAATTGGGCGCGCCGCGCAGCCCGAGATCGGTCACCGATTGGGGCACTCTCGGCTCGACCGCGATCTTGCGGAACTGGATCAGTTCGGTCGCCGCCACCGGCTCGATGCCGAGTGCCAGCGACGTCTCCAGCATGCCCCAGTCGATCGCGGCAACCCGCATCGCCGCCGCCCTGGCGGCGACCGGTGGCAGCAATGCCGCGGCCGCCAGCGCAAGCACCTGCCGTCTGTTGGGCAGATGGATCATCACTGGCTTGTTTGGCAAGCTGTAACCAAGTCGACTACCAAGTCGTATGCGCCTTCAGCTTGAACGAGCGGCCTTCGCCATAGGAACAGGTCAGCGTCGTCTGGCAGCTCGACACATAGGTCTTGTCGAAGAGGTTGGTGATGTTGAGATCGATCCCCCAATTCTCCTTCTCGTAGCCGAGTTTCAGATCGGCCAGCGTGACCGCCGGCACTTTGGCCGTGTTCTCATTGTCGGCCCACGAAGAGCCAACATAACGCAGGCCACCGCCGACCGAGATGCCGTCATACCAATCGCCACGGAACGTGTAGTCGATCGACGCGGAAGCCATAATCTCGGGGACGATGAAGGGTGTCTTGCCGATGAGCGCCGGGTTGGCGTCCTTGGTGATGTCGATGTCGTAGGCCGTGAATGCACCCGTGACCCGGAAATCGTCGGTCACGTTCACTTTGCCTTCGAGTTCAACACCGCGAGAGCGCACTTCACCGGTCTGCATCTGCGTGAACAGAGTGACATTGGAAGGGACGTTCTGGCGCGTCAGGTCAAACAGCGACAGGGTGAACAGGCCATCGACAAAGGTCGGTACGTATTTCACGCCGACTTCGTATTGCGTGCCTTCTTCCGGCTTGAACAGATTGCCCAATGCGTCGGTGCCGATGATCGGGTTGAAGAAGGTGGCGATGCTGGCATAGGGGGTAACGCCGTTGTCAAATTCGTAGGCCAGTCCTGCTCGCCCGGAGAAATCTCCGACAGTCTGGCTCTGTGAACTGGAGCTGCTGCTGTAGTAGGTCGGACGATTGTCGGCGTCGAGCCAGCCACGGTCGTAGCGGCCGTTCAGCGTCACCAGCCAGCCATCGCCGAAGCGCAACTGGTCCTGGGCATAGAAGCCGAGCTGCTTCTGCGTCAGGTCCTGGTTCAGATAGCTGACGCGGGGCGTCAGCGGCGAACCGTAGACGGGGTCGAACGCGTCGATTGGCGGAGTAAGCCCAAATTCCGCCGACGACTGCACCTGGTCGATGTTGTAATATTTGTAGTCGATGCCGGCCAGCAGCGTGTGTTCGACTGGCCCGGTCTCCACCTTGCCCTCGATCTGCAGGTCCGACAGGAATGTCATCGCGTCGGTGTCATGGTCGAAATTGATGCGATCCAGCGCAGTGGGGCTCGCTGCAGGATTCGTATCTCGGGACCAGCCGTTGGGATAGACGCTGACTTCGTTGATGGAAGCGGCACTAAATCGAGTGTTGGAGCGCACCGTCCAGTCATTGTCGAATGTGTGTTCGAACTCGTAGCCTATCGAGCCCTGTTCCCGCTTGTAGAGATCGACGCTCGGCTCGGTGAAATTCGCATCCGGGTCGATGCGGCCATAATTCACGCCGTCCACAATGTGGTCCGTCACCGTCCCGCTATAGGGCAGGAAGCTGCCGCCATTGTGGTTTTCGTCGATGTGGCTGTAATTGGCCAGGATGGTCAGCGTGGTTGCTTCGTCCGGCTTCCACGTAATACTTGGCGAGATGAAGCCGCGCCAGCCATTTTGCAGGTCGCTGTAGGTATCGCCGCCGGCGACCTTGCCCGTCATCCGGTAGCTGACCGCGCCATCCTTGGCCACGTCGCCAATGTCGAAGCCGAGATAGACATTGCCTGCGTCGTTGACGCCGGTCTCGACATAGCGCGTGCGTTCGAAGTCCGGCCGCTTGCTGACATAGTTGACCAGGCCACCGGGATTACTGCCGCCGTAGAGTACGGAGGCCGGTCCCTTCAGCACCTCAATGCGCTCAAGCCCGAAACTGTCTACGTAGAAGCCGCCGAAGCCGTAGCTGAACAGCTGCAGCCCATCCATGTAGGTGCCGGTGGCCGTCGCCTGGAAACCACGGATGTACAGCCAGTTGGTGTCGCTGTCGGGGCCGAAGGGCTGCGCGAAGACGCCGGCCGTATAGCGCAAGGCCTCATCAGCCTTCTGCGCGCCCTGGTCGTCGATTTCTTGACGGCCGACCACCGACACGGATTGCGGGATGTCCTTGATGTCGGTCGCCGTCTTGGAGCCGGTCCTGCTTTTTTTGGCGACGACGCCTTTAACCGGTCCGGCCGCGCCGTCGCCGGCCTCGCCCTCGACCACCACCGGTTCAAGCTGGGTGCTGGTTTGCACCGACTGCGCGAACGCGGCCATTGGCGGGATCATCGCGGCTGCGGCGACGCTGGCCGCCAGAAGCGCCTTCATCCGGTAAGTTCTGCTCATCAGGAAAGTCCCCGCCTGTCGACATTAGATACTTGATCATTTATCTCAACTTATCTGCGGGTCATTGGACGGAATTGGGCAGTTTGTCCATTCTTGTCCAAACGAGGGACATCACGGTGTGATGTTGCGGAAATGTCACTGGCGACTGGTGCTCCTCATCCAGGCGCCGGGCGTCAATCCGACAATCGACTTGAACACACGCGTCAGATGAGCCTGGTCGAAAAACCCCGTTGCCTCGGCGATGTCGCCAAGTGAAGCGGCGTCGCGCGCCATCATCGCCTTGGCCCTGTCGACCCGCGCCTGCATTTGCCAGCGATGCGGCGGCACGCCCGTCGCCGCCTTGAAGGCATGGCTCATCGCGGTTTCGGACAGGCCGGTCAGCGCGGCGAGATCGGCAAGCCGGATCCTGTCCAGGCAATGCGCGTCGATGTAGTCGGTGACGAGGCGCAGCTTGCGGCGCGAGAGCGGCGACCGTCGCCTGGCGGTATCAGGCTGGTCTATCTGGAACAGGCTTGCGAACAAGGCATTGAGCAAGCCCTCGCCATAGAGATCATGCAGAGGCCGGTCGTTGACGCATTCGGCGGCAATCATGCCGGCAAGCATGGCGATCCGGTCGTCGCGAAACTGGAAGCGCGACATCCGCAAGGCCTCGTGGTCAAGGCTGCGGCCGAAGCGGCGCGTCAGCGCTGCGGCGTCGAAATGCAGGTCGAGATGCCGGATCCGCCGTAGCCCCTCGACCCGGCCGCGGATCGGCACGCCGGCCGGTATGTAGGCCATGGAAAAAGCCTGGTCGTGGCGGCGCAATTCGCCCTTGGCGCCTTCGACGAAGAAAGCGCCGTCGCCATCCACATCGAGCGCGACGAACAGCCGGGGGTCGGGAGAGACGTAATAGCCTTCGGCCTTGTCACCGCATGAGACATCCCAGAGGTCGGCGACCACGCCGTCCCAGACATGCCATTTCAGATCGCCAATGACTGAAAAGCCCTCAATCCGGCTTTCCATGCGCGCAACGAAGGTCAAGTCCTGTGATCCCAACCATAACATGATAAAAACCATCATGTTTATGCCCGGTTAGCGACCCCACCGCAAGTGCTTTGCGGCTGCTCGAAAAATCGGCCGGAACCAATGCCGCTGGGGCCGTCAGGCCTCAAACACTTTCGAGGTATGTCTCGATTTCGAAATCGCTGACATTGAGCGCGAACGTGTTCAATTCCTGGCGTTTACAGGCAACGAAGGAGTCGCGCAGGATGGCTGGAAAAATCTCCGCCACATGCGTCCCGCTCTCGAAGGCGGCGATCGCGGATGCCCAGTCCGGCGGCAGCTTTGCCGGCGGGAGTCCCTGGCCGTCGGTGCCGATCGGATCGCCTGGCGATATTTGTCTTTCAATGCCCGTCAGTGCGGCGCCCAATATGGCCGCTAGCACCAGATAGGGATTGGCGTCGGCTCCCGAAACGCGATGCTCGATGCGGCGCGCACCGGTTGGCCCGCCGGGAATGCGGATCGCCACCATACGGTTCTCATAACCCCAGGCGACTGCGGTCGGCGCGTAGGATCTCGGGCGCAGCCTGCGGTAGGAGTTGAAGTGCGGCGCGAACACCAGCGTGCTTTCGGCCATTGCCGCAAGCAGGCCGCCGACCGCATGGCGCATGGTCTCAGAACCCTGGTCGGTGCCGTCATCGAAGACGTTGCGCCCTTCGCCGTCGATCAGGCTGAAATGAACGTGAAAGCCGTTGCCTGCGCGGTCGCCATAGGGCTTAGCCATGAAGCAGGCGGCAAAGCCGTGCTTGCGGGCAATGCCCTTCACCGTGCGCTTGAACAGCACCGCATCGTCAGCCGCCCGCAAGGCGTCCGCGACATGGTTCAGATTGATTTCGAACTGACCGACGCCGTTTTCGGCGATGGCCGTGTCGACGGGAATGCCTTGCGTCCGGCAGGCCTCGTAGACGTCATGGATGAAGGATTCGAAGTCGTCGATCTCGTCGATCGACAGCGCCGCGTCGGAATCGAGACGGCGTCCGGTCACCGGCGAGACCGGTCCGACCGGCCGTTGCGATTGCGGATCGACGAGGTAGAATTCGAGTTCCGTTGCCGCGACCGGGGTCAGGCCCAAGGCCTTGTAGCGATCGAGGATGCGGGCCAGCGCCCGTCGCGGGTCGCCGAGATAGGGCGCGCCGCTTTCGTCGGCCAGCCAGAGCGGGACAAGCGCTGTCGGATGCGCCGTCCAGGCCACCGGCAGAATGCCGCGCCCCGTCCACTGGCACAGTCCGTCGGCATCGCCGGTCGAGAATACCAGCGTGTTGCCTTCGATGTCCTCGCCCCACACATCGAGCCCGATCAGCGAAAAAGGCATGCGCAGCTTGCCTTCCAGCGCCTTTCTTGCCTGCTCGACGGGAATGCGCTTGCCGCGCATGATGCCGTTGAGGTCGCACACCGCGGCTCTCAGGCTCTGGATGTCGGTCCTGCTTTCAAGCCAGTTCAAAACGTCCGCAATTGCATCGCTCAATTTATGACCTCTGGTTTTCGAAGGTGCCGCAACCTGACCGGCTGCACTGTCCCTGATAAAAATAGCTTGTGAGTTTTAGGAAAACAAACTTGGCTGTCGCCAAGCGCTTTTCCTTATTTTTTCAAGTCACTAGCTGGGATGTCGGGAGGCATTTCAAAACCAATTGCGCGATCTGCGATCGCAACATAGAGGCAAGAGGTCGGAAAGCCAAGTGGCATTCAGGCTGTGGGTCAGTTTGAAATTCAACCTTCAAACAATCCCCTCGGAGTGTCATATTGTTGGCATGGGGCCGCTGACAGGCTGGGGTCAGAGCGGGCGAGGTGTGGCGATTGTGACTGATAACCACCCGAAGCGCCCGCGCCGCCAAGGCGAAAGCAGGAAAGATGAAGAACGGCGTTCTATTATCCGCTCACTGGTTGAGCTAGATCGGCCGGTTGCAGAGCTTGAAAAGCTTTTGGCGCCGCTTCCCTGGGACTATCCAACTGCGCTGGTCACGCTGACCTACGATCACATTCGAAGCGTTCTCTTGCGCTTTCTAGCCGGGAACCTCGAGGCGAAGGACGTCGAGGAATGGGCCGATCTTGTTGAAATGCGAGATGATATCGAGTTCGCAGAAGACCGGACGAAAGAGGTAGTCCATATGCTGTCCACGCCGCAAATCCACTTTCCTATCGACGGCCAGCTTGCGCGGCTTCTGCTATCGCCAATTTCGCACTGACCGACTACCGGCATTCGACGTTCTGGGTTCGCCACCGAGACAACATGGCTGGGCCTTCGATCGAACAATTGTCGCCCGGCGATTCTAGCTTCTCATCTTCGAAAATCTCGCCTGCTGCAGGATGTGCGAGGCGCCTTCGTCGATGTCGCGCACGATGGCGGCGCGGGCGCGCTCGCCATCCTGAGCCTCGATCGCCGCTACGACTTCCTCGTGAAAGTCAATGTCGAGAATGGAGGCGAGATCATCCTCGAACCCCGTGGCGAGGTTCCTGAGAAACGGGCCGACCTGCATCCATACGGTCTCGATCAGGAAGATCATCTGCTCGTTGCCGCAATGGCGATAGATCGAGAATTTGAAGTCGTGGTTCTTGCGCAGATAATCGTCGATATCGCCCTTGCGGGCCGCCAATGTCAGTTCGGTGGCGTGGCGTCGGATCGTGCGCAGATTGTTGCCGTTGATGCGTGTTGTCGCCAGCTCCGTCGCCGAACCTTCGAGGATAGTCCGCACCGCGGTCAATTGCGAAAACCGGTCGGCCGATATTGCCGGCACTTCGACGCTGCCGTTCGGCATTGGGCTGAGCGCCCGCAGCGCTTGCAGCCGCATGAAGGCGCTGCGCACCGGCATGTCGCTGGTGCCGAGTTCCCTTGCGAGTTTTCGCAATGTCAGCTTCTGGCCCGGCGTGAACTGGCCGGACATCAGCGCCCGCACAAGCTCAAGATAGACTTTTTCATGCAAGGGAACGGTGTCGACGGCGGTCAACCCGAATTGTGTTTTGTCGGCCATTGGCGGGGCGCTGCTTCATCGGTTCAGAAATCTGTGCGGCCGGCTGGTTTCGCCGCTGGGGATTCTGCGTGGCCGAGCCCGGCGAGAACGCCGAAGTCAGCGACTTATCAAGCAGATGATAGACGCTTCGATCGTTGCGCGGCAAGCGACGCGTCGCGCCAAGGCTCACGGCTTGATTGTCAGGCACACGGCGTCTCTGCCACGCTGTGCAAAACGGTCATCACAAATCTTGACCTCGCATGCACTTGCACCTCTGGCCGCTGTCTGGCTTTTTGGGCTACCCATCGCAACGGAGTGATTCGCATCATGCCGCTCGATGCAATCTGCCCAAAAGCAGTCTGCGGGTGGGTCGTGAAGCGCGCGCAATTGGCGAAGGAGACACAGGCATGGCCGAGTTCAAGAAGCCCGAAATCTCCGAGATGAGACCCAAGATCACCGTGATCGGCGTTGGCGGCGGCGGTGGCAATGCCGTCAACAACATGATCGCCGAGCAGCTTCAGGGCACTGAATTCATCGCCGCCAACACCGACGCCCAGGCGCTGACCATGTCGAAGGCGACGCGGCTGATCCAGCTTGGCGCCCACGTCACCGAAGGATTGGGCGCCGGATCGCTTCCCGAGATCGGCCGAGCCGCGGCCGAGGAATCGCTCGACGAGATCATGGACCATCTGGCCGGCACGCATATGTGTTTCGTCACCGCCGGCATGGGCGGCGGCACGGGAACCGGTGCGGCTCCGATCATCGCCCAGGCGGCGCGCAAGGCCGGCATCCTGACGGTGGGCGTCGTCACCAAGCCTTTCGCCTTCGAGGGCCGGCGCCGCATGCAGATGGCCGAAGAGGGCATCGAGCGGCTGCGCGAGAGCGCCGACACGGTGATCGTCATCCCGAACCAGAACCTGTTTCGGATCGCCGATGCCAAGACCACCTTCGCCGATGCGTTCGTGATTGCCGACCGGGTGCTCTATGCCGGCGTCAGCTGCATCACCGATCTCATCGTCAAGGAAGGCTTGATCAATCTCGACTTCGCCGATGTCAAATCGGTGATGCGCGATATGGGCCGCGCCATGATGGGCACCGGTGAGGCCTCCGGCGAGGGTCGGGCAATGAAGGCGGCCGAAGCCGCGATCGCCAACCCGCTGCTCGACGAAGTGTCGATGAAAGGCGCCAAGGGCGTTCTGGTCTCGATATCGGGCGGCAGGGACATGACCCTGTTCGAGGTCGACGAGGCCGCCACCCGCATTCGCGAAGAGGTCTACGAGGATGCCGACATCATCGTTGGCGCCATCTTCGACAAGGGCATGGAAGGCCGCTTCAGGGTCTCGGTGGTGGCGACGGGTCTCGACCGTGCGTTTGGGGTGGAGGATGCCGAAGCCGGCATCGCCCGCGACCACGCCGGTCAGCCGGCACGCACGCTTCAATAGGTCGTATCGCGCGTTTGTTCTCGCCAGGAGATAATTTCTCGGGGAGACATCGCTGAATAGCAATTGCATTGCCGACGGATCAGATTGACTGGCGCAACTATTGTGTTCAGCTGTATCGATCTCGGTGCCGCTGCTGCTACAAGAATCCGTCATAGACGGCCATCTATACTGGCTACCCGTATCGTTCGAGCGACGAGAGGCGCGGCTTGGAATTCGACTTGAAAACCATCGAAGCGCTTGCGCCCGATCAGGCGTCGTTGAGCGCCGCGTCCAGGTTGACCAGGCAATCGAACTGGCCACGGCTCGAAAAGAGCGATCAACTGGGGCTCCTCTGGGGGGAATGCCAGGGTTCCGGCTCCAATCCCTACCGTGTGGTCGTCGACACCGGCGACCATGGCTACAAATGCACCTGTCCGTCGCGGAAATTTCCCTGCAAGCACACTTTGGCGCTGATGTGGATTGCAGCCACCACGCCGGCCAGTTTTGCCGCCGCAGGCTCGGCCCCGGAATGGGTGAATGATTGGCTCGGCCGCCGCAGGAAGGTCTCGCCGCAGCCGGCGGCGCAAGCGCCCGGTGCGGGAGGCAAGAGCATTGGCGAGGCCTCGCGCGACGACGAAAGCGCTGATGTCGAGGACGCCGCTGCGGTCGAGCGCCGCGAGGCAGCGCAGCGCAAGCGGACGCTGGATACGCAATCCGCGGTGTCGGCGGCGTTGGATGAGCTGGATCAATGGATCGCTGACCAGTTGCGGCTTGGCCTGGCCGGGTTTTGTCGACAACAGCAGTGACCGTTGCCGCCGGATTGCGGCACGGCTGGTCGACATGAAGGCGACAGCGCTTGCCGGCCGCATCGACGAGATTCCGTCACAGCTGATGGGTCTGCGCAGCGAGGAGCGCCCGGACGCGGCGATCCGCGAACTCGGCAAGCTCGTGCTGGTGGCCAAGGCCTGGCGATCGACACCAGGCGACGCCGAACTGAGGCGGCTCGTATCGACGTCCGAAAGCCGTGAGCAGGTTCTGGCCAATCCCGATGCCAAACAGGTCGAAAGCGTTTGGGAGGTGCTTGGCGAGAAGATCGAGTCGCGCCGTGACGGTCTCGTCAGCCATTCGACCTGGCTGCTCGACCTGAAGAGCGCGAGCCCGCAATTTGCCCTCTTGCTCGACTATTTTCCGGCCTCGGCCGGTCGCCGGTCGAACGCCTTCACACCGGGCGACCGGTTCGATGCCAGGCTGGTCTTTTACCCGGCACGCCAGCCGCTGCGGGCCTTGGTGGCGGACCGCAAGGGCGACGTCCCGACAGGTGAGTGGCCCGATTTCGGCTTTCACACAGCCGATCCGCTCGCGGCGCATGCTGCTCACCAGAACGCAGCCCCTTGGCTCACCGATTGTCCTGTCATGCTGCCGCCCGGCGCGATCCTGCTGGACGATCGGGGCGCTGCCTGGTGGCAAGCCGCCGGCGATCCGCATGGTATCGCCTTGCCGATTGCCGACACCGTCAATCCAACGCTGCTTGGGCTGGACCTTATGGCAACGGCAGCACTTTGGAATGGCAGCCGGCTTGACCTGCTGGCGGCGCAAAGCGGTTTCGGGAGGCTTGACTTGTCGTGAACGAGATCGAGCAGACCGGCCTGGCGGCCATGCGCGACTGCTGGATCACCGGCGGGACCACCTTCGACCTGGCTCCGGGCGCGTGGAAGGAGATCGCCGGCGGTGCCAGCCCCGACGAGCGCGAACGCCGGCTGCTGGCGATCGCCGCACAAGCTCTCGACACCGCCTTGCGGCCAGCCGCGCCAAAGATGCTGAAACGCCGCCCGCAATTGCCCGAACTCGCCTTGCCGATGCTGCCGGAACGGCTGCGGCCGCTATTGCGAGCCGCGCTCAAGCATGCCGCCGACACAAGAAGCAAGTCGCGTGTGGTCACGCTCGTCGCCAGCCGCGGCTTCGTGCTGCATCCGATGGACTGGATGCCAGCCGCGTCGGATCAGAGCAGTCCGGACGTCTATGCACCCTGGGTCGACTGGCAGGCAGGCGCGGACGGCGAAAAACCTGCAAGCCAGGAGCATCTGACGGTGGAAAACTGGGATGACTTCTATCCCGCCGCACGCCGCACCGCGCTCGCCGATATGCGCCGCACCGCACCGGCTTCGGCTCGGCAACTGATCGAAACCAAGGCCTCCGGAGAGCCGGCGGAGATCAGGATTGCACTCGTCGACCTGTTGCGCTTCGGCCTGGGCGCCGATGACGTGCCATTCCTGAAGAGCCTCTCCGCCGATCGTTCCGGCAAGCTGCGCGAGCTCGCTGGCCGGTTGCTGGCAAGATTGGGAGAGCACGGCTCGCCAGGCGATGGCGGGCCGGAAGATCCGACGGCCGAACTCGCTGCCTTCATCGCTGAAGGCAAATCCGGCTTCATCCGCCGCCGCACCACCTACACGCCGGCAAAACTCAAATCGCCGGCGCAGGAAAGACGTCGCGCCGAACTGTTCGAGACCTGTAACCTGGTCGACCTCGCCACGCGCTTCGGCACCACCGAATCCGAGTTTATCGGGGCGTGGCAATTCGGCGCCGAGAGCAATGCCGATATCCTTGTTGCCCGAATGGTCGCCGCGTCGGGCAGCGACGCCGCGGTGACGCACATGGCGGATATGCTTGTCGCCGGAGGTGGCAAGCCCGCACTCTTCGTCCTCCACCTCATTGCGCGTCTGGACAGCCGCAGGAAGCGTGTCCTGGTCAGGTCGATCCTGAAAGACACGCAACATCTCGGCGCGCTCAATCTGGCCGAGGGCCTCGAAGCAAGCTGGCTGGAATGGGCCGACCTGACAAACGGCCAGATGCTCCCGGCGCTTCGCTCCGCTGTTGCCGGAAACGATGACGCTGTGAGGCGAGGCGTCGACCAGCTTCTGGAAACTATGGGCTTTCTCGCCACGGCGGCGACGGCGGAGAAATTGATCGGAGACGTTGTTGCGGCCGGTATGGCGCCGGCGGCGCCGTCTCTGGGTCTTCTGCGGCTCAACGCGTCACTGGCCGAGCATTGAACCAACATATGATCAATCCGGAGAACAGCAAATGAACGCAGCCATCCGTCTTCCGGTCGAGCAGGCCTATGCCGCCGAATTGCAGGCGCTCTCGCGCAATGACGACCGGCAAAGGCCTGCCGGATGGAGCCTTTCACCAAAGGCGGTCCTTACCTACCTGCTTGGCGGAAAGGCTGACGACGGGACAGTGATAACGCCCAAATATGTCGGCCGCCGCCGGCTGATGGAAACCGCGGTCGCGACGCTCGCCACCGATCGCGCGCTGTTGCTGCTGGGTGTCCCCGGCACGGCCAAATCCTGGGTGTCGGAACATCTCGCCGCCGCCATCATGGGCGATTCGACCCTGATCGTGCAGTGCACGGCCGGCACCGACGAGAACCAGATCCGCTATGGCTGGAACTACGCACAGCTTCTGGCAAAGGGCCCAAGCCAGGATGCGCTGGTGCCGACGCCGCTCTACCGCGCCATGCAGGACGGCAAGCTTTGCCGCCTCGAGGAGCTGACGCGCATGGGCTCCGATGTGCAGGACACGCTGATCACCGTGCTGTCCGAAAAGATGATGCCGATCCCGGAACTCAACACCTCGATCTACGCGCAGCGCGGCTTCAACATCATCGCCACCGCCAACAACCGCGACAAGGGCGTCAACGAGTTGTCGTCAGCGTTGAAGCGCCGCTTCAATGTCGTCGTGTTGCCCTTGCCCGAAGACATGGCGGAGGAAGTGGCAATCGTCTCCAAGCGGGTCGGAGAGATGGCCGGCGGTCTCGACCTGCCGGTGCCGAAGAATGTCGGTGAGGAGATCGCGCGAGTGCTGACCATTTTTCGCGAGTTGCGCTCCGGCGCTACAGCCGACGGCAAGGTGACGTTGAAGACGCCGTCCGGTTCGCTGTCCACGGCCGAAGCCATTGCCACCATGGTCGGCGGCCTCAGCCAGGCGGCCTGGTTCGACAGCGGCAAGCTCGGCGCCGAAGGCCTTGCCGCCAGCCTCGTCGGCGCGATCGTCAAGGATCCGGTGCAGGACAAATTGGTGCTGGAAGAATATCTGGAAACCGTGCTCAAGAAGCGGCCAGACTATGCCGGCTACTACGCGGCCTTGAACGCGGCAATCTGACGCCATGGCGCTCAGCGACGTTTCCTATTTCGGCATACGCCATCACGGGCCCGGCTCCGCCGACAGCCTGGTGCAGGCGTTGCAGGAGTTGAAACCGGTCGCCGTGCTGATCGAAGGACCGGCCGACGCCAGCCCGCTGTTGCCGTTGCTCGCCCGCCCCGAAATGCAGCCGCCGGTGGCGCTGCTCTGCTATCCCGAAGACGATCCGGCCTCGACAAGCTTCTGGCCCTTCGCCGAATTCTCGCCGGAGTATCAGGCGACGCTCTGGGCCGTCACCAACAATGCGGCAGTGCGCTTCATCGATTTGCCGTCGTCAGCCCGCACTGCGCCGATTGAGGCCGTGGGGGAAACCGAGAGCGATGGAACGGAAGCCAACGTCGAGGCTGACTTGGCGCCGCATCTGCGGGACCCGATCGGAACGCTGGCACAAGCTGCCGGCTATGAGGATGGCGAAAGCTGGTGGTCTGATATCATCGAGCAGAACCCGCAGCCGGGTCCAATCTTCGCGGCAATAGCCGACGCGATGACGACGCTGCGGGACGGCGAAGGTCCGCTTGCGGCGTTTGAGGCGAAACGCGAAGCGCATATGCGGCTTGAAATCGCCGCCGCGCGAAAGGAATTCGATGGGCCGATCGCTATCGTTTGCGGTGCCTTCCATGTGCCGGCACTGCAGGCGACGCGACCGCTGAAGGAAGACCAGGCGCTACTCAAGGGGCTCGCCCGCCGCAAAAGCATGATGACCTGGGCGCCATGGACGGGGCCGCGCCTGGCGCTGGGCTTCGGTTATGGCGCCGGCGTTGTCGCGCCCGGCTGGTGCAAGCATCTGTGGCAGACGCGCGGGCAAGGCGACTCCTCGGTCCTGTGGCTGGCGAAGATCGCGGCGGTCCTGAGGGCGAAGGGGCACATGGTCTCGACCGCCTCGCTGATCGAAGCCGAACGGCTGGCCCGCACGCTGGCTGTGATCCGTGAGCGGCCAAAGCCCGGTTTCGAGGAATTGCGTGACGCCGCGATCGCCGCCCTGTTCAACGGGGAAGCGCTGCTGTGGGCGCTGGTCGAAGCCGAATTGCTGCTGGGCGCCGATGTCGGTGAAATTCCGCCAGACACGCCGCTGGCGCCGCTGATCGAGGACCTGCAACGCAACCAGAAAGCAGCGCGGCTGAAGCCCGAGGCGCTGGAGCGCGAATTATCGGTCGATCTGCGCAGCGAGAGCGGGCTGTTTCGGTCGACCTTGCTGCACCGGCTGTCCGTGCTTGGCGTGCATTGGGGCAAACTCACCGACAGCGGCCGTAGCCGCGGCACCTTTCGCGAGCGTTGGACGCTGTCGTGGGAACCTGAATATGCCGTTCGACTGGTGGAGAACCTGGTCTACGGACCAACCATCGAAAAGGCGGCCAATGGCAGGCTGATCCAGATGATCGGCGCGGCAACGTCTCTTGATGCGATGGCCGCACTGGTCCAGGGCGCCATCACGGCAAACCTGTCGGAAGCGTCGATCGCCGGTCTCGCGGCCTTGGAGGACCGGGCAGCCCGCAGCAGCGAATGCCTGGAAATCCTGACATCGGTGCCGCCGCTCGCCGACATCATCCGCTATGGCGAGGCTCGCAAAACGGAAACCGCCCGTCTGTCCGGTCTGCTGGAGCGGCTGATCGTCGAAGGCGGGATCGCGCTCGCCTATGCCGCCCGCGACCTCGATGCCCAGGCATCCACGACGCTGGTCGGCGCCATGCGCAAGGCCGACGAAGCGATCAGTCTGGTTGAGCCTGAACAGGACGTGCTGGACGCCTGGCGCAATGGGCTGGCTGCGGTGCTCGATGGATCGCGCTCGACGGCGCTGGTGGCAGGCTGTGCCGCGCATCTGCTCTACGAAGCCGGCCATCTGTCAGCCGACGCGGCAACCGGTCTGATCGCACGACGTCTGTCTCCAGGAACGCCGGTCACCGAGGCTGCAGGGTTCTTCGAGGGTTTCTTCAGCACTGCCGGCCAACGGCTGATCTACGACGAGGGCCTGCGCGGTGCGGTGGATGCCTGGCTCGCATCCCTCGACGAAGACGCCTTCATTGCCCATCTGCCGTTGCTGCGCCGGGTCTTTTCGCATCTGGACTCGATGGAGCGGCGGCGGTTGATCGAAGCGGTGCTCGGCCGCGCCGCACGCCTGCCCGCCGGACTGACGCCGACTCCGGATGGCGACGAAGCGTGGCGCCGCCATCTTGAACGGCTCGGACCCTTGCTGACGGGCGGGAGCGGCAATGGATGACGAGGCCGAAATGAGCGAACCAATCCACGCCGGCGACGGACGGGAGCGCCGCTGGCGCCTGGCGATCGGGGCCGATGAGGAAACCTCGTCAGCGCTGTCCGACACCGACAAGCGGCTTTCCGCGGCGCTCGATGCGCTTTACGGCGATGGTGCCGGCGATGCGGCTGCCGATCCGCGCAAGCGGCGCGGCGGCCTCGGCCGCTCGGCGCCAAGGGTGGCACAGTGGATGGGCGATATCAGATCGTTCTTTCCCGCACAGGTCGTCCAGATCGTCCAGAAGGATGCCTTCGAACGGTTCAACCTGAAGCAGATGCTGATGGAGCCGGAATTCCTCAAGGCGATCGAGGCCGACGTCAATCTCGTCGCCGACCTGATTTCGCTGCGCTCGGTCATGCCGGCCAAGACCAAGGACATTGCGCGTACGATCATCGCCGATATCGTCGCCAAGCTGATGCAGCGGCTGGAGCAGAAGACAGCCGAGGCGATACGCGGCGCGGTCGACCGGTCGCAGCGCACCAACCGCCCACGCCAGCGCGACATCGACTGGCCGCGTACGATCTCAGCCAACCTTCGCCATTACCAGCCCGAACACAAAACCATCGTGCCGGAGAAGCTGGTCGGCTTCATGCGCAAACAGCGAAGGCTGGTCGACCTGGATGAGGTGGTGCTGTGCGTCGACCAGTCGGGCTCGATGGCAAGCTCGGTGATCTACGCGTCCATCTTCGCCGCGGTGATGGCTTCCCTGCCGGTCGTGCGGACCAAGCTTGTCTGCTTCGACACGGCCATCGTCGATTTGACCGAGGAGCTCAGCGATCCTGTCGAAGTCCTGTTCGGCGTGCAGCTGGGCGGCGGCACCGACATCAACCAGGCCGTGGCCTATTGCGCGGACCGCATCGAACGGCCGACCAAGTCACATATGGTGCTGATCACCGACCTTTATGAGGGCGGCAACGGGCAGGAATTGCTGCAGCGGCTTGCTGCACTCGTTCGCTCCGGCGTCAACGTCGTGGTGCTCCTGGCGCTGACCGACCAGGGCAGGCCGGGTTATGACCCGAAGATGGCAGGCTCGGTGGCCGCCCTCGGCATTCCGGTCTTTGCCTGCACGCCGGATCTGTTTCCAGACATGATGGCGGCGGCATTGCGTCGGGAAGATATCGGCTCATGGGCGGCCGGCGCCGATATCAAGCTGGTTCGCGCCGAGGCCGAGACTCCGGAATGAAACACCCGTCGCCAGAGCTGCCAGGATGCTTCTGGCAGCTCTGGGATAAATCGCTGGAGCTCAGCCGAACTTCGGGTCGAGGCTGCCCGACTTATAGCGCTTGGCCATTTCGGCGACCGGCAGCGGCTTGATCTTCTGCGCGTTGCCGGCGGTGCCGAACTGTTCGAAGCGCTCCTTGCAGAGCTTGCGCATGGCGGCCATGGCCGGTGTCAAATATTTGCGTGGATCGAACTCGCTCGGGTTCTCGGTCAGCACCTTGCGGATGGCGCCTGTCAGCGCCATGCGGTTGTCGGTGTCGATGTTGATCTTGCGCACGCCGTGCTTGATGCCGCGCTGGATTTCCTCGACCGGCACGCCCCAGGTCGGCTTCATCTGGCCGCCATATTTGTTGATGATCTCCTGCAGGTCCTCGGGCACCGAGGACGAGCCGTGCATGACCAGATGCATGTTCGGCAGCCGGCGGTGGATCTCCTCAATGACGTTCATGGCCAGCACCGCGCCGTCGGGCTTGCGCGAGAATTTGTAGGCGCCATGGCTGGTGCCCATGGCAACCGCCAGCGCATCGACATGGGTGTCCTTGACGAACTCGACCGCCTGTTCCGGATCGGTCAAAAGCTGGTCGTGGCTGATGGCGCCTTCGACGCCGTGGCCGTCTTCCTGCTCGCCGCCGCCGCTCTCCAGCGAGCCGAGCACGCCGATCTCGCCTTCGACGGACACGCCGCCCCAATGCGCCATGTCGACGACGCGCTTGGTGATGCCGGAATTGTAGGCGTAGTCGGCCGGCGTCTTGCCGTCTTCCTTCAGCGACCCGTCCATCATGACCGAGGTGAAGCCGTACTGGATAGCGGTGACGCAGGTGGCTTCGTTGTTGCCATGGTCGAGATGCATGCAGACCGGAATGTCGGGATGGATTTCGACCAGCGCGTCGATCAGCTTGGCCAGCACCACGTCATTGGCATAGGCGCGGGCGCCGCGGCTGGCCTGCAGGATGACCGGCGACTTGGTCTCCTCGGCGGCCTCCATGATGGCGAGGCCCTGTTCCATATTGTTCATGTTGAAAGCGGGCACGCCGTAGCCGTATTCGGCGGCGTGGTCGAGCAATTGTCTCAGTGTTATGCGAGCCACCCAATAGTCTCCCGTATCTGGTTTCAAGCGCAACGTCGCGGGCCGGCCGGTTGCCGGTCGGCCCTTGATGCTTCTGGCGGGATTTCAACGGAACCGCAACCTTCAGAACTCTTCTCGATCGCAATTCTTGTTGCAGGGCTGAAATCCGGCCGTTTTGGTGACTTAAGCCGCGATCAACTCCCGCGCCGCCAGGAGTTGCACGCAGGCGTTCGCCGCTTCCTTGCCCTTGACCGTGAAGTGCTCGAAGAAGAAGCGGTGGTGCTCGGCGCTGTCGTGGTAGTTGTGTGGGGTGAGCACTGCCGACAGCACCGGCACGCCAGTCGACAGCTGCACGTTCATCATGCCGTCGATGACAGCACTTGCGACGAACTCATGCCGGTAGATGCCGCCATT
This sequence comes from Mesorhizobium sp. M0088, assembly GCF_040322895.1. NCBI lineage: Bacteria > Pseudomonadati > Pseudomonadota > Alphaproteobacteria > Hyphomicrobiales > Phyllobacteriaceae > Mesorhizobium > Mesorhizobium sp. M0088. Next base: position 217,771 of record NZ_JAMYUI010000010.1, read on the forward strand.
GACGACAAAGGCGGTGCCGAGGATCGCGGCATAGCGGCCGGTCCCGGCCAGGGTCTTGGCATGCAGGGGAATTTCATAGGCTCCCGGCACGTCGAAGATGTCGACAGTGAAGCGTTCGCCTGCGAGAGAGGCCAGTTCAGCTTCGAAGGCCTGCACGCACTGGTCGACGATATCGGCATGCCAGCGCGCGCGGATAACGGCGATGCGAGTTATTTCGTAGTCTTTATGGGAATGCTGATTCATGGGTCCATCCTTCCGTTTCGAACCAGAATCAGGACGCACGATACGGATTAAGCCCGCGAAGAGCGGGCCGGCTTCCGTTTCGTTCTCTTCCATCCGGACTCTAACCGTCGGCTCCGGAATCACACCGGATCTGCTGACCTTTCCGAAACCGGAAAGCGCTCGCGGGCTTGGGTCGAAACCTTTACCGCCGGTGGGGACTTTCACCCCGCCCTGAGAACATTAACGGCTTTGTATGAAAGGGCAGGGCGCTGCTGTCAACCGGGGAGACCTATCAGGGCAATCGCTCCAGAACCAATGAGAGGTTCCGACTTGTGGCGGAGACCACCAATTGCCGAGTCGGCGCTGCCCCTTGTATCTGCACGAGATGATTATGTGCGATGGAAGCGATTGAGCCTCGGGCCGGATGGCCATCCGGCCCGAGGCT